>CAZNRP010000005.1:0-48234 GCA_964575555.1 uncultured Thiohalophilus sp. | reverse complement strand
CCAGCACTTCTTCGGTATCAATGCCGAGCTTATTAAAAATAAGTGCCAGTTCATTTATCAGAGCAATGTTCAAATCACGTTGGGTGTTTTCAATCACCTTGGCGGCTTCGGCAACGCGAATGCTGCTGGCTTTATGCGTACCGGCGGTGATGATGGATTTGTAAATATTATCTACATAATCTGCGATTTGCGGGTTGGAACCGGCGGTGACTTTTTTGATGGTAGTGACACGGTGTTCCTTGTCACCTGGATTAATACGTTCAGGACTATAGCCAAGGAAGAAATCTTTGTTATAGGTGAGACCGGAGATGTCTTCCATAATCGGCACACAGACTTCTTCTGATGCGCCGGGATACACGGTGGATTCAAATATCACCACATCGTTCTTTTTCAGGATATCCCCTAGCATACGACTGGCACCTTCCAATGGACTTAAGTCCGGGCGGCGATGCTGATCAATAGGCGTGGGGACGGTGACGATGAAGACATTGCAGTCTTTAAGATCCTCGGCTTGATCACTGAAGCTGAGTTTATCAGCTTCTTTTAGCAACTCAGGTTCAACTTCTAGCGTGCTGTCCTTACCGGACTTTAATTCAGTAACGCGACTGCTGTTGATGTCAAAGCCAAGGCAATTGAATTTTTTTCCGAATTCCACGGCCAGTGGCAGGCCAACATAGCCAAGACCGATAATGGCGATACGTGAGGTAGCGAGTTCAAACATGTTTTTATTTCCCTGATGTGTATTTTTGTTTTACCCAGATTAACCGCGAATTATATATCAGATAGCGCCTGAGAGTATAAGACTATAGTACTAAGTTCAGGCATGGCTGAAGCCGCACCTACAGCGATCTCAGCGCACACCCTCAGGTTGCAATCGATCAAACAACCCGTTGGCCGCATTCATACGGGTCTGTGTATCGGGCAGGTCTCGGATAATTCGCAGCTTGTCGCTGCCATCCAGTTTGTAGCGATCGGGCTGTCCCTGAATCAGCTTGATTATGGTCATGGGATCGATATCGGGTTGTTCAACGAACAAAATTCGTCCACCGGAATCGCCCAGGTCGACTTTCTTGATCCCAAGCCGAGTGGCGCGGAGTTTAAGCTCGGTGATGCTGAACAGGGTTTTTACTGCCTCCGGGAACATGCCGAAGCGGTCGATCATTTCCACCTGTAATTCGCGCAGCGCGTCTTTATCGGTGGCATTAGCGATACGTTTATACATGATCAGGCGTTCGTGAATATCAGGCAGGTAGTCTTCTGGAATCAACGCAGGGGCATGCAGATCGATTTCAGCCCCGTGGAACAGGGGTTTGTCCAGATCGGGTTCTTTGCCTTCTTTTAAGGCCTTGACCGCGCGTTCCAGCAATTCACTGTAGAGGGTAAAGCCGATTTCGATCATTTGTCCGCTTTGCTCATCACCCAATAATTCACCGGCTCCACGGATTTCCATGTCGTGACTGGCGAGGGTGAAGCCGGTACCCAGGGTTTCAATGGACTCGATGGCCTCCAGTCGTTTGCGCGCATCAGCACTGATGGTTTTACGTGGGGGAATAATCAGATAGGCATAGGCGCGATGATGAGACCGACCGACCCGGCCACGTAGCTGATAGAGCTGGGCAAGGCCAAAACGGTCGGCGCGGTTTATAATAATGGTGTTGGCTGAGGGTATGTCGATGCCGGTTTCAATGATGGTCGAGCAGACCAGAATATTGAAACGCTGGTGATAGAAATCTGACATCACCTGCTCCAGATCGCGTTCGCGCATTTGCCCGTGGGCGTGGCGAATGAGGGCCTCGGGCAGTAATTCCTGCAATTTAGAGACTTCTTTTTCGATGGTTTTTACATCATTGTGCAAAAAATACACCTGCCCGCCGCGTTTGAGTTCGCGCAAACAGGCTTCCTTGATTAAGGCCGATTTCCATTCGGTCACGAAGGTTTTGATCGCCAGTCGTTTGGCCGGTGGGGTAGCAATAATTGACAGATCACGCAGTCCGGACATGGCCATATTCAACGTTCGGGGAATCGGGGTGGCGGTGAGCGTGAGAATATCCACCTCGGCGCGCATGGCCTTGAACGTTTCTTTCTGGCGCACGCCAAAACGATGTTCTTCATCGATGATCACCAGCCCCAGATTTTTGTATTTGAGATCTTTTTGCAGCAGCTTGTGAGTGCCAATAATGATATCGATATGGCCTGTTTCCAGTTCAGCCAGAATTTGTTTTTGTTCTTTGGCTGAGTTGAAGCGTGACAGGGATTCGATTCGTACCGGCCAGTCAGCAAAACGGTCGCGGAAGTTTTCCACGTGCTGGCGGGTGAGCAGGGTGGTGGGCACCAGCACGGCGACCTGACGATCGGCCTGTACCGCGACAAAGGCGGCGCGCATGGCGACTTCGGTTTTGCCGAAGCCGACATCCCCGCAGACCAGGTGATCCATAGGCTTATCTGAGCGCATACTCTCCAGTACTTTGTCGATGGAGGTTTGCTGATCCGGGGTTTCCTCAAAGGGAAAACCAGCGGCAAAAGCATGATATTGAGTTTCGTCCAACGGATAACTAAACCCCGTGCGTGCCTCGCGGCGGGCGTAGATGTCCAGCAGTTCGGCGGCAACATCGCGTACCCGCTCACTGGCCTTACGCCGGGCGCGTTCCCACTGGCCGCTGCCGAGGCGATGCAGGGGTGCGTGTTCAGGATCTGCGCCGGTGTAGCGGCTGATCAGGTGCAGGGAGCTGACCGGCACATACAGCTTGTCATTTGCCGCGTATTCAAGGGTGAGAAACTCAGTGGCCTGACCGGCGATATCCAGTGTCTGTAGGCCGAGATAGCGACCGACACCATGTTCCTCATGTACCACCGGAGAACCCACAGTGAGTTCGGCCAGATTGCGGACAATGCTATCGGCATCACGAACCGATTTTTGCCGTCGTCGTCGCTGCATCACCCGTGCACCGAATAACTGGGGTTCGGCAATGACTGCCAGTTCAGGATTACTTAGCAGCAGTCCCTGTTCCAGTGGCGCAACAGTGATCGCCAGTGGATTATCGTTAGTCAGAAAATCTGTCCAACTATCTATGGTGGCAGGGAAAATATCATGGCCATGCAGTAATTCGAGCAGGTATTCACGGCGGCCACTGGTTTCGGCGGCAAATAACACTCGACCTTTAAATCCGCTTAAAAATTTTTTCAGGCTGCTAAGCGGATCCCCGGCTTCCACATTGGCACGAATGTCCATTTGCAGCTCAGGTGGGGCGGCGGTGGCAAACTGCATGCTATCGCTGGGCGTGCTTTCGGGCAGTAATTTGAAGTGTTGCAGCTCAATTCGGGGATAACGTTTGAAGGCGGCGAAGACTTCATTGACTGGCAGAAAAACCTCGTGGGGACTGAGCAGGGGACGCTCCTGATCGTGGCGCATTTGTTCGTAGCGTTCGTTGATTTCTTCCTGAAAAGTTTCGGCGGCGGCTTCGATATTTTCCAGGTTCAGGAGCAGAGTACTATTCGGCAGATAGTCGAACAGGCTTGCGGTCTGCTCAAAAAACAGTGGCAGGTAATATTCGATGCCGGGGGTGGCCATGCCGTTGCTAATGTCACGGTAAAGGGGACAGTTTTGCACCCCACCTGAGGGTGACTCGCCGGTAAATTTAGTTCGAAAGGCCTGACGAAAATGACTGATACCCTCTTTGTTCAGGGGGAATTCACGTGCTGGTAGCAGGCGGATCTGTTCGGCTTTATCACTGGAACGCTGGGTCTCAGGATCGAATATACGGATGCTTTCTATTTCGTCATCGAATAACTCGATGCGGAAAGCCTCGCGGCTGCCCATGGGATAGAGATCCAGCAGACTGCCACGTACCGCAAATTCACCGTGTTCCATTACCGTGGATACGCAGTGGTAACCACTGGTTTCCAGGCGCAGACGCATGACTTCCAGATCCAGGATCTGTCCGGTTTCCAGCAGCAGGGCGTGGCTGTCCAGAAACTGCCGGGGGGGCAGGCGGTGCATGAGCGTCGGGGTGGGGACAATCAAAATACCCTTATCCAGATTGGGCAGACGGTAGAGACTGGCTAGTCGCTCGGAAATAATGTCCTGATGAGGTGAAAAATGATCCCAGGGCAGGGTTTCCCGATCTGGGAATGACAAAATAGGAACCGAATTTTTACCCAGATAAAATCGGATGCCGTATTCCAGTCGTTGCGCACTGCCGGCATCAGGGGTGGTAATCAGCAGTGGGCCTGCATGTTGCTGCGCCATTTGCGCGATGACCAGCGCAAAGCTGCTGCCATACAATTGTCCCCAGCGGGTTATTTTTCCAGCGGCCAACGGGGCGGGGGGAAGGAGAGGATTTAAATGTTCAGATTCAGGCATTGTGTAGAAAACGGACTTGGTTTAAAGCCGCGTATTCTACCTTAGAAACCGGAGGCAGGGGATTAATGTGGGGAATAAAAAAGTGTTGTGAGCTAATCCCGAAAAGATTGTTTCACCACAGGGGACACGGAGGTCACAGAGAATAATATTTACCTCGTTCCCATGCTCCTGCGTGGGAATGCATACGGCGACTGTTTATTGCGAGATATGGGTTCCCACGCAGGAGCGTGGGAACCAGGAACATGTTCGATTGAAATCGAACCTACAATTAGAACTTCAGATAAGCTCCGAGGAAGGGCCCGGAAAACTTCATATCGGCATAGGCGTTATCAAGATCATCGAGGGTATAAACCTGGGTGCGGTAGCCACCTTCCACCCCGAGTAGAAAACTGGTGGTGTAAGAAACTTTGGCGGTGAAGTCACTGATGGTACTGCCATTGTATTTCACCATGCTGCCTTCGGCACCGATGAAGATGCCTTCCCAGGGGGAAACACCCGCCATAAGATAGAGCATAGGGATAGTTTGTGAAAATGTGGACTTGGTGGTGCCGGTGGTATCACCGATAAGAATGGCTTCGCCATCAATCTTTTTAATGTTCAGGCCAACATCGAAAGAGACAACATTATCCAGTAATTCCCAGTAAAAAGTCAGATCGAGCTGATTCAGGTTGAGTGTGCTGGTCAATGTGTCTGTAACCGGATAAGTAACACCATCAAAAACAATTTCTTTACTGAGTTGACCGCTGCCACTGTTTTCCAGTTTGGTGCCCATTAAACGAACATTCGGCAGCAGCGGAATTGGGTGCTCAAAACTGATATAGTAATATCCTTCCGTTTTATCCGTCATATGTAAATCATCTTTGAGATCGGCAGAGATCGTATTGGTGCTTTTATAACGAAAATCCCCACTAGGATCATGGTTCCAGGCACCACCGCCAATTTGCAGGCCGATGAAATCAGCCTGAGCAGAAAATGAAAAGGCGGAAAGAGAAAGTCCTGCGAATAGTGCAAGGGATAAATGCTGTTGTTTCATGAGCTTGTTTCCTTCGTTTTTGGATCTGTCAGATTAATGTCTTTATCGGCTGGATGATAATAAGTTTTAGTGAATTGCAGAAAAAAACAAGTAACCGAATCACTAAACCGGATAATTAGTTGCCGATGTTCGCCTGAAGACGAACCTACGGGTAGTTAATATTGGCGTAATGTCAGAACATTACCGCGCTGGCTAAATTCTAATTGTTTAAGAAAGCTCATACCTAGTAATATTTCCTCATTCTTCATATATGGATTGATCGAAGCACGCACATTATGTAATTGAATGTCCCCCAAACTAACCTGAGTAATAATCGTTGCATAAGCAGTAGCAGGACCTTTGGCCGTCTGGTAAACAACTTTTTGTCCCCGTTCGAGCCCCAGTTTGTCTGCCACTCTGGCCGGAACAGCAATATCACTGGCACCGGTATCGATCATGAAAATAACTGGCTCGCCGTTAATCATCCCTGTGGCGACATAATGACCATATTTATTGCGTTTTAAGCTGACTTCCCGGCTTACACCCGGCTCGGTCGCCAGTTGAGTATTGGGGTTGTACTGACGCTGCAGAATATTCCCGAACATCATGGTTAACAGAGCTACCAGCAGAATCCACATGCCGATGAGCATATATTTGCCCATACGTTTCTGTTCATCTTCAGGAGCCATGACTGTCATCCCGGTAACGCAGGCTTAAATCGGCATAGGCATCAATGCGCCGATCCCGGAAATAGGGCCAGATACGGCGTATATTTTCACTGCGTGACAGATCGATTTCAGTGATGAGTACACAGGCTTTATCGGTAGCCGCTTCCGCCAGTATTTCACCCTGTGGCCCGGTAATGAAACTGTTTCCCCAGAAATGGATCTGACTGGCATTATCATCGGCCGACTCGATGCCACAACGATTACAGGCCGCGACCGGAATGCCGTTGGCGATGGCATGTGCCTGTTGCACAGTGCGCCAGGCATTTTGTTGACGGTGTTGTTCTTCAGTATCATCCATGGCATCCCAGCCAATAGCGGTGGGGTAGAGGAGTAGCTCTGCACCGGCCAGTGCCATTAAACGCGCTGCCTCGGGGAACCATTGATCCCAGCAGATTAGGATGCCTAGCTTGCCTAGCGAGGTTTGTATGGGGGTAAAACCAGTATCGCCGGGACTAAAGTAGAATTTTTCGTGGTATCCGGGATCATCCGGAATATGCATTTTGCGATAGGTACCGGCGATTGAGCCATCCTGTTCCAGTACTACGGCTGTGTTGTGATAAAGTCCAGTTGCACGTTTTTCAAACACCGAGGCCACGATGACGATATTCAGTTCGGCGGCTATGCTGGCGAGTTGATCGGTGGTGGGGCCGGGGATCGATTCACCCAGATCAAAATAGTCGGTATTTTCCTGCTGACAAAAATAATGTGCGCTATGCAGTTCCTGTAGCAAGATTAACCGGGCCCCCTTTGCTGCAGCATCACGAATGCCAGCAATGCTACAATCAAGATTTTGTTGATAATCATGGTTGCATTCATGCTGAACCAGGGCGAGAGAAAAGATATTTTTGCTCATAAAAACCAATTACTGGAAAACCATAATAATATTAATTATAACGTATTGCCTGTGTTTGAAGCTGAATTATCTTTATACTACATAATGTATCTAGAATAGAATATTACGGGGAAATGAGGATAATGAAAAATATAATATCGATACTACTGTTGAGTTTTATTTTATTACTCAGTGGCTGTGCCGGGAATAATAAAAAAAGTTTAAGTTTAGATTCAACCATGCGCTCGTATGAGCAGACTATCCGTTGGGGAGACTTGGAAAAGGCCACGGGGTTTCTTAAAGAACCTGGCGATTTTTCAGCCGAGCGCCATGATAAACTGAAAAAAATTCAGGTCAATGGCTATTATATTCTGAGTCGAACCACGACCAAGGAAGGCCTTGAGCAGGTGGTGGAAATTAAATACACCAAAGATGCCAGCGTGGTTGTGCGTACTATTACGGATGCTCAGAAATGGATTTATGATGAGGAAGAAGAACGCTGGTATCTGGATTCAAAAATTCCAGAATTTAAATAATAAAAACCGAGCCTAAGTAAAGCAAATAAAAACTTCACAATTTGTGCGCCATGTCTTAGCCTTGCTGAAATATAGTCAATATTTGTGACCTGGGTTAAAAAATAATAAATCCGGGTCTTTAGTTTAATTCCAATACGTCGATACATATCCTATAAGTGAAACTTAAAGGATGTGTCTATGCGTATTTCAATTCTGCTGGTATGTTTGCTCTTCCCCGGCATTTTACTAGCAGGCAACTTATATTTTGCTTTTAATGGTATTTCCTATCATTTTGATCGCAGCCAGAAATACAATGAGACTAATCTGGGACCCGGTCTGGAATATGATTTTGATCATATTGGTAACTGGGTTCCTTTCATCGCCGGTGGTACCTTTCGTGACAGTAATAATCAAGACTCGAATTATTTAGCGGGCGGGGGTAAATACAGGATTCCGCTGACGCCTGACTGGGCAAATGTTTATCTTGATATCGGTTTAACCGGTGTGGTGATGACCCGTTATGATTATAAAGATAATCAGCCCTTTCCTATTGCTGGTCCCTTTGTATCATTCGGCAATGATTATGCGGCTTTAAATGCGGCTTATATTCCTGCTTTTTTGCCGAACTCCAAGAGTTTGTTATATTTTCAGATCATGGTCAGAATATTTGAATTTTAGGAAACCTCCGTCATCAAAAGTGCCCGGTGGCGGGTAAAGGTGGGATAGATGATCCAGCTCTGCAGCCAGCCTTCAACCTGATCAGCCGCCATTGGTCTGGAAATAAAGTAGCCCTGTAATTTATCACAACCTAGAATTTCCAGTAGATCCCAAATTTCCTGATCTTCCACACCCTCAGCAACAACCGTTAATCCGAGGTTATGGGAAAGATCAATAGTGGAACGCACGAGGATGGCATCGTGGTCGTTATTATTCATATCGATGACAAAGGATTTATCAATTTTTAATTCGTTAATCGGTAGCCTTTTAAGGTAACTTAGCGATGAGAAACCCGTGCCAAAGTCATCCACCGCCAGTTTGATCTCCATTGCGGCAAGCATATTCAAAGTTTCAATTGCATACTCAGGATCAGCCATCATCGCACTTTCCGTTATTTCCAGGAGCAGGTGTTGTGGGCCAATAGCATATTCTTCAAGAAGTGACTTAATGTAATCAGCAAGTTGCGGATTCTGGAGATCCCATGCGGACAGGTTGACAGCAACATTGAGTTCATGACCATTTTGAATCCAGTCAGCGCATTGCTGGATCGCAGTTTTTAAAACCCAACGTGTGAGATCTTTTATCATCCCGGTTTTTTCAGCCAGCGGAATTAATACGTCCGGTGGAATAAAACCGTGTTCGGGATGTTGCCAGCGCAATAGTGCCTCAAAACCGATGACCCGGCCTGTTTTGACATTAATCTTTGGCTGGTAAAAGAGGCAGAGTTTATTTTGCTCAAGGGAATTATGGAAATCATTGATCAGGGAAAGCTGGCTAATGCTGTTGGGATCCTGATCCGGATTATATATTATATAGTTACATGCCCGTCGTTTACTCTCATACATCGCGACATCGGCACAACGAATCAAGGTGTCGGGATCTTCACCGTGCAAAGGGTACATGGCAATGCCAATACTGCCGCCAATACGTAAATTAAAGTGATCAACTTCCAGTGACTCCTGTAGAGCCAGGGCAATCTTCTGGGCAATTTCTTCGGCATAACTTATCGTCGCACCGGATAACAGCATAGCAAATTCATCACCGCCCAGGCGGGCGGTGAAGTCTGCTTTCCGAAGACAGTTGAGCAGGCGTGCTGAGACTTTCTGTAAAACCTTATCACCCAGTTGATGCCCCAACGTGTCGTTTATTTCCTTGAAATGATCCAAATCCAGCAACAGCAGACCAATGGATAAATTACCGGGGCTTAGGCGGGTGATTTCTTTTTCCAGATGACTCTTGAGCTGAATGCGATTGGGCAGTTGGGTGAGCGCATCATGGGTAGACTGGTATTCCAGTTGACGCTGGCGATCGAGGATTTTCTGTGATGTTGCGGTAAACGCCTGGATCAGATCTCGGGTTTCCTCCAGTTGTACCGACCGCAGGTTTTTAATGTCTTGCTCCCAGTTTTCTGATCCCCAATTTTCTGATCTCAATGCACGGGTAACCGTGCTCACAGGCTGCAGAATTTTGCGTTGCATGTAGTAGTAACTGGTAGCAATAGCCAGTAGCAATAGCATAACCAGTCCCCAAAGCGTATAGGTGCTACTTCTGGCGACCTGGGTCAGGTTATTTAGATCTTCGGAAAATGATTTTTCCAGATGACGATCAAGCAATAGCAGGTGTCTCCAGATTTTGTCATAAAGGGGGTTGATGGTGTTTTTTATAAACGGGACATCTGCGCGCCATTCACCAGATTTATGTGCCGCTTTCATCTTGTTATATGCTGCCCACCACTCACTGGCGCTATGTTTCATATCAAGGAATGATTGACTGCCTTGCAAGCCGAGTTGTCCCTGCTGTTCCTTTTCATTCAGCATTTCCAGCAGGTGCCGGATTTGCTGATACTGTATTTTGATATTATTAGCATGTATCCGGAGTCCGCTTTCCGGATTGCCAAAGATACCAGAGAGGCTTAACAGGTAGAGGCGGAAATTGTTGATCATGCGCACCCATTCGAGCTGACATGCTTCGAATAGTTCGTGGATTTTAATATGGCTCTGATCTATGTTGGTATTGCTGACCTCGTTCAAGCCCAGAGTCGCGGCGGTATAGAAGCCCAGGTTGTCAGCGGACATGATTTCCTTGAGGATGGGGTTTGCCGGGAATAGACGTTCGACCCGGCTGCGTATCCCGGCCAGCTCGGTGGAGGCCTGTTTCAGTGTACTTATATTACTGTGAAGCTGCCTGATATCACTTTCAAGCCCCACATGCTGAACCCAGAATATTTTTTTCAGTGCTAAGGTATTGCGAAGAGCAGACTCAAGATGGGTATTGAATGCATGCTGATATTTTTGCAACGGGCTCAGGAGAAAGGCTTTTTGCATATTCTCAGCCTGCCAGATAGCATTACGGATCTGGCGGCTGTATTCGATTACTTCATTGCGAATCTTGATATTGATACGGTTCTGGGCTTCGGCACGGGAGAGATAAATTTGGGCAGTGAATGCCGCACTAAGAATGACAATAGCCAGAATACCGGCAATGGCCAGATAATGTCCACGTAAAGAATGAAGCCGAACTGCGCCTGATTTGTGTTTGAACAAAGCTATTCCACACGTGCGGCCATCCATCGGAGATACGAATATTCCCTTTTATCGGCAGATTTATGGATGAACTTTAAATATCAATGGTTTATTTGCGCATTTAACCTCGCAGGGTTTAATTCCTGGTGCCATGAGCCGTACCTGTTCGCCTCATGGCACCCAAAGGGTGGAAAGTGAAGCTATATATACGGGGTTCCTTTGTTTCAATGCCCAGCATAAAAGGCGCTAATGGTATCCTGAAAGTAATCTTCGACGCGTGAGCGTTTAACTTTCATGGTGGGGGTGATCAGGCCGTTTTCGATGCTCCAGGGTTCCAGCGTTGCCTTGATCGCATAGAGTTTGGCATAACCGGGAAAGTGGGCAAGTTTAACGGCAATATGTTCCATCAGTATCTGTTGAACCTTGTCATTATCAAGGTTCGTACTGTCCTCAGGATCCAGCGACAAGCTGCGTGCCAATGCTAGCCATTTATCCTGATTAATAACGACAATGGCGGATAGGAATGAACGGCCTTCGCCGATGATCATTGCCTGCTCGAATAGCGGATCAGTACTGATAGCCAGTTCCATATCGGCGGGGGAGATCTTTTCACCATTGGAAAGAACGATAATATCTTTTAAACGTCCAGTAATATAGATACGTCCTTCACGAATTTCAGCCACATCACCGGTATGCAGCCAGCCTTCTTCATCAATAATTTCCGCTGTGGCTTTTTCATTTTTATAATAGCCCAGCATGATACCGGGACTGCGTACCAGTAACTCACCATTCTCACCAATACGGGCTTCAACTTCGGGCAGGGGTTGACCGACACTGAAAGGATCATTGTCATCAAGCCGATTGGTGGATACCACTGGGCTAAGTTCGGTCATCCCGTAGCCCTGAGTGATGGTAATGCCAAGGCCCATGAAGGTGCGGGCAATGTCATTAGATAAAGCCGCGCCCCCACAGACGGCCAGGCGCAGGCGACCGCCTAATTTGGCGCGGATCTTTTTAGCCACCAGCGCATCAAGCAGCGGCCAGAGTAATTGCGCGGCTGAGCCGCTTGCGCGTCCCTGTGAAATGAGAAAACGCTGCCAGCCAACATCAACCGTTTTCTCAAAAAGCTTGCGGGCAAAGGCCGGCTTTTCTGCCAGTTGCAATTGAATCTTGTTATAAACCCGCTCAAAGATTCGAGGCACGGTGACCAGAATGGTTGGGCGGATGTACAACATGTCTTCGGCTAGTTTTTCGATGGAACGGGAGAAAGAAATGCTGGCACCTACCTGCATCGGCATGTAATAACCGGCAGTACGTTCAAACATGTGTGACAGTGGCAGAAAGGAAAGGAACACATCGTCGGTGTAAAAATGATCGCAGCGTTGGGCACTATCGGCATTCCAGAGTATATTAGCATGACTGAGCATGACCCCTTTGGGGTTGCCGGTAGTACCCGAGGTGTAGACGATGGTCGCCAGAGTATCATTGGTGACGTCCAGCTTCTCCAGTGGTATACCTTTTGTGGGTAACCAATCGGCAAGATTTTTAAGTCGCACGTCATGAGCACTATCGACTGTTTTTAAACTGATGATACGTTGCACGCCCTGCATACTATTATAGGTTTCGCATAATACCTGCCAGTGGGTTTCATTTTCAATCAGGATTAATTTGATCCCGGCATCTTGCATTATGTAGCCAATATTATCAGGCCGATCGTTGGCGTAGAGGGGGACGAGAACCAGTTGTAAGGACAGGGCGGCCTGTTCAAACATAACCCACTTGGGGCAATTCTGTGCCATCACCGCGACCCGATCACCGATCTGTAAATCTTCAGCAGCCAGTGCGGCTTTCCAGCAGGCCACTTCATCGGCAACCTGTTGCCAGCTTAATTCACCCCACTGGTTTTTCTCAGTATTAAAACAACGATAAGCCAGTACATCGGGGCTGCGCCGTATCCTTTCCAGTAACAGGTTGTGCAGGTTACCAACGGATTTGGGGGGGATGATATCCTGCGTTGGATCAGTCATTATTTTTGTCCTGATCAATGTCGGCTTCAAGCCATTGTTGCCAGCCAGCATCGGGGGCAAAGCGCTGACCATAACGTTGTTGTAATTGTTCCAGCATTTTATGAACCTGCTGTACGCCGCGATCATGAAGGTAGCGCATGGGGCCACCCCGGAAAGGGGCAAAACCGGTGCCAAAAATAATGCCAGCATCGGCCAGATCGGCATTTTCGACGACGCCGTCATGCAGACAGGCAATGACTTCGTTGACCATGCGTAAGATTAGACGTTCCTGAATATCGGTTGGCGGGGTGTAATCTTTGTCTGCCGGTGTTTTTATCGGCTTGCCTTTTTTAAAAGTATAAAAACCCTGTCCGCTTTTCTTTCCCAGTTTGCCGCGAGTAACCAGGTTTTTAAGTTTATCGGGAACGTTAATATCCATGTTTTGTGAAAGAATGTCGGCGACTTTTAGGCAAATATCAAGGCCCACCGTATCGGCCAGTTCAATTGGTCCCATGGGCATGCCAAATTCAACCGCTTCATCATCGATAACTTTTAGCGGTACGCCTTCCTCGGCCAGTATCACCGCTTCGATCAGATAGGGCATGAGGACGCGGTTCACAAGAAAGCCGGGGCTGCTGCTCACCGGCAATGGCAGGCGGCTGATAGATTTTGCAAAAGCATTGGCGCGTTGCACATTTTCATCACTGCTGTTTTTACCGCGGACAATTTCAATCAGGGGCATTTTGGCAACCGGATTAAAAAAGTGCAGGCCAACCAGACGTTCCGGTTTTTCCAGTGCTTCGGCCAGCTCTTCCAGGGGAATACTGGAGGTGTTGGTGCAGAGCAGGGCAGCAGTTTTCATCTGTGGTTCGATTTCACGGAACAGCTGTCGTTTGACTTCAGCATCTTCAAAGATGGCTTCGATCACCACATCGGCGCGAGCCAGTGCATGACCGGGTAGATCAGGCATTAATCTATCCAGTGTCGTGGCCACCAGACGTGGAACTTTTAAACGTTTTTTATAAAGTATGTACGCACGTTTAATTACCCGTCCCAGAGTCTCATGTTCACGATCCTGAATGCTGACATGATAGCCTTGCAAGGTGCACCAGGTTGCGATGTCACCGCCCATGACTCCGCCACCGATAACATGAACATATTTTGGTTTGTTATCCAGCGTGCGGCCAAGGCTTTTTAAGGTTTCCTGCAATTTAAAAACCCGAATAAGATTTTGTGCAGTTTTACCCACCAGTAAACTGGCAACAGACACGGCTTCTTCACGCAGCATTTGTTCGCGATCATCGGCATAATGCTGCCAGAGATCGATCAGGGCATAGGGTGCAGGGTAGTGAGCACGCGCGGCTTTTTTAGCCACAGTTTTTACCATGTATTTTGCAATCCAGGGACGTAGCAGTTTGTGATTAAGTAAATTTAACCATTGGGGCAGTGGTTTCTTTTTTGAGGGTTTACGCAGGATGCTACGTGCGGCATTGAATAGATGACGTTTAGGCACCGCATAATCAACCAGGCGCATTTTTTTTGCTGCCCGAGCTGAAAAACTGCGACCGGTGAGCATGATATTTAAGGCGGTTAGTGGACCGGCGGCTTCCAATGAGCGCACTGTACCGCCGAAGCCAGGATGAATACCGAGGCGGACTTCCGGCAGGCCGAGGCGGGTGTCGGGGTTATCCTCGGCAACACGATAGTGGCAGGCCAGTGCCAGTTCCATGCCGCCGCCCAGACAATAACCATGAATCAGTGCGATGGTGGTGCAATTGAGATCTTCCAGTAATTTGAAAACACGCTGACCGCGCTGAATGGCCTCCAGTGCGGTATGTTGGGTTTCAAAGTGAGTAAATTCGCCTATATCTGCACCGGCAATAAAACCATTTTCTTTGGCGGAACGAATCACCAGTCCACGGGGGAGATGATGATGCAGGTGATTTAGGATAGCTTCCAGCTCGGTCAATACGGTTGCAGACAGCGTATTCGTATTGCTATCGGCTTTATCCAGAGCCAGCCAGACAAAGTTTTCATCATCCTGTTCAAGCTGCCAGTGGGTGTAGGTTTCGTCTGTCATTCTGGTATCCATGATTTATATTTAAAATATTATTACGCCCCCTCCCCAGCGGGAAGAGGGGAGAACAATTCAATTAACCCCGTTCAATCAACATAGCCCCACCCTGACCACCGCCAATGCAAAGACTGGCAATACCACGTTTGGCCTGTTTGCGTTCCAACACGGAGAGTAAATGCAACACAATACGTGCACCACTGGCTCCCACCGGATGTCCCAGACTGATACCGCCACCATCAATATTAAGTCGTTCCTGATCGAGTGTGCCCAAGGCTGTTTTCAATCCCAGATGTTCACAACAGTAATCATCATCTTCCCATGCACGCAGGCAGCCAATAACCTGGGCGGCAAAAGCTTCATTGATTTCCCAGTAGTCGATATCCTCGAGCTTTAGCCGTTTCTTTTTCAGCAGCGGGGTAATGGCATGCACCGGGCCGAGTCCCATTTGTTCCGGTTCCAATCCGACCCACTGACATGCTTTAATTTCACCTCGAATCTTGAGCCCATGTTTTTTAACCGCCTCTTCGCTAGCTAAAATTAACATTGCCGCGCCATCAGTGACCTGGGCGCTGTTACCTGCGGTAACAGCGCCGAAGGGGCGATCAAAAACGGGACGTAATTTAGCCAGTTTTTCCACCGAAGAATCGGCACGAACACCATCATCCTGAGCATAGATTCTGCCGCGTGTATCGTAGAGGGTTTCCACTTCACTCAGACAGCCTTCTTCAATAGCGGTAGCCAGACGTTGATGACTGCGTACTGCATAGCTGTCCATTTCTTCACGACTGATGTTAAAGCGGTAAGCCAAATTTTCGGCGGTTTGTCCCATGGATAGTCCAACCACCGGATCGGTGAGTCCGCGCAGTAAACCAATCACTGGTTTAAAATGTGCAGGACGCAGTTGAGCCAATGTTTTTAAGCGCAGGGGCAGGGTCTTTGCGGTCATCCAGGCACCTAACCAGCCGGCCATTGCGGTGCTGAATAAAATAGGTGCATGACTCATAGCTTCAACGCCACCGGCGAGAATAAGATCGGCGCGACCGTTGCTGATATTTTTTGCCGCACAGTCCAGTGCCTGCATACCGGAGGCGCAATTGCGTTGCACAGTCCAGGCAGGAATATCTTTGCCGCAGCCCAGGCGTAGACTAATGACTCGACCGATGTTGATTTCATTAGGTCCAGGCATGACGCAGCCCATGATGACTTCGTCGAAAGCGTCCGGTTCAAAAAGCTGGCGTGCCAGTAAGGGACGACCACAACCGATAGCCAGCTCGGCGGCATGAAAAGGGCCAGGTTTATTACGGGCTTTAAGTTGCGGTGTGCGACTGCCATCAATAATATATACGGAGCGTCCATTACTACTGCTACGTTTACGACGTACCACTTTTTTCTTTTTGCCAGTTTCAATGTCAGCACTGTTGCTGTCAGTTTCGGCCATCTTAGTTTCCTGTTTGCTCAGTTATCTGGGTTAGGGGGGAAATCATCGACGCGGATGACTTCGGTACGTGCGGCATCGGCAACACGAATCAGTTCGGCATCCTGTTCATTAATAATACCTTTTTCAAGAGCCTCTTCAAGCATGCCTGCAAGACCACGATAATCAATTTTATAATCGTGAAGTCCCTGGCGCAATTTGCGTTCAGCATGATCGGCTCGAATGACTTTTTCCAGCGCATCTTCGAGCCGGGCGATAGCTTCATTCTCGTCGCTGGGGATATATATACCATCGGTTAAACGATCCCGTGAATTAGATGGGATCAATAATTGCTCGGCAATTTGATGGCCGAGTTTATCGGATGGCGGTGAAAAATGCCGACCTAAGGGGAAGATCATCCAGCGCAATAAAAAAGCCACCGGGCGGTTGGGAAAATTTTGTAGCAGGCCATCTATTGCCAGTTGAATTTCAGACAGACTATGCTGACAACTCCAATGCAAAAGTGGTCGATCCGATTTCGGGTTGCTCTGATCTTCAAAACGTTTAAGTACGGCTGAAGCAAGATACAAATTACTGAGTATATCTCCAAGACGGCCGGAAAGACTTTCCCGACGTTTGAGGCTACCGCCCAGAGTCATTAAGGAAGCATCGGTGAGTAAAGCAAAAACCGCGCTCATCCGGGTTAGATGTTGATAGTAGCGTCGGGTTGGATTGCGTCCAGGTGCAAAAATAAAGAAGGAACTGCTTAAAGCATGAAACAGCGTACGTAGGCTATTCATCATGACGAAGCGAATATGACCAAACAGCGCGCGATCAAATTTCTCCAGTGACAGTTCAGGATCCTCCTCACCCAGTGCTTCCATTTCTTTAAACACATAAGGATGGCTGCGGATGGCACCCTGACCGAATATAATCATACTGCGCGTAAGTATGTTGGCACCTTCAACGGTGATGCTAATGGGGATGCCCTGATAAGCGCGTCCAATAATGTTGCGCGGGCCGAGACAGATGCCGGCACCACCGAGGATATCCATCGCATCATTGACTACTTTACGCATGCGTTCGGTGAGGTGGTATTTAACAATCGCCGAGATCACGGAGGGCTTTTCACCGCGATCCAGCGCGATGGCAGTCAGGGTTCGTGCTGCATCCATCATATAAGTATAACCACCGATGCGGGCCAGAGCCTCTTCGACCCCTTCAAAACGACCGATGGGCAATTTGAACTGGGTGCGAATACGCGCATAGGCTCCGATACCGCGTGCGGCCAGTTTACCTGCACCGGTACTCAGGGCAGGCAGGGAAATGCCGCGACCATCGGCCAGACACTCCATTAACATGCGCCAGCCCTGACCGATGCGTTCTTCGCCACCGATGATCCAGTCTAGCGGTACGAAAACATCTTTGCCGCTATTCGGCCCGGTCATAAAAGGAATATTGAGAGGATTATGGCGGCGACCAATATTCACACCTTTAGTATCCGTGGGGATTAAGGCTAGAGTAATGCCACGATCTTTTTCATCACTGAGTAATTGTTCAGGATCATAAAGTTTAAATGCAAGTCCGAGCAGAGTCGCTACTGGGCCTAAAGTAATATAGCGTTTTTCCCAGGTCAGGCGCATCCCCAGCACATCTTTTTGTCCTCCAAAGTCTTCTCGGCAAACAATACCGTAATCGGGAATGGCACCGGCATCACTGCCAGCATGAGGACTGGTCAGGGCAAAGCAGGGTACTTCTTCACCGGTTGCCAGACGTGGAAGATAATGGTTTTTTTGTTCTTCGGTACCGTATTCCAGTAATAGTTTGGCCGGGCCTAGTGAGTTAGGTACCATCACTGAAACGGCGGCAGTAATACTGCGGGTGGCAATCTTCATGACAATCGCGGAATGGGCAAGGGCTGAGTAATCCAGTCCACCGTAGGATTTGGGAATGATCAGGCTGAAGAGGCCACTACTTTTTATAAAGGCCCAGGCTTCGGGGGGTAGATCTTCTCGCTCTTCGGTTATCTCCCAGTCGTTGAGCATGTCGCAGAGCTTATCTACCGGGCCATCTAAAAAGGCCTGTTCTTCAGCACTTAATTGGGGTGCAGGAAGTTGACGGAGTTTTTTCCATTTAGGCCGACCACTGAATAGTTCACCATCCCACCAGACTGAACCGGCATCCAGTGCTTCGCGTTCAGTCTGTGACATGCGTGGCGTGATGCGCCGAAAAATAGTTAACAGGGGTTCTGAAATCCAGCGTAGTCGCCAGTTGCGTGGTTGTTTGACTTCCTCACTCATGATGCTTTTCCTTGTGGCCTGGTCGGTTTTGCGGTTGTTATCTTGTTTGAGTGTGATTGAGGAGATGAGTTCCCAGCATCGCTATTGCTCACCATCCCTGTCTCGGTGATGTAACAGTCATTTGGGTTATTGCAATACATATCCGAGTTTGCCCAGGGAAGATGGCGATAAAGGGAAAGATCATCCAGGTTGAAAAATGGGTATTTAACGATATCGAAATAAGGAGAAAAATCAAAATCCCGTGGTGTCATCAAACGCGGGTTACGTTGATAAAGATGAATCTTATTATCCTGGGTTTTTTCAGCGAAAGGCAGAATAGGAAAACGTACCGACTGAAAGGCTTCACCAATCATACTGGAGCAGACGGTACGGGTTTGAATACCAGCGTTGTGTGAGAACAGGCTGGAACGCCAGCGACGGGGAATAAAACTGTAGGGCAACATGAAACGTGCCAGATCCAGTAGTTGACGAATGTCATAATCATTACCCAGTCTTTTAACCGCGTAGTTGATCACCTTATGCGTATCTTCGGGTGATAGTCCCTTGGGACGACAGATACGCAAATGCTCCTCTGAATATTTATCTAGTGGATAGATCACGGTACCTTCACCTAACAGCGCCTCAATAATATAGGGCTTGTCCATGTCCAGCCGGTATTCGCTGACCAGTTTGTTTTGTAGTGGCCGGTCTTCAAGCTCGTAGAGGCGGCCAATGTAAAGGGCAGAATGCGTCCAGGGACTTTGGGTTATTAATTTAATAACCTCGGATACGCGAGTGCGACCTTCCACAAGGATAACGTCACCGGGACGGATTTCATAACACAGACGCTCAAAGCTGGTCAGGGGGGCAAGATCATGATCCGGCGTGGTTTCATGATTCAACCAGCGAGTGATCATATTCAGTGCGCGTTTTCTGATACTGATAGCGGCCATAGCGTCTTGTTTGATGATTCGTCAATTGAATTATGTTATCGGCAAGTATGCTGCCTGTTTTAATTCTAGTAGAAAAATCAAATAGAAATGGGAACGCTGGCAAAGAAAAACGGAATTTGAGAACAGAAGGTTAAATATTAATCAAATGAGACTGTCAGCAATATTGATGGCCTCACTGATTTGTTCTTTTGAGGTATAAAAATGCGGTGAAAATCGTACTCCCGAACCTCGCGCGGCACAAACCACGCCTTTTTGCATTAAGGCGGTATAAAGTTGCTGTGCAGGAAGTCGCGTATGTTGGAACAGTACGATTCCGGCAAAGCGGCCTTCATCCGTATTAGAAAGAATCTGTAAATTTTTTGTGGCTTTGATTTCGACAAACAAATGCCGAGTATTATCCAGTATTTGCTGTTCAACCAGATGCATGCCGGTTTCAAGTAACAGCGAAAGGCTGGCACTTAGGGCGTAAATACCGAGCATGTTCGGGCTGCCACATTCAAAGCGACGGGCACTTTTCGCAATCTGCCAGTCCCGGTTATCGAAGTTCAGATAATCCTCGGCCATACGCCAGCCGAACTGGTGCAGCGTCAATTGATCCCGTGAGCTCATCCGGCTATAAAAAAAAGCCAGCCCTTCCGGCCCCAACATCCATTTATGACCATCGGCCATAACAAAATCTGCCTGTATTTCCTGCACATCAATTTGTAATGCGCCAACACTTTGAATAGCATCAACACAGAACAGAACATTATGCCTGGCACAGGCCTCACCCAGTTTTACCAGATCCATACGCAGGCCACTGGCATATTGAACCGAGCTGATAGATAGCAGTCGGGTTTGTGAATCGATTGCCGCAATCAGGGCTTGCTCGGGAGATTCTGCCGTAGTGAGATCAACCTGGCGCAGTTGTACTCCCTGCGAGTGTAATGACTCCCAGACCATGCGATTCGAAGGAAACTCCTGATCACTAATAATAATATTGTCGCCTGCCGACCAGTCTAAACCGTGTGCCACCACCGATAAGGCTTCCGATGTGTTTTTAAGTAAGGCAATATCATCAACACTTTGTGCATTGAGTAACTGGCAAAGCTGTTCACGCAGACAGACTTCCTGTTTCATCCATTCCGGGTATTGATAGGCTCCCTGATGAACATTCTCTTCAGCAAAACGCTTAACCGCAAGACCACTACGTTGAGGCCAGGGTGATACCGCCGCATGATTGAGATAAATCAAGTCGTCGTTGAGCGGGAATTCATTATGGAAAGAGGATGCTTTTGTCATGATTGTTTTTTTAGTCGTTCGGCTTCAGTCGCTCTGGCCGCAAGTTTTATAAATTAAGCCCCTGAGCATCTGCCGGTACAGGACTGCGATTCCATACATCTTTAAAAAAACCTACCAGGCTGCGTGCCTGGGCAGGATGATTAAAATTCACTTCAGCCTCATGGCCGGTACCCATACGGTGATCAAGATAGCCGGTGATATCGGCCACTACAAAGGCGTGATGGTAAGCACGATCAGACTGACGTATTTGCACATGGCTGGGACTGCGGCGGGCCAGCTGGAATAATTGGGGTGCATTGCGGCGGCTGCGTTCTGTATCTGCCACCAATATTTCAATGCTTGAATGGCTATTACTGCTAAGTAGATGCCGCAATGCATCCATAAAGATGGTGGAATTAAACAGTTCAGCGGATAGGTTGATATCAAAAACATGCAGGCTGCTCGTTGCCTGTTGAGCCAGTTCATTGATCAATGACTGGCAGCTGGCAAAGTCGGTGACCTGTATTGCCGAGTCACTTTTTCCGAGTATATGTTCTGTGTCCATAAGCTCAAGTGTAGAATGATTCCTGTTTGTTTGCGAGACTTAACTGGCGCAGGATTTAAACGGTGAACGCAGGGAAAGATTTTCAATATAATCTTGTATGCCTACAGTTTCACGCGCCAGGAATTGATCGATAGCCTGACGAAATTGCGGATGGGCAATCCAGTGGGCTGACCAGGTTGGCGTAGGAAGGAAGCCGCGACTGATCTTGTGTTCGCCTTGCGCACCGGGTTCAAAGCTATGCAGGCCATGCTTAATACAGTACTCCAGCCCCTGATAATAGCAGGCTTCAAAATGTAGGCTGTGAAAGTCTTCGCTGCATCCCCAGTGGCGGCCATAGAGTGTATGTTTACCTCGAATGTTAAAGGCGCTGGCCACATACTCACCCTGATACTTTGCCATGATTAGGACGATATTATTGGCCATAGTTTGGCTTATCTCCTGAAAAAATCCGAGTGATAAGGTGGCATAGCCGCTTTTTTTATCAAAGGTGCTGCAATAGAATGCATGAAATATATGCCATTGTTCATCACTGATTTCATTACCGTGCAGGATTTTCAACTCGATATTCTGATCACGCACCTGTCGACGTTCACGCTTGATCAGCTTGCGTTTTTTGGAGGTGAGACAGGATAGGTAATCATCAAAATTTTTATAATCTTGATTCTGCCAGTGAAACTGGCAGCCCAGTCGTAACATATAGTCGGCATGTTTTTGAAATCGCGGTGTGTCCTGTTTATCGGTAAACAGCCAGTGCAGGGACGAGACGTTTAATTTTCGGGCATGCGCTGTTGCGGAATTAATTAAAGTGTTTGCGGTTTGTTCATCATTGGCATCACGTAATAATAGACGTTGGCCGGTCGCCGGGGTGTAGGGGATGGCCACCACCAGCTTGGGATAATACTCTAGACCACTGCGATGCCAGGCATCGGCCCAGTCCCAGTCAAAGACAAACTCGCCGTAGGAATTGTTTTTAAGATACATCGGCACTGCACCTAGCAGCGTATCGTTTTCATAAACGGTAATATATTGTGGCAGCCAGCCGAATTTTTCGCCAACAGCCTGATGGTGTTCAAGGGCGATAAGAAACTCATGACGAGCAAAGGGGTTGTCAGCATCGACCAGTGCATTCCAGTGATCTGCTGGAATGTCTTCGAGACTGGTGTGAATGGAAATATCTATTGGCATTTCAGGTTCCGCGTGGGCGACCGAAGGAAGTACCTGTGCTGCACAAAAATCATACCCATCCTACGTTACTTGCACGTTTCCACATTCGTGGAGAGTTTCTGTGTTTCCACGTTCGTAGTGAGTTTCTGTGTTTCCACGTTCGTAGTGAGTTTCTGCGTTTCCACGTTCGTAGTGAGCTTCCGCGTTTCTACGTTCGTGGTGAGCTTGTCGAACCATGAACGTGGAAATGCTGTAAGTAGAGTATTTAATCTGCTTGTCCTTCAAAGGGGCTCTCCTGAGCAACGCCGAAGGGCTTCCTTCGACTTCGCTCAGGACGAACGGTTATTTTTAAAGTAACGTAGCCTACGCGGAGTCCAATTTATTCCTGACTATCCAGATAACGTTCAACGTCCAGTGCGGCCATACAACCGGAACCGGCGGAGGTGATGGCCTGTCTATAAATATGATCGGCCACATCACCAGCGGCAAACACACCGTCAACACTGGTCGCCGTGGCATTGCCTTCGGTGCCGCTTTTCACTTTAAGATAGCCGTGATTCATCTCCAGCTGGCCTTCAAAAATAGCGGTGTTGGGTTTGTGGCCGATGGCAATGAAGATGCCGTGGATATCGATGTTTTTAGTACTTTCATCCTGGGTGTTTTTGATGCGTACCCCGGTCACCCCGGAATCATCACCGAGTACTTCATCGACCGCAGCATTCCATTCAATGGTGACGTTACCGTTTTTGGCTTTTTCCATCAGTTGATCAGCGAGGATCTTTTCTGAGCGGAATTTATCACGACGATGAATCACAGTGACATGCGAGGCAATATTGGAAAGATAAATCGCTTCTTCTACGGCGGTGTTACCGCCACCAACCACAGCCACGGGTTTATCCCGGTAGAAAAATCCGTCACAGGTGGCGCAGCCGGATACGCCTTTGCCTTTGAAGGCTTCTTCTGATTCGATACCCAGATACATGGCCGAGGCACCGGTGGCAATGATCAGCGCATCGCAGGTATAACTGCTGCTGTCACCTGTGAGAATAAAAGGCCGCTTGCTGAAATCAACCTTGTTAATGTGATCAAATATAATTTCAGTCTCGAAGCGTTCGGCATGTTGACGCATACGATCCATCAGGCCCGGGCCTTGCAGACCTTCGGGATCACCGGGCCAGTTATCGACTTCGGTGGTGGTCATGAGCTGGCCACCCTGTTCCATACCGGTGATTAGCACAGGGTTCAGATTGGCACGCGCCGCATAAACGGCCGCCGCATAACCGGCGGGTCCTGAACCCAGTATCAACAGGCGACAATGTTTGCTTTCACTCATGGTGCTAAACTCCAGAAATAATAGAAAATAGATAAACCTCTACTGATGTAAGTATGGCTTCAGCCGTACTTGCAAACAGGGACTAATGTTAAAGGGTTAAACAATAAAATGAAAATCGGAATTCCAACTGAAGTTAAAATCCATGAAGGTCGTGTGGCCTTGATTCCCGATGCAGCAGCGGAACTGGTTCGACAGGGACAACAGGTTTATCTACAACGAGGCGCAGGGGTTCTAAGTGGTTATCAGGATGATGATTACCGTATTTTTGGGGTGGACATTCTTGAGGATGCGAGCAGCCTGTATGCCGAGGCCGAGTTAATCGTAAAAGTAAAAGAACCGCAACCAGAAGAATGGCCGCTGTTGCGCGCTGATCATCTGCTGTTTTCTTATTTGCATCTGGCTGCTGAACCGGCACTGACCAAAGCTTTGTTAAATATCGGCCTCACGGCGGTGGCCTTTGAAACGGTGACGGATAAAGGTCGCCTGCCACTATTAGCCCCGATGAGTGATATTGCTGGGCGTATTGCGGTGCAGGCCGGAACTCATTTATTGCATCTTCCGCAGGGCGGGCGGGGTGTTTTGCTTGGCGGCGTACCGGCAACTGAGCGGGGGCATGTGGTAATTCTGGGAGCTGGGGTGGCCGGGGGCAATGCGGCTTCGCTGGTGGCGGCCATGGGTGCCCAGGTGACTGTATTCGATACTAATCGTGAAAAACTGGAGCAAATGCGTGCTTTAGGACACAACGTCACCGCCCTGCATCCGTTTAAACAAAGTATTCATGCGGCGGTCTGTGAGGCGGATTTGCTCATTGGTGCGGTGCTGATTCCGGGTGAAAAAGCCCCGCATCTGGTGGATGCGGAGACGGTTAAGCAGATGCGTCCAGGCAGCGTAATAGTGGATATCTCCGTGGATCAGGGCGGCTGTATCGAAACCACCCGTCCCACCAATTATGAATATCCGACTTTTGTTTGGGAAGGCGTGCTGCATTTTGGGGTGACCAATATGCCTGGAGCTGTACCCCGCACCGCTTCACAGGCTTTATCGGCCGCACTGGTGCCCTATATTTTGCGTTTGTGCGGGCAGGACTGGATAGCTGAGCCGGATCTGGTTGCCGGTATTAATGTTTCCGAAGGAGAAATTCGCCTTTTCAGCTTGCAAAATGGCGAATTATAAAATATAAATGTTCTATATAATTAAGTGTTTAGAACTTTTATCTAAGAAATAGGTTTAAGAATATGTCCCAGGCAAGTCAAAAACTGGTTGTTCGCGCACCACTGGCCGGTCATTTACGTCGTGGTTTGCGTGAAGGCGCGCTGTTTATCTTCGGATTTAGTGCCCTGTATTTCCTTCTCGCCCTGCTCAGTTACCAGCCCGTCGATCCCGGCTGGACGCACAGCGGCTCGGGCAATAATGCCGCTATGGTCGGGCAGGTGGCGAATCTTGGCGGGCCTACCGGGGCCTGGTTTGCAGATGTTTTTCTGACCTTGTTCGGTTATCTCGCCTATCTATTTCCGCTGATGGTGGCCTTTGCTGGCTGGCAGCTCTATCAGGGACGCGAGCAGGAGCCCGACGCAATATTTGATATTCGTGGTTTCATGCTGCGTTTTGGCGGTTTTGTTCTGACTCTGATTGCCGGTTGCGGGCTAGCCAGTCTGCATGATAATTCAGTAGTAAGTTTATTGCCCGTAAATGCCGGTGGTATTCTCGGTGATCTGGTGGGCCAAATGATGGAAGGCGCATTTAATATTATGGGTGCGACCCTGTTATTGCTAGCGCTGTTTCTCAGTGGTGTGACCCTGTTTGTAAATCTTTCATGGATAAAATTGATCGATGCCACTGGCGCACTGACCTTATTGTTAGTAGGTAAATTATTTCATTTATTGATGCATTTGCGTAACGCTTTGGGAAACCTGTTTGAACGCTGGCAGGCACGGCGACAGACGGCGGTGGCTGCGAAAAAGATCAAAGTAGAAAAGCGCCGAGAGGCGGTATATTTTGAGCGTAAGCCGCCGGTGATCAATACTCCGGAGAAAGCCACCAAGCTGAGTCGTCGGCTGGAGAAGGAAAAACAGATCCCCCTGTTTGTTGCCGAGGGTGATAACACCTTGCCACCATTGTCTTTACTGGATGAATCAACCCCGAATAAATACAGCCTTTCCAAAGAAGCACTGGAAGCCATTTCCCGTCAGGTGGAATTGAAGTTAATGGACTTCGGGGTAGAAGTTCAGGTGGTGGCCGTGCATCCAGGGCCGGTGATTACCCGTTATGAATTGCAGCCTGCACCTGGCGTTAAAGTCAGCAAGATTACCAACCTGGCCAAGGATCTGGCACGTGCATTATCCTCTATCAGTGTGCGTGTGGTGGAAGTCATTCCGGGCAAAACTACGGTGGGACTGGAAATTCCGAATGAGCAGCGTGAAGTTGTGCGTCTGCTGGATAACTTAAAAGCCTCACAATTTGCCGATGCCAAATCCCCATTGACCCTGGCGCTGGGCAAAGATATTAGTGGCACACCGGCAGTGGCCGATTTGGCGCGCATGCCACATTTGCTGGTCGCCGGGACTACCGGAGCCGGTAAATCCGTGGCCTTGAATGCCATGATTCTGAGTATGTTGTATAACGCCACTCCCAATGATGTGCGCCTGATCATGATTGATCCGAAAATGCTGGAACTGTCGATCTATGACGGCATTCCGCATTTGCTCACCCCGGTGGTCACCGATATGAAAGAAGCCGCCAACGCTCTGCGCTGGTGTGTGGCAGAAATGGATAATCGTTATCGCTTAATGGCGGCGCTCAAGGTACGTAATATTGCGGGTTATAATCGTAAGGTAAAAGAGGCTATTGCGGCAGGTAAGCCGATACTCGATCCCCTGCATCCCGAAGATTCCGCCCTGCCTGCACAGGAGTTATCAACCCTGCCATATATCGTCGTAGTGGTCGATGAGCTGGCCGACATGATGATGCTGGTGGGTAAGAAAGTCGAAGAGTTGATCGCACGTTTAGCGCAAAAAGCCCGCGCCTCCGGTATACATTTGATTCTGGCCACTCAGCGGCCTTCGGTAGATGTGCTGACCGGTCTGATTAAATCAAACATTCCGGCACGTATTGCCTTCCAGGTTTCTTCCCGGGTCGATTCCCGCACCATTCTCGATCAAATGGGCGCTGAGCAATTACTTGGTCACGGTGACATGTTATATATGCCAGCCGGAACCGCCGTGCCCACCCGTATTCATGGCGCTTTTGTGGATGATCACGAAGTCCATAATGTGGTCGAGAATTTGAAAGCCAATGGCCCGCCACAATATATTGATGAAATTCTGGCGGGCGTCGAGGAGTCTGAAGTCGGTGGTGGAATGGGTGTAGAGAGTGATTCAGAGTCTGATCCGCTTTATGATCAGGCCGTACAGATAGTGACTCAGACCCGTAAGGCTTCTATTTCAGGTGTCCAGCGACGCTTGAAAATAGGCTATAATCGTGCCGCACGGATGGTCGAAGCGATGGAAATGGCGGGTATCGTCGGCCCGCTGGAGAATAACGGCAGTCGCGAAGTGCTGGCACCACCGCCGCCAAAAGATTAACTTACAAATATTATGTAGGTTGGGTTGAGCAACGCGAAGCCCAACATTATTGCGACACCTTGTTGGGCTTCGCGTTGTTCAACCCAACCTACATTTGCACTATTTTTAAAACTATCATGCCTATGAATAAATTCATTATATTTCTTTCATCGCTAATCATGTTGCTCTGCCTGTCATCGGCGCAGGCCAGTTCGCTGGATGATTTTTTTGCCCACACCCGCAACTTTAATGCCCGCTTTACCCAGACCCAGTTCGATGCCGAACAAAAATTGATGCAAAGCAGCAGTGGCAACATTCAGGTTCAACGCCCGGATAAATTTCGTCTGCAATACAATAAACCCTATCAGCAACTTTACCTGGCTGATGGTAAAAGACTCTGGTCTTATGATGAAGATTTGGAACAGATCATTGTTAAGCCACAAACTGAGGCACTGGCCAATTCACCGGCGATGATTCTCAGCAATGTCAAAATTCTGCGCGATCATTATCAGGTCAGCCATCAGGGGCAGGAGCAGGGCATGGACTGGTTCAAGCTTAAACCGTTACAGAGTGAAGGTGGTTTTGAGTCAGTGTTTCTGGCCTTTAAAAATAATCAGCTAGGCGTGATGGAAATGCTCGACAGTTTTGGGCAGACCACACGACTGGAATTCTCAGATATGAAAGTGAATACTTCGATGAACGCTGACACCTTCAAATTTGTTCCTCCCAAAGGCGTTGATGTTATTGGTCAATAATCAGGATCATGACTGACGCGCCCGATCTTTTTGCTTCATCTGAATCTACGCTCGATTCAAAAGACGCGGCATGGCGGCCATTAGCCGATCGCATGCGTCCGCAAATACTGGATGAGATTGTCGGTCAATCACATTTGTTAGCGGCTGATAAACCGCTGCGTCAGGCCATCGAGTCAGGCCGTTTGCATTCGATGATTTTCTGGGGGCCGCCCGGCACCGGCAAAACCACCCTGTCTCGACTCATTGCTCGTTATTGTGATGCAGAATTCTTGAGCCTCTCAGCCGTCCTCTCTGGGGTAAAAGATATTCGTGAGGCCGTGGACAAGGCCAAAATATTCAAAGCAAAAAACCGCGCCAGTATTTTATTTGTCGATGAGGTGCATCGGTTTAACAAGTCTCAGCAAGATGCATTTTTGCCCTTTGTCGAAGATGGCACCATTACGTTTATCGGAGCGACTACTGAAAATCCCTCCTTTGAATTAAACAACGCCTTACTCTCCCGCGCCCGGGTATATGTGCTCAAATCGCTACAGAATGAAGATCTGATTGAAGTCATTAAACGGGCGTTGAATGACAAAGAGCTGGGCTTCGGTCTGCGTCATATCAGCATCGATGATGGGTTGATTCATAAACTAGCCCAAGTGGCCGATGGCGATGCCCGCCGGGCACTCAATTTACTAGAAATTGCCAGTGATCTTGGTACAAAAGAGGAGGGCAGACTGCTCATTAATGAGGCCGTGCTCAATGAGGTTCTTGCCACCGGTGTGCGTCGATTCGATAAACAGGGAGAGGCCTTTTATGATCAAATTTCCGCTTTGCATAAATCCGTACGTGGCTCAGCTCCTGATGCGGCATTGTACTGGCTGGTTCGCATGCTTGATGGTGGCTGCGATCCCTTATACATAGCCCGTCGCGTAGTGCGTATGGCCAGTGAAGATATCGGCAATGCCGATCCTCGTGCGTTGACCCTGGCACTGAATGCCTGGGACGTGCAGGAACGTCTGGGCAGTCCCGAGGGCGAGCTGGCCATTGCCCAGGCGGTATTGTATTTGGCCTGTGCCGCAAAAAGTAATGCCGTATATAAAGCTTTTAATACTGCTATGGCACAGGTGAAGGAGGGTGGCTCGGCTGAAATTCCAGTGCATTTACGCAATGCCCCCACCCGCCTGATGAAAGAACTCGGTTATGGTCGTGAGTATCGCTATGCCCATGATGAGCCTGAAGCCTATGCCGCCGGGGAAAGTTATTTTCCTGAAGAACTCGGTGAGCCGCATTACTATGAGCCGGTTTCCCGTGGACTGGAAATCAAGATTACAGAAAAGCTGGCCTATTTACGTGCACTGGATAAAAAGGCCGGGAAAGTGGATTGACTCTTATCATGTATTCGTCATTAATTACGGTATAATCCACGTATGAATAATTTGCTGCTTATTGCCTTCGGCGGTGCCTTGGGTGCAGTCTCACGTTTTCTGTTTTCAAACGGGGTACATAGCTTGCTGGGACGGGGATTTCCTTACGGCACGCTGAGCGTTAATGTGCTGGGATCACTGTTAATGGGGTTCTTTTATATTATGCTGCTGGAACGTATGGATCCGGGGGCGCATTGGCGACCATTATTATTAATTGGTTTTCTTGGTGCGTTTACTACCTTTTCGACTTTTTCTATCGAAACCCTGAATATGGTCGAAGACGGTGAATTATTCCAGGCGATGCTGAATATTTTACTTAGCGTGAGCACCTGCCTGATTGCCTGCTGGGTGGGTGTGTTACTGGGACGACAAATATGAGTATAACGAAGGTAACGGTAGTGCGTATTTATCTGACCGAAGGTGAAGGCCAGCTGAAAAGGCTGATCAAACGTTTGCATGACTGGGAACAGTTACGGGGCCTCACCGTGTTCCGGGGAATTTCCGGCTACGGTGATTCCGGTGAGATCCACGGAATTAAATTACTGGATCTTTCGCTTAACCTGCCCCTGGTGGTGGAGTTTTTTGATACTCCAGAAAAAATAGAAGAAACGATTCAGCATTTATCTGATCATATTAAACCCGGCCACATGTTGACCTGGAATGCCTGTGTGAATATTTAGTTATTAATCATTATATAAGTCGTTATATCATAGCCCCCTCACCCTCTGGATAAGGGCTTATATTTGTATAATGAGTAATATTATGGCTGAAACTGTACAGCCAAAAAAATTTAAAAATTAATTTTCAAGGACCCGCATGTTAGATCCAAAATTATTACGCAATGATTTACAAAACTGTGCCGAGCGTTTAGGGCTTCGTGGTTACACCCTCGATACCGAACTTTTTGAAAAACTGGAATCACAACGCAAACAATTGCAGGTGGACACCCAGCAATTACAAAGTGAACGTAATACAAAATCCAAAGCCATCGGTCAGGCTAAAGCCAAAGGTGAAGATGCTTCTGAGTTCTTTACTGCCGTGGCTGCAATTGGTGACAAGCTTAAAGCCAACGAAGAAAAATTAACGGTGGTACAAAGTGAACTGAATGATTTTTTAATGGGCATTCCTAACCTTCTTCATGAAAGTGTTCCCGAAGGCCGTGATGAAAATGATAACCAGGAAATCCGTCGCTGGGGTGAGCCTCGCAAACTGGATTTTGAACCGCGTGATCATGTGGATTTAGGCGAGGCCACTGGCCTGCTGGATTTTGAAACCGCTGCAAAAATTACCGGCTCACGTTATGCAGTAATGAGCGGCGGCATTGCCCGTCTGCATCGTGCGCTGATTCAATTCATGCTGGATCTGCATTCACAAGAACACGGCTATACCGAAACCAGCGTACCTTATATTGTGAATGCAGAGAGTCTGCGCGGTACGGGTCAGTTGCCCAAGTTTGAAGAAGATTTATTTAAACTGCGTCATGAACATGATGTTTATTTAATTCCAACCGCCGAAGTCCCGGTGACCAATATCGTCCGTGATGTGATAGTTGAAGATGATCTTATGCCACGTAAATTTGTTTGTCATACCCCCTGTTTTCGCAGTGAAGCGGGTTCTTATGGCAAGGATACTCGCGGCATGATTCGTCAGCATCAATTTGAAAAAGTTGAAATGGTGCAAATAGTCCGCCCGCAAGATTCTTATGCGGCACTGGATGCACTCACGGCCAATGCCGAAGAAGTGTTAAAACGACTGGATTTACCCTATCGAGTTGTGGCCTTATGTGCTGGGGATGTCGGGTTCTCGGCTGCAAAAACACTGGATCTGGAAGTCTGGTTGCCCGGCCAACAGGCCTATCGGGAAATTTCATCCTGTAGTAACTTTGAAGCCTTTCAGGCCCGACGCATGAAAGCCCGCTGGCGCAATCCGCAAACCGGAAAACCTGAACTGGTACATACCGTCAATGGATCAGGACTGGCCATTGGCCGTACTCTGGTTGCGGTGCTGGAAAACTATCAAAATAAAGATGGCAGCATTAGTATACCCGAAGTATTAAAACCCTATATGGGCGCACTGCAAACGATTCAATAACCCCAACCTTTAAGGAATATAAAATTATGCTATTTAAAAAATGTCTCAAACACTTCGGCGTAAGTGTAAGCTTGCTGGCAATGTTTTTCGCGCAACTTGCCCCCCTGCATGCGGCCATGATTACAAATTCTGATTTAGTACAACAGGCTCAAAGTCGGGTTGAACGTGAACAGTTGTTAGTGATGCTGGATCGCAGTGATGTTCGCCAACAACTGACTGAAATGGGCGTTGAACCGGAAACTGCAAAAATGCGGGTTTCAAACATGACCGATGCCGAAGTCGCACAATTAAACCAGAATTTAGCTCAATTACCCGCAGGTGCAGGCGTGCTTGAATTAGCGGTGTTGATCTTTATTGTCTTACTGATTACCGATATATTAGGTGCAACTGATATTTTCCCGTTTGTGAAATCCATTAATAATTAGGTTCAAGGGATCAGGTCTTGCAGTAACATATTTGTTGCATTGCAAGACTTACCCTCTTTTTGAGACCATTTTTTTCCACTTTCCTTCCTTCCAATTATTTTCAAAATAATTGACAACCCTGCAATTAGTGGGGTAGTCTGCATTTCAGTTTTTCAGGTGCATACATTGTTAAACGGGAAACAGGTGCGCGCATTTGCGCTAATCCAGTACTGCCCACGCAACGGTGATTGATGCCAAGCTGTCTCAGGATGATTATTCCAGCCACTGTGTTTTTTACATGGGAAGGTGAGACGGTCGAGCTAACTAAGTCATTTGATTTAGATTCGTTCGCATCATAAGTCCGTATACCGGCCTGAAAAATATAATGCTGTGAGATAGCGTGGGGCTATTGAAAGCAGGTCGGTTAACGAACACCGTTTCGTGGCCCCCTTTTTTTGTTTTCCCCTCTCTTTTCTCACATATAAATCCGATTTATTAATCTATTTATATGGAGAAGAAACCTTGTTTTATTTATCAAAAACGAAACATAGCCTGTATTTATTCTGGCTACGATTCATCTCGCAAGTTCTTATTTTTAAATTAATGTTTGTATTTCTTCTGATTCTTCCGTTTGGTGTAAAGGCAGAGAATGATCGTGAACAATTACTGCAACGCATCGAAGGGCTAGAGCAGCGGGTAATTGAGCTGGAGACGACAACAGTGCTCTCTGATCCCGAAACACGGGTCAAAAAAATTGATGTATTTATTGATGACAGGGGGATTGAGCACGAGACGCAAGTCCCGGATAGTAAGCGCGTTACAACTTATCAACGCGAACGTGTCTACCGACGACAAACCATCAATGAAAAAATAGAAGAAGCGTTAGATGATGCCGCCAGCCGAAATGTTCAACTTGGCGTTGATGCGGCGATTATTATACAAAATGTACAACAACCTCGTGGCGATGATAAAACAGCAGACGGTAATTTTTATCAACTGGCTTCGACCGATCTGTATTTTACTGCAGGCATCGCCCAATACACTGTGTTTTTTGCCGACATCGTGGGTTTGAGCGGTACGCCGCCCGATAATGAAATTAACGGACTAACACTGGTTAACGGCTATGCCGCTCGTCTGGTGAAGCAAAATGATCTTAGCTTGCGAGAAGCCTGGTTGATGACCGAGCTGTGGGAACAAAAGTTGTCATTGGTCGTTGGCCGACTTGATCTTACTAATTATTTTGATGCCAATGCCGCCGCGAATGATGAAACCAGCCAGTTTCTCAGTGATGCGCTAGTGAATAATCCCGCTCTGGGACTCAGTGAAAATGGTGCGGGTATGGCTGTTGTTTATGATCCTAAAAGTGCTTTCAATTTTAGATTGGGATATCAGCAAAGTAGTAGCACGGCGAGCAATCTATCTGATTCTCTATTCCTGCTGGTTGAAGCCGGTTATCAGGCCAACCCTTTTCATCTGGGCGAGGGAAATTATCGCCTCTGGTACCGTGAAGATAATACAGAAAATGGCAGTAGCGCTTTCGGTATTAGTTTTGATCAAAGATTGAAGGCGGGCATCACCCTGTTTGGCCGCTACGGTTCGGCAGAAAACACCTCATCAAGCGAACGTGATGCTTATTACAGCACCGGTCTGCAGTTTGATACGGGGCGGGGATTTAATCCAGAAGATGCTTTTGGCATTGGCTATGCTCATTCAATGCTTGCCAGCAGTGAAAAAGAAACCTTGTTTGAAAGTTATTACAACTTGGCGATGACTGAAAAATTACGGCTTAGCTTCCACCTGACCTTTCTGGAAGAAGAACGAGTAGATTCCACAACAGATGCTTATCTTATTTCCGGCGTACGTTTGCAGGCCAGTTTCTAAATTCAGGAGTATGAAAATGAATAATATAAAAAATCCGTTAAATATAATATTTCAGTTTGTCGCGATAACATTTAGTTTTCTTATGTTGACAGGCGTCACGCTGGCGGAAAAAGAAATTAAAATTACCGATCCCACTTCGGTAGTGGTCATTGTGAATCGCGACTCAAACGATATTGCTTTCATGGATATTAAGAGCAACCAAATCATCGGCCGGGTTTTCCTTGGTAAAAACGTCAATCCGCATATGGCCATGATGTCACGAGATGGTCGCTGGGTTGTCACCGGCGGTACGCGTTCCAACAAGGCCTACATTATTGATGTCGCAACTATGACGCTAATAAAAGAGATCCCGGTTGATTTTGCACCGGAGCATCTGGCCATGACCCCGGATGGTCGTTATTACTATCAGGGCAATCCTGACGGCGACTCCATTTCGGTGATTGATATGGTTTCCATGACCGAAATCAAACGAATTCATGGCCTTGTCGAACCGCTCAACATCACCTTCACCCCAGATGGAAGCAAGGCATACATTGGCAACTACGGTGCGCATTGGGTGGGAGTCATTGATGTTACCCGCCACGAATTGCTGAAGAAAATTCATATCGGCGCAGCACCGGGCATCGCGGCGTTGGATCCGGAAAGGTATCTGGGAGGAATAAAAGGTATTTCAAATGTCAGCATCAGTAATGACGGACGTTATCTTTATGCGGCCGATGGCGATCTGGGCATCGTCAGCGTGATTGATTCGCGAGAAGATCGGCTTATCAAACAAATCAAGGTCGGCGCCGATCCGTGGCGAACATATATGAGCCATGATGGGCGTTATGCCGTGACCGTTAATAATGGTGATGAAACGATTTCTATTATTGATCTGGATAAAAATGAAGTGGCGGCAACGCTTGAATCCGGCCCGGATATGATGGGCGTTAACTTTGCCGATGGCAAAGCCTTTGTGATTAGTTCGAGTAGTGGATTTTTATATGTCTATGACATGACGCATCTGAAAGCCGTAGGGCGGATAAAAATTGGTGATAATTTACAGATAGAAACGGCAACCACGGATACCGCCGGTGAAAAAATCTATCTGGCCAGTTCAACAGATAACTCGGTCTATATTATTGACGGCAAAACGGAAGTCGTTACCCGTGTCGCCAATGTCGGTCTCTATCCCTGGGGCACGTATGTTCTGGATAGTAAAGACAACTACTGCCATTAACGCTGGAACAATGAACCATCTCATCATGGGAATGTTGTGCTTGGTTTTGGCCATAGGACTGATCAAAGCCGATGGCATTCGTGATTATACCCGCCCAGATTACGTGCGTGGAACCCGTATTAATAAATCACAGGCAGACGAATTGACTTTGACGCTGGTTCAGGCCGGCAGACAACATTTACAGACCTGGGTTCGTCTGGCGGCGACGATTGATAGCTTAGGTCGATACTTGTCCGCCAGGCGCTGTTCTTCCGATGCGCGACTGATTCGTACAGGACAACGGGTGCGCGCATTTCCTCCTGACTCCAAGTCATCCATATACCGAGCAAGAGTGATCCGGGTTGATATGCATAAAAATTGTATCACAGTGAAAGCGCGTTTATCCGCAAACGTACAGGAACAAAGCCGTCGCTATGTCATGGAAATCATTGTCCCACGCGGGCCATTTATGGCTATCCCAAAGGAAGCCATTATCGAGGAGGGGGACAGGCAAATCGTCTATGTGCAGCGGCATCCCGGACACTATGTACCACAACAAATACACAGTGGTCTTAAAGGTGAATTATATACCGAGATCCTTCATGGATTAAATGAGGGCGATCAGGTGGTGACCTTTGGCAGTTTTTTTATTGATGCGCAATATAAATTAAGTTCTGTGCAACAAAGCGGGGCAGGGCATGCTCACCACCATCATTAGAGCCGTCATCCGGCATCCTCTTGTGGTGCTATTGTTGCTAGTCGCAACCACAACTTACAGTCTTTATGCTATCCAAACCGTACCACTAGATGCATTGCCTGATATTTCCGATTCACAGATTGTTATCTATGTGAAATGGGCACGTAGTCCAGAACAACTGGAAAATAAAATTACTAAAGCAATCATTCTATCCCTGCTAGGTTCTGCCGAGATACAAAGTGTTCGCGCAACATCTCATCTGGGTTATTCTTTTATCTATGTTATTTTTCAGGATCGTAGCCAACGCAAACAGGTACGACAATATGTTCTCGACAGACTGAATAGTCTCCGGTCTCAGCTTCCTGTGGATGCCGAGATCACACTTGGCCCGAATGCCAGCAGCATGGGCTGGATCTATCAATATGCTCTGGTTGATCATAGCCAGACACGGGATCTGCGTGAACTAAGACTGCTAAACGAAAATATAGTTAAACCAGCGTTGCAGACGGTCGCAGGTGTGGCCGAAATTGCCACCGTCGGCGGTCTGGAAAGACAGGTGGAATTGAAAATATTTCCTCCCTTACTGGCCGAAGCCGGTATTAGTCTGAGCCAGATTATCACAGCATTGAAAGGCGTATTTGAGCAGGTGGGCGGGCGCACCATTGAGCTGACTAATCGTGATTACCATTTGCGCGGCGTCGTTAATTCCGGCGATCTGGATAAACTGGAATACCTCATCGTGGCGCGCGGCGTCGATGGCCAACCCGTATTATTGAAAGACATCGGTTATTTTCAGATAAATTATGATCTTCGCCGTGGCATTGCCGATCTTGACGGCGAAGGCGAAGTCGTCGGTGCTATCGTTATTATGGATCAAGATCAGAATGTGGTAACCGTTAGTCATGCTTTTGAAACGAAGTTGGAAAAGGTTAAACGCGCATTACCTGATGGAATAGAAATCGTTACCACCTATGATCGATCGTCGCTGATCTGGGCAACCCTGAAAAATTTCTCGACCGCACTGGCCTACGAGTTGCTGGTGGTCATACTGGTGATCATATGGGCCTTACGCAATGGTCGTGCTGCAGTTGCTCCGGTGCTGGTGATTCTTCTCGGCTGTTTGTATACGCTGCTATCACTTTCCTTTTTTGGACAAACCATCAATTTACTCTCTCTTGCCGGTCTGGCGATTGCGATTGGTGAAATGGCCGATGCAACCATCGTTATTGTCGAGAATTGTAGCGCCGAACTTGCCCGGCAAAAAAAACAGGATGTTCGCGCCAGGATTGAAACCATTATTCGCGCAACTAGCAGAATGATGCGTCCGCTATTGTTTTCCCTGCTGATCATTCTGGCTTCTTTTCTGCCTGTATTTTTTCTCGATGATCGGGAAGGGCGTTTGTTCGATCCTCTGGCCTTCAGCAAAACCTTCGCCATGGGATTTTCAACATTATTAACCCTGTTCCTTCTTCCCATTCTTATTGTCTGGATCTTTAAAGGACAATCAACCCCTGTTCGAAGTCAACAGGATACATGTCTTGTGCAAGTGTATGCGCGCATGTTGCGCGCAACGATTCGCCACCGCTATTTATTTTTTGGTCTTAGTCTGATGCTATTGATATCGTCTGTGGTGTTAATGAGTCATTTTCAGAAAGACTATATGCCCGAAATGGAAGAAGGTACAATCCTGTATATGCCAACAACACTGCCCGGCCTGCCGGTTCGTGAAGCGGGATGGATTCTGCAACAAATTGACCGAAAAATTAAAGCCTTTCCCGAGGTGGATCGTGTCTTCGGCAAGTTGGGTCGAGCCGACACCTCAACGGATCCTGCCCCCATCACCATGATTGAAACCACTGTTTTACTCAAACCCGAGTCCGAATGGCGTGAAGGGATAACAAAGAAAAAGCTGATCTCCGAAATGGATGCAGCGTTGAAAATTATCGGTTATGTGAATAGCTGGACTCAACCGATTGCCGGGCGAGTGATCATGCAGGATACCGGCATTCAAACGCCAGTAGGCATCAAGGTTAAGGGACATGAAATCTCCATAATTGAGGACATTTCAAAACAGGTCGAAACATTACTGCGCGATTTTCCGGGTACGGCCTCCGTCATCGCAGAGCGGATATCACAGGGCTATTACATCAATGTGGAAAATGATTTACAACGCCTTGCTGAATATAACGTAACGGTTGAGGAAGCGATGTTGACGATTCGTTACGGTATCGGAGGTGAAAATATCGTTAATATCGCACAGGCTGATAATACACTTGTCCCTCTGAGCATGCAGTATTCCCCCGAGTACATTGATACGCTGGAAAAGGTGAAAAATACACCAGTGATAACGGCCAATGGCCAGAGTATTGCGCTTGGTGCAATTGCCGATGTCAGGGTGAAAAAAATGCCCGAGATGATTCGCAATGATAATGGCTTGTTGGCGGCCTATATCTACATCAACCCCGGGGATATTACCGCGACCGACTATGTGCAGGGGGCAAGAAAATATCTGGATCAGCAGCTAAATTTGCCAGCTGGCTACTCACTGGAATGGACGGGAACCTACCGCTATGCTGAACAGGCGCAGGCCCGGCTTTTATGGATAATGCCTTTAACTCTGGTTATTATGTTCAGCCTGCTCATGCTGGCTTTCAAATCAATAAGCATCAGTTTTCTCGTCCTGCTGTCTGCGCCATTCGCCCTGATTGGCGGCGTTGTTCTGCAATGGATACAGGGTTATGCGATGACTACCGCTGTTATTATCGGCTATATCGCGGTTCTGGCTATCGCTATCCAGACCGGTATCATTATGATCGAGTTTATTCGTGAAGCGCTGGCGCGCAAACCGGAGAACCAGCCCTATATGGAAGCCGTGATTGAGGGATCGCTTGCGCGTCTGCGTCCAAAGCTAATGACCGTCGCCACGACGGTGTTCGGCCTGATTCCGATTATCCTCGCTAGCGGCTCGGGCATGGATGTGACCCGGCCAATCGCCGCACCCAGTGTCGGCGGTATGATCAGTTCCACGATTTACGTGCTCTTTCTTATTCCCTGCCTGTTTGCCATTGGTGACGATCTGCAAAAACATTTAAACATAGAGCGTTAACGGGTAATTCAGAGAACAGTATATCTATTTCCTTGTCTGCATTAGAGTAATTATTTCCAATTTTTATGAATAATCGAATGGCTATTTATGGCACACTTGAGCCTGCCGGTTAACCATGCGTGAAGCATTCTCGATCATGTGTCGGCCTATCTAATATTATTGGTGTAGAATTGGTTGAACTTGTCCCGAGCGTGATTCGGGTTATACTACTGTGCATAAATGCTAACTGGCTGGTACGTAATGATTAGCCATACGTTAAGCATTAAGGTGCTAAATCCTGTATATAAGGTGCTTGATAATGTTCACGACGTTTCGTGGAATCATTTATTTAAATTCACTACTCTTTTTGTTGCTAGGCTGTGCTAACAGTCCACAAACACATCAGTTACTCGCAAAGCCGCCTTCTTCCTTACCGATAAAAATAGAGCTAACAAGCACACCTTTTATTTCTCAGACTGAAAATTATTGTGGCCCGGCTGCATTAGCAACAGTGTTACAGGCACAGGGCAGGGCGGTAACTATCGCCGAACTGGGTGAGTTACTTTACTTGCCACAGCGAGAAGGCAGCCTGCAAATTGAAATGGATGCCACGGTGCGGAGTTTCGAAATGTTGTCTTATCCTTTATCAGGAAATATTTCTGATTTGCTAACAGAAGTGACTGCAGGGAATCCCGTGCTGGTATTTCAAAACCTGGGACTGTCATGGTATCCCCGCTGGCATTATGCCGTGGTAATTGGCTTTGATCTTGAGCGGGGAGAAATTATATTACGTTCTGGAACAATAAAGCGTTATGTGATAAATCTATCTACTTTTGAACAAACCTGGAAACGCACAGATTACTGGGCGCGTGTGGTTGTCTCGCCAGAAAATATTCCGGCTACCGCAACACCGCTGAAATTTATCAAGGCAGTAAATGCACTGGAAACCAGTGGGCATATTGAGGCTGCGGTTCAGGCATATCGAAATGCGGCAACACGCTGGCCGGAAAATGAAACCGTTTTGCAAGTATGGGGAAACAGCGAATTTGAACAGGGTGCTTTCGCTGAGGCCGAAACAGCGTTTCGTTTAGCAATTGCTGTAAATTCAAAAGTTGCCTCAGTCTGGAACAATCTGGCTTATGTATTAATGGCACAACAATGTACGCAACGTGCACATGAAGCGATTCAATGTGCGAGAAAACTTGCACCGGATGATAAAAATATACTTGCCAGTGAAAAGGATATTATCCAGCTAAAGCCTGCCAGGGGGAAATCATGTGCAGTGTTACAATGTCCTAAATAATACTACTCTTTGATTGTAATGACTTATCGCTAGATATTAAAGAAACTCAATAACTTGATAGAGTGGTTAAGGTTGACGGGTAATGCCAGAGTGAATCCTGTTCGCCAGTTTTGTTGTAAATCATTTTTTCTGTTGTCATCGATGGTGGTACGTCCGCCGGTATAATAAGTGGCGCTAATTGCTGCCCAGATGTTGTAGGTTACGTGGGTCTGAGTCGAATAGATAGGTGCCTGCTTGCAAGTTTGATCGCTATTAATTTGTGGGGTTCCCTGAGTATTTAGACTGCCCTTTGATTACTGATTTTACTTCGCATAATACATATTATGTTAAATAGCGTGATGAATATTGAACTGCAATAGTCGCAGTCGCTTTCATATAAACCACAAATCAAGCAATTAGATCTTTTGGACTAATATCACACTTAGACCCGCGCCAGAATAACATATCCATATTCATCTTTTTTAAACTGCAGAATCTAAGCTCATCAGTTCACGTTCTATAATATCCATGGTCGTACGACCAATATACTCACAATCACCATTCATTGTATCCACCGCTTCAAGATAGCTTCGCGCAATTACTCTACCTAATGGCTTCGGGTTATACAATAACCGTTTAATTATAAATGGGTTAAATGTGAGTGGGTTATAATTTTTATTTAGGTATCCATTTTCGATGAGTAATTTTTCTACCGGGGTTCCCGGCTGAATTCCAATAAAAAATATGAAAGGCAGGACATTATCTCGGCCAAACATCTGGTATAGCTCCTTAATACGATCAATTGTTTCCTGAAGCGTTTGTGTTGTTTCTCCGGGAGCATTAAGTGGCATATACAACTTAACCTTCTGATTGGTATATCCCGCATCCTTAAACATTTGAAAAGCTTTCATTTGCTGTTCAAGTGAATATCCCAGCGTTAATGTGTTGATGATTTCCTGTGTTCCTGTAAATGACAAATCAAGACTGGCCAGGCCACTTAGCAACATCTTTCTAGCCAAATCCACATTGAGATAGTTCAGGCGCAAATAACCTGTCCATTGTATTTTTAATTTGCGTTTGATTATTTCATCGAGTATCTTTTCAACATGGCGTGTGCTACGCAGGGTCGAACAAAACTGTGCATCGGTAAACCATATCTTTTTAACACCATAGCGTTTATTTAATGACTCAATTTCGTTTACGACTTCTACAGGATCTCGATAACGTTGCTCATGCCCTTCAATTTTATTATAAAGACAAAAATGACACTGATATGGACAGCCTCGTTTAGTATGAACACCAATGTAATCATCAGTATATTCAGTTATTTCCGGAAAAATTGATTCTATATATTTAAAATCAACCGCACTTAATTCTGACAGATTAAAGTTATCCGTTCTGATAGTATGACTAATCACTCCCTGAGCATTTTTGCAATAACATTCCCCTATTGTAGTATTTTCGCCGTTAATCACTGAAAGCATGGCAGGCTCACCTTCACCAACGACGACGACGGTATTGACCGGACAGTTTTTGATAACATATTTGGCAAAGATTGATACTGCTGTTCCACCGACAACAATTTTTATTTCAGGTTTTAACTTGCGAACCAGTTTCATCAATGAAAAATTGCGTATTCGATTAGCGGTATATTCATATATAATTGGAACGGCACTGAACCCTGCTTTTATTCGTTGCCAGGGATTTGGGGAGTGATCAAAATTCATTACTACATCCAGCGCATCATCTTCTGGATGGGGGCCAAACGACTGCATATTGCGCCAGGAAAAAGCTACTATATCTGGATCTAGTGCTAATAGACGTGTTTTTAATGCCTGTTTTCTCTGTGCCTTGGGGATAATGGCCAGATCAAGAATTTCCTGTTTAATATCAGGGGATTGTTTATGAATAAAATCAGCAACATAAATTACACCACCAGGGTATATTTTCCAGCATGGGAAACGAACATAAAGAATGCTCTTTACCTTCATATTTAATCTCACTAACAATAACTGCTCTGTTAAAAAAATCGAACCAACATATTTAGGACAATCCTTGCCACAAAAATTTAATGGTAAGTTCATATAAAGTTTACATAAAAAAATTTCTTTATTCTTGTTGTAGGTCAAGAATCATTGTTTAGAGATGAATGCTTGGTAGTTAAACCTTGAAATAAATTTAAAGTGAAATTCCTGTTTTATTTATCCCCCTTCATCCTAACCTTTTCCCCTAGGGAGAAAGGGACGGTTTGTTTGATAAACAGAGTATCACAGTAGTCCCGTTAACCCCCCTCCCCATTGGGGAGAGGGGTTTAAATTAGATAAGACACTGTTTTATTTACCTCCGCGTCCTGGCCTTTCCCCCCAGATGGACGAAGGAACGGCTCTGAAAATAAAGAATATTCCACCGCTAATAGCTCCATACAAGTGGGCCTCGGTAATAACTGCCCCGCCCGTCCAGTCTTCTGTGCCGGGAAGTGGTCCGGAAAGTTGCTCCCAGATTAACTTAAGTAAAAGTAATATCAGTATTCCGGCGCCTTTCACACCATGATTTAAAATTAGCATCAAAGACACGACAGCAATGATTCCGTGTAAAACACCGGAAAAGCCGACATACCATGCGATTTCAGGGTTGAAAATAATTAAACCAAGATCAATTCCTGACATTGATACCAGTATCAGTGCAAACCACTGCAGTGGGCTGAAGATATTTTTGAATAACACATTAAGCAGAACCAGTCCGCTCATATTCATGAACAAGTGCATCCAGCTTAGGTGTATTAGATGCCCTGTGAAAAAACGCCACCATTGTCCTGAAAATATTAGTTCACGATTATAGCGTAGAGTGTCAAATCCTGGTTGACCTGATGACTGAAATAAAATAGCACTAGCCATGATTATTATAGGTAATAACCATGGCCGGATGTTGCTTGGTATTGATTTCATTACGCTTACTATTCAGCTCCATTTTTTAAAAATTAGGTTTCATAAGCTAAGTTATTCGTTTTCAATACCCAACAGTGGATCTAACTCATCCATGATATCCAGCTCTGATAGATCATCGAAACCGCCAACATGTTTGTTGTCAATATAAATTTGTGGAACGGTATTTTGACCGGTTCGTTTAATCATTTCTTTGAGCATGGTTTTATCGCCATCGACTCGAATTTTTTTAATTTTCATCCCTTTTTTGGTGAGCAGCTTTTCTGCACGAGTACAGAAGGGACAGCTTGCAGTACAGTACATGGTGATTTCTGGCATAGGTGATTTCCTGTTTAAATAAGTTAGTCTAAAAGTTTTATGCCGTTAACATCGTGTAAGGAAAAATGTTTTTCGAGTGCGGCATTTAATTCATCAATAAGTTTTTGAATAAGTGATTTTTTGTTTTCAGCTCCAAACATCAGCTTGCCAGTGAGTGATACGCGCAGGTGATCGGGGGTTAAATGGATGCTGAGATTATGGAGGGCATTATTCTGGCCGGGTCGAATATGCGGCAGTATAAATATTTGAACATGGATGGAATCAAAGCTGATGTCATTGATTACACTGCGTAAATATTCATGCAAGGATTGCTGGGTAAGATTGTCCAGTAGCCAGGAAATACTTTCTGCCGTGTTGTATAAATCGGTGTCAACAATGTTTGTTCCCTGAAAATATTCCAGCGCAGGATAATAGCCAAGCTTCTGCTCATGCACGTAGCGATCAATCTGGCGGGCTAACTCGACCCCAACAACATAAGGCGATGCCGCGATATGTTGTTCAATAATGCTGTGCACTATTTTTAAATCAATACACAGAGATACTTTTTGTCCGGGCGGAATGCTCATCCGGTGCTCACGGTAAGTTGTTTAATCTGTTCATTAATGGGGCCGAAGACCGGCTCAAGTTTTTTACGCATCAGAGTTCCAATGGCATCGCTGCGTGAAAAGACAGGGTTAATGACCTGCTCGCCAATGGCAGATAAAACCAGTAAGGCCTGTAACATATTTCGGCTGTCCGGTATGCTATTGAGAACTTCACTCAGCGTCACATTTTTCTTATCATCAATAAAATCTGTTGTTGAATCGATTATCATTTGTATGTTTTCTTCTTTTTCCGGAATCAGTTTGATCGTAGAAAAGTAATCATTGATCGCGTTGAGTAGCGCAATCACAACATCCTGATTGCCGGGTTTTTTTATGACCGTATTGACGGTGGACAAAAAGGCCTGTCCTGGTGCCTCAAGCAGGCGCTGCAGTTGTTGAGCTAGCGGGTTACCCCGATTAATAAGTGAGGCCAGTTTTTCCTGATAGTCATTTAACGCGGGATGAGCCTGTTTTTCAAGCGGCAGAGTGTCGGCTTCGACAAACAGGAAGCCCACCAGAAAGGCATTTTTGCGTTGTCCCCTACCCCACAGGTTATTACGCCGCTCAGTTGAAATTAGATCACCCTGTAATACCAGACGCACGGATTCGATAATATCTCGGGCTTCTTCTTCAAAGGGTAAAAACTCAATCAGGTAGTCAGCTAGTTCAGCTCCCATTTGGCCTTCGACGATGGCCTTTTTTTGTAGCATGCAACGGGCATTGGCGGCGCTGGGCATGGCCCACCAGGCTCGTCGAGCCAATTCATCGGTGAGGCCACTGGCATGGACAACGGCCACCACCGCTTCAGGTTCGCCAAGTTGTAATAGACGGCCAAGACTTTCATCTTTAGCCTGCCCCATACGGGTCCACCGACGTAGAAAGATCGGGTAGCCGCCGGGGGATCCCAGTACCTTGCTTGAAATTAATTCTTTTATGGTTTTTAAATAGCGATCATCCCGACAGTTAGGATTCAGTTGGATTTTTGCTTCGCCCTTTTCTGACAAACCATAGACAATCATTTTTGATTCGTCGATACGCAGTGCCTGCAAATCCTGCGTTAACAGAACATTCAGGCGCAAACTGTCTTCACTGGATAATGGCATAATGGCTCCCTCTCCCCCAACCCTCTCTCCAATCGGCGAGAGGGCGTTAACGAACAGCCGTAATTTAATTTAATTGTACCCGTTGCCCCCAGGGCACCGGACTTTTACCTTTGACCAGCCATAATACCGGATATTGTGGCATTTGCTCAGGAAATTGACCATCGGCATCGGTAAAGTAAACCAGCAAATCAGGTGGCCCATCCTGCAGTTCAGCCCAGTCAAATACCGGCGTAAAACGTGTGCCGCCTCCGCCGATTATTTTACGTGGCAAGCTAAACTCATCCCAGGATTCAAACACCCAGGGGCAATCTGAGGCCATTTCAGCATCGCAGGCCAGCAGCGTGATGCGTGCGCGAATTAAACTTTTAATCGCATCAATCTCAGAAACAAACTGCTCTATTTCAGCTTCACTGATTGAGCCACTGGTATCGACGGCCACAACAATATTTATCTGCGCGCTGCGCAGGCTGGGATAAATGGCCGGATCACCCCGCCGGGATGATGGCCGGGTATAGCTATAGTCGTCGCGCGCGGTCTGGGTCATAAAATGTGCCAGCAGGTTACGCCAGGGCAGTTCCGGCTGCAGCAGAAAATCAACCAGCCGGGCCATATCATCGCCCAGCTTACCGGCTTGCATGGCCTGCTGTGCAGCACCTGCCATACGCTGTTTCCACTGCGTATTAAGAGTCTCACGTTCCTGCATGGATAAAGGTGGTGGTTGTGCGGCCCCCTGCTCTTCTGGACTTATCTCAGCCTTGCCACCGCCTTTTGTGGATGATTCATCGGCCTGTGACTGGCGGCCTTTGGACTGCTCGTTTTTATCTTTGCCTTGTTTCTGGCCTTCATCCTCATCGGGCATATCATCCGGCGGCGGACTGTCACTTTGGCCCTGATCGTTATTGCCTGAGTCAGAGCTATCATCATAAATATGATCGTCCATGGGTTCATTGTTATCGAACTCATCAATGAAGGGATAAATCTCTTCGGCGGTCATGCCTTCATAACTTTTTTCCACCAGGGTGTTCGGTGGTGGCTTTAGTCCATCATTAATCAATAAAGGATTAATGGCATAGTCACAGGCAAGATCCCAACGCATTTTAATCCGATGGCCGCGGCGGGCAAAATGCGACAGGGCACAATGCAGGGCTTCATGGGCGAGAACAAACTGTGTTTCTTCGATACTTAATTGATCGATATAGTCGGCATTATAAAAAATTTTACGCGCATCGGTTGCGGTGGTACGACACCAGCCAGGATCCCCCGCCAATAGCGGCAGGCGTAATACCAGCGCGCCTAAAAAGGGCTTGTCGATAATCAAGCGGGTGCGGGCAGCACTGAGTTTTAATTCAGTAGGATTTTCTTTTGAAACTGTTTTCATTAGCCGCAGGGTTTAACTGTATAACATGACATCGGCAACGGCATTTGACCACTGGGCAAATTGCGGCAGCTCAAAAAGATCCTGACCAATGGCTCGATGCATATCGCTTACCAGCATTACACCCATTTCTTTTTGTGGAAAAACACTGGCGTAATCAAGAATATTGCCATGCACTTTTACTGCTTCATCGCTGCCCTTGCTGCGAATCGCATGGCCCACCAGCGCGGCGGCAACCGCATATTGCAGATCAATTTCTTTCGGTGCTGGCAGCTTTTCACCCTTGATGATGGCATTGATGTCGGGGAGTTGATCCAGGTTACGAATAAACGCATCCAGTTCAATCCCGGCGGCCTGACCGACACAGGCCTGTAAGGTACCGAGTCGCAGTTCGTTATTGTGTTCAAATTTTTTCAGGGCACGATGAGTGAACTCCCAGGAACGTGGCGATGGAAACGCAACCGGGTTATGGGTGGGATCAAACTCAAATAACATTTCAGGTCGAAAGCGCAAAAAGGCAATGATGCGATCATCAATATTATTCTGATAGGCCCAGGCCACCCAGTCATCGAGGTTCAACTCAAATTCAAAATGTGAAAAGCGGTTAGCCAAAGGTGCGGGCATGCTATAGGTGACTCCGCGATCCCCCTGCCGGTTTCCAGCCGCAATAATGGCCCAGCCTTTTGGTACTTCATAATCCCCTAGACGACGATCAAGAATTAATTGATAGGCGGCAGCAGAAACACTGGGCGGTGCTGAGGTTATCTCATCCAGAAACAAAATGCCTTCGCGGCCATGACGTTCGGCATTCGGCAGCATACCGGGTACGGCCCACTCGACTTTATCGCCATCACGAAACGGAATGCCGCGCAAATCGCTGGGTTCCATTTGTGAAAGACGAATATCAAGTAGCGGTACCTTATGGTGAGCAGCCACCTGCGCGACGATTTGTGATTTGCCGACTCCTGGTGCTCCCCAGATCATCACCGGAGTGTGGTTACCTTCACGGGTACTGGAAAATTCGACTTCAATGACGGTATTAAGGTGGGCTGGACGCATAGATTTATTATCTTTTTTATAACGGGAAAATACAGTATCGATTCAGCTATATCAGCATGGCTGAAGCCGTGGCTACAATAGCGGATACCCCGCTCACGGCGGCGACGTAATTTATTTTTCTATCTTAATATCAGAAGCCAGCTTTGGCATACCACTTTTTAGCTTCTTCCTGATTTTGTTCCACCCCATTGCCCTGCTCGTACATCATGGCCAGAGTAGTTTGTGAACCGGCCAGTCCCTGCTCGGCTGCCAGCGTGAACCATTTGATAGCGGCAGCCGGATCTTTTTCGGTACACTCGCCTTCCATATACATAAAGCCCATGCCATGTTGTGCCAGCGCATGATTCTGCTCGGCAGCGGCCTGCATCCATTTCATCGCCTCGGCATCATTCTGAGCCACACCCAGACCATTCTGATACATAATGGCCAGCCGATGCTGGGCTTCCGCATTGCCACCATGGGCAAAGGGGCCAAGTCGCTGGGCCGCATGGGCAAATTGTTTTGACTCAAATGCCGCCATTGCACTGTTAAATTCTACTTCCTGGTTACTGTCAAAGTTGTTGCTGTCTGTCATAATCTACTCCCGCTCAGCTTCTGGCTGGCGTTATTGGCTCGAATTCAGAAGCCATAGTATATCCTGATTTTATTATCCGACAAAGTAAGTGCGGTATTACTGATGAGGGATAGATGCTATAGATTCCCTCCCTCTATAGGGATATACAGGCAATACAGCCAGATCGGTATACTTCCAACT
>CAZNRP010000004.1:17948-50856 GCA_964575555.1 uncultured Thiohalophilus sp. | reverse complement strand
CCCTGACCGTATAAGTGCCACTGGCCGCATCAATAACTTGATCCACAATATCGACCGTACCTGTAAATTTTTTACCGGAAAAAGACTCAGGTTCAACTATCGCCTTCATGCCTTTCCGAATCGAACCAATACGTGAAACCGGGACAATAATTTCAACATTGAGCGGGTCAATACTGACCAGGGTCAGAACTGGATCTTCTCCAACAAATTCACCGACAGAATGATGCCGTTCAGTAACGATCCCATTAATGGGGCTGCGCAGAGTGCGCAACTTCAGTTTTTCTTTTACTTCTTTTAATTCCAACTGGGTAATTCTGTGTTCGGTTTCCATTTCATCTTTTTCATGAATTGAGATCAATTCCTGCCGATAGAGATCTTTATTTCGCACCAGCTTACGTTTTCCAAAATCCACCTTTGCCTGTGCCAATGCCACCGCCGCCCGTTCCACGCCGGATTTTAATACTGTAACAACCTGGCCTCTTTTTACTTGATCGCCTCGTTCAACCTGTATTTTGTCAATAATACCTGGGATCTGGCTGCTTAACTGAATTTCCTCATTGGGCTCCAGCAAACAATCCAGCCGCTCGTCATTAAGCGGCAAGTCCAGGCTTTCCGCCATTGCATGATTAATTAAAAACATGCTGAAAATTAAAAATATTATTGCTCTGAACATAGTTGTATTTATTCTCCTCTGCCCGCAAAAGACAGCTTTTTTCCTTTCTGAATTTCCTGTTGCAACAGGCGGCGCCGAATCTTTGTCTGCATCTGCTCCCCCACTTTATCTGCAATGGATGTTAATTGATGCCGCAAAGCATTGCCAATTTGTGTGTCTGTGTTCAATGCCGTTTTTAATATGCGAACGAGCATTTGCAGACGCAGACTTTCAGCAATGATAATGGACAAGCCCTTATCATTCGGGCTAATAAACAACAACCGCTCTGTTGAATTAGTCGAGCTAATAAAGTGACTCATCATTCTAGTTCGTCGCCGTGCTCTCGTATATTCAACGAAAATCAAAATGCCATCATGGGGTATTGGCTGAATATTATCTGAAAGCTGCAGATAAACTGCGGTGGCTGCGCTAGATGATGCTGACTGTTCCACAGCATTCGCCCGGTTAATGCTATATGAAATTTCTGCCTGCTTTAGTATAGACTGTATTTTTTCTAGCGTAGACTGTATTTCTACGCTCAAGTATACCGTCTTTCCAGCATCATGATATTGCAGCACTTTTTTAAGCAACGCGGCCCATTTATCTTCTTCATGCTGATAGTAATAGATATTATTCAGCGTGTTGGTGCTGAGCGCCGTCTGCTTTTGCATGACTAACAAAACCAGACCATAGATTTCCCAGAGTTCAGATTTAAATTCCGAGAGATAGCCATAACCACTCAACTGTTCATAGCGGCGAAAAAAACCCGGATAACCAAGGCGCGCGAGAGTGATTTTTTCATTCTCATTATTTTCTATGGCCCCGGTTATTTCCAGTGGGGCACGTGCCGCATCCATGAGTACCTTGTCCATATCAGCAATCAGGGCGACAGTTAATCCACACAATGTCAGGCCTTGTATTCGTGGCACTTCACGATACAGCACTTCGGCCTGCAGGCGTAAACCCTGAGTCATTGTTCCTATTTGCAGGCGATCACGTAAATAATCAAAGACCAGTTCCTGGGCCAGGCAAAAACAAATTTTGAACTGATATTGCCGCTGTCGCCCGCTGGCGGAGGTATCCGCATCAACACGACCAGTATCAATATTCAGCAGATTAAAAAATGAACTGAATTGCTCTCTGGCAAGGCTCAGTGAGATATTATCGGCATAAACAAGATGCACCTGCTTTCCATCCAGCGTCAATGCAACTGCCGCAATAGCCGCTTCAAGCTGATTTGTCGAGGTGTTTGAATTCACAGCCTCACCCATATACATCCGGTATGCCCGCCATACATTGATCTCAGCCACATCAGTTAGCGGAGTAGACAAGCTGTTTGCCATGCAATACAGCCTCATCAACGCCACTACTGGTTCGGCGGCAGGTTTACTATCCTGTAATATTTTTATAAATTCGGAATTTATGCAAGCATCCCATTGAGAACGCTGTTTATCGGCAATGGAATAAAATTCACGTTGTCCAAGCAATTTGTTTTTTGAGAAAACCTCATGCCAGTAACGCGATAGAAAATTACCCATGCGATCAAATTTTAGCGGCCGTGATTCAAAGCTCAGCGCATATTCACTGGATAGTTTTGATGAAGAAGAATCAGACATTAAAACGTCTCAGGAATAATCGCCGCAACTCGCGCCAGAGCCGTTGCCCGATGGCTTCGGAGGGATGTTCAAAGCGAATATAAACGCGTTCGCCGATGAATTCATTCCGGGTACCGGGCAGGCTCAGATCAAATTGAAATAAGGGGCTCAACACTCGAATAGATTCCGTCGGATTATTTATTTTATTATTAGAAGAGCTTGCCGCCGGATCCAGAGCAAAGTCTCCACCGCCTTCCAGACTTAGTGCCAGACTGGGCAACGCATTCGATGCAGCGGGAACCTCACGCAATAAACTTGCCCCGCGTGTCTGCATAGGAGCATTCGCCAGTCGTGCGCTTAATGCCTGGGTGTGGTGGCGAACCTGTTCGATATCATCCTGCTCAACTACTACGCGCACGGTGGCATCCCGCTCATCCAGTATATAGCCTATTTCCACTCCCCGGCGCAGGAAGCGTCCCGCTAGATCATCAAGTTCCGGAATCAGGGCCACGCCATCCAGTGGGCTTTTTATCTGCAAGGCGCTTAAACGTTCATTAGCGCGTTGAAGTTCAGCTTCAAGAAAACTGATTTCTTCTTTTAATACTAATGCCTGTGCACGATCCTGTTGCAGGCCCGCATAATAGCGCGCCTGAAATTCCTTGAGTCGCGCCACTAATACCTGCTTCTCTTTTTCCAGACTGATAGAACTCAGAATGATCAATACCTGCCCCTGCTGAACCGGGGCTCCATTGGTGATTTTTATTTCTTTGACAAAGCCATCGACACCACTGGTTAAGCGTGCCTCATCCGCCACCCAAATCACTCCCTGTGCCTGTGTGGCGGAAGGTAAAGGCAAAATGAATAACACAAACATAAGCAGGCCGCTCACCCCAACTGCCAGGCTTATTCCACGTTTTCGCCGGCTCGGGTGCATTGCCAGCCTTTGCAATAGTTTAAGTATCGGCATCAACAAACTGTTGCTTAACGACCAGATTGCCAGCAATATGCCGAAAATAAAAAACTGCTGGGCAACGAACAGGGCAATACTGAGACTGATAAAAATTCGGTAAATAAAAGCCAGCGGTGAATAGCTGAATAACCAGCCACGTTCTGATCTTTGCATCGCGGGCGCACAGGCTTCTTTTACCCCCAGTAAATAACGCTGGCCCAGATAAGCCCAATAGCGATTACTGCGCGTTGCAAAGTTAGGGATTTCCAGCCAGTCTGATAAAAGATAATAACCGTCAAAACGTAACAGAGGATTGCCATTCAACATGAGGGTTGAAACACCCGCTATGATCATCACATTAAAGGCCAGTGCACGTACCAGTCCCGGCTCGACATTTATCCAGATGAGCATGGCCAGTCCGGCAAGAAATAATTCCACCATCATCCCTGCGCCACTCACTATCATACGCTGATACTTATTATTAAAGGCAGAAGAGGCGCTGGCATCGACATAGGGTACCGGCATCAGCACCAGTAACATGATCCCCATTTCATGCACCTCCCCGCCCCAGCGTTTTACTGCAAAAGCATGTCCCAGCTCATGCAGGCCTTTCACCAGCGGATAAACAAACCAGAGCAGTAAAAGATTTTCCATGCTCAAAATACGATCGCTGATATTCTCGGTTAATACCGGCCACTGCATTAAGGCCATCACCCCGGTGAAGACTGCCAGCAATAACCAGAGACTGAAAAATGCGCGGCTAAACAGGGGGCGCAACAGCGGCAGACCGGCTTCTAAAAAACGATCCGGATCGATGAGTGGAAAACGCAGAGCCAGGGGACTGCGCCAACGGGCTTTTTTTTGTTGCCGCGTCTGCCGTTGTCCCCGCTCCACCATTTCAATAATGTCAGAGGGAATATCGGTACGCAGAACATCAAACTGATGAAGTTGTGAAAGCAGATGCAGCAATTCATCCTGTGTGGGTGGCGTGTCTGCATTAATGTTGCACGCTCGTTCCCAGATCACCTGCATGCTATTGTCGCCATTCATCAGCCCAATCAACTGCCAGGCCTGCGGTGAAAAGCGATGAAAGGCTCCGGTAATCGCATCCTGTAATATATAGAATCGATGACCACGATGACGCTGACGATGAATGCGTACATGACTGCGCAATGCTGGTTTTATGTCGGCAATGCGGTACCAGTGGGGACTTTGTCTTGGATTTATATTTTCCACAGCGACGATGATTTAACCCAACCAGTACCAGTATTGAAGCGCCAGCCACTCGCGCAGGTTTCGACTCCAGATCGAAATCAACAAACGTTCATCAACCTGGATTTTAGCAATACCTTCCATGCCCGGTCGAAATTCTGCTGCAACTTCGCCTAATCCTGCCTCGACCCGAAATCGATTCGCTCCGTCTGCGGCACTGGCCACCGGGGTTATTTTTTCAATCACAAAAGGAAAGGCCTGATCGGGCAATGCGGTTAATACCAGTTGCCCTTGCTGTCCGCTTATAACATCCGTGATGCGTGACTCATCGACCTGTAAAATTAAGCGATAGGCTTGCAGCGGTGCCATCTCAAACAGGACTTCACCCTGTTGCACTGCGCCACCGAGGCGTTGGCTTAAATCACCGCTGACGATCAGGCCATCAAACGGTGCTTTCAGATAAGTACGTGTTAGCCGGTTTTCGACTAATTGCAATTCCGCGTTTGACTGGGCAATCTGGGATTCCAGTATGCTGACTTCGGCACGTTGCCTGCGTGCGCGGGCATCCTGTGATTGCTTTTGCAAACGCGCTCGTTCACTCAACCACTTAATGCGCTCAAGCCGTAGATCGCGATCATCCAGTTGCGCCAGTAAGCTTCCCTGTTTGACCACATCACCGGCTCGCGCTGGGGCCTGTTCGATAAAGCCGGTAAAGGGGGCGGCTACCACCCGTTGCACGGCACCTTCGAGCACCGAGTCGGCATTGAGAAGATAATCACCTTTAACAAAACTGAACAACAGGATTACAAATAGCACCAGACTCAGCAAGCCGTATGTGCCCCAGCCACGGGACTGTTGTTGCTGGCGAAGGCGCTGTCGAACAAACTTAAATAGTGGTAAATCCAGTCGCTGTTTGTCATTCAATGCCGCACCGGCAAGACTGGCTATCGCTTTCGCGGTTTCAATTTCATCAGTAGAAAAAGCCTCTGATGATCCACGCTCTAACATTAATACCGCATAACACTGCCGCTCATGACTCAAGGGCAAACTAAGAATGCTACCGCTTCCCTCTTCGGCTGCAAGTCGTTCATGGTCACGGGTAATCAAGCCCTGTGTCGAGACCTGCGGCCAGTGAATGATACTTGCCTGATCAAGGGTTTCATCCATGGCACGAATCAACAGCCGGGTCAGATTCATTTTTTGCGCGAAACGGGCACTGTGAGACAAAGCCGCAAGTTGGATTTGATCCGCCTCGACAAAACCGATACTGACCCGCTCACAATCAAACAGCGCAGCTGTTTCATTGACCAGCGCCAATGCTGCTGCGTCAAACTGAGTTTCAGACAACACCCGTGCCAGCAGATCCACCGCCGGTTGCAATCGGTTAAGGATTTTTTTGTCGGCCGCCGCCTGCCTGCGCCAGAAAGCCAGCTCCAGCCAGCCAATCCCCCAGCGTAATTGTTGCATGGCCTCTGCAAGATCTGACTCATGACGGATAGCTAACTCGACGGCCACCACGCCGATTATTTTATCGTTAATTTTGAGTGGGTAACTCAGTGCATAAACAGGTTGCGTGGAAACGGCTGCGGATATCGCCGGCTCCATTTTTAACCATAGCGGTGTTTTTTGTTGCAGACTACGCTCAATCAGATCCGCCAGCCGTTGACTGTCACGCGCACCATCAGGGTAAAGTGCACAGGGATTAAAACCATCATCATCTTCAAGTACCAGCACCGCCAGGGAAACCGCGCCCATTATTGAGCATTGCAGTGCCAGCCAGGCCTGCGCATGCTCGGTGGAATCTGCGGCTGTTTCAAATAATGCCCAGAGTTCCTGCTGATTTTCGATGTCCTGCGTTTTTGTCGAACTATCCATCAGGAAAGTATATGGATAATACGGACTTATCGCCAGCTCAGTTTGAATATGACGTGAGTGAGTACAGCTAAAGCCGAACCTACAGGGATCTTTGTAGCCGGTAATGGGTTTATCCAGGTGAAAGATAAAAAAAGCTCAGGTTGCACAGTAAATTGTGCAATCTGAGCCAATAGGGGGAAGAATAATTAAGCTGACTTTATTTTTTATCCGCCTCAAGGCCTATTTCGCCAAAACGGGATTCGTATTCGCTCACAACATTGCTGAGCAACAGGGATAAGCGTTTCGCTGCATAGGGATTAAGAATCAACCGGTCAGACAGATCGACCGTTAATTCTTTCTGCCCCGTATGCCAGGTTTGATTAGTACCAAACAACAGGGTGACTTCTTCACGGGTACTGGCGACATTACAAACATTGGCGTAGGTGCTGCGCATGTTACTATCATCCCAGCGAATCTTTGTTACCTGTTTTTCAGCTTGATTATCATTGGCATCTGCCATTATGCATTCCTCATTACTTGTTTTCTAAAAGTGATATCACTACCAGCTTGAATACCGTCGCGCCTCACTTTCACGCTCAAGTTCATCAAAGCCATTACGGTTAAACTGTGACTTACTATTCATCGGTTGAACTGATTTTGTGTAAGCCTGTATACCAATTAAGCTAGTCAAAACCAGAGCCGGATCCAGCCCCTCGATGTCATTCAAACTATGGGTATTATTTGAATCATTCACCGTTTTGCAATCGACTGAGTCAGGCAGTTTTTTCGGTTCGCCGGTAATGATGACATCAATCATATCACTGGCAACACCCACGGCCTGTTTTACGTTTTCAGAATCAATTAATTGATCCCAAAGCTCGGATATCCCCAGGCGATTACCTTCGATTCGAGTGCAGTCAACTTTAGGTTCAATAATAACCGTCTCGACTTTTTTCTCTTCGATAACAGGAACCGCACCGTTGTTTCCGCCCGCCGTCGGGTTACGACTCAATTCTTTTTCAAACTGCGCAACTTCAGGATTCGGTGGAGGTGGAGGGGGGGGAGGTGGTGGTTCGATATCCTGACCACGACTGCCTACTGGAACTGAGATGGTATTGTAAATTGGATCATAGGCCGTAGCCGCGCTACCAATGGCTGGAATACCACTGATGGGCACCGGACCGAAGGAAAGAATGTCAGGGGTGTAAAGCGAAAACAGAGTGCTGGTAATTAAATCAAGCCGACCCTGACCCAGGCGCACCACGCTCAGGCCTTTCTCATTCTCTACGGTGATGCGTGCGTATTCGCCGATAATAATATCATCCGCAAAGTTACCGACAAACAGATCACCCTGAGCACCGCCCAGCATCCAGTCATCACCATTGCCACCATTAAGGAAATCAATGCCGCCAATGAAGAAGCCGGTGGTTTCAGCCACCACAAGATTGTTGCTAATGAAAACCTTACCGCCATCACCAAAAAGAATGTCATTGCCACTACCGCCAAACAAACGATCATCACCGTTGCCGCCGAACAATTGATCATTACCCTCATTGCCTTCAATAACATCGTTGCCACCGGGTATTTCCGTTCCGGCACGCGCATCAGCTTGAGGGTAAACATCAATGGTTTCCATCAGTGCCGCCAGGCCATTGATGAAGGTAATACGTGCATTATCACCGAAGATACGATCATCACCACCATTGCCAGTTAGTGTATCCGCACCCACTCCACCGATAATTAAATCGTTGGCACTGCCACCTGTTAAGGTATCATTGTCACCATCATCAAGCCGTATTGAGTTTATACTGGTCAGTGTATTTATGTTTTTAGCATTACCGGTATAGTTAAGTTCACCATAATCGCCAAACATAACCGTGCGTGAATTCCAGTTGCTAGCATCAAAGGTATCACTACCGCCTTCACCCAGTAACACCAGCACTCCATCATCCGCACTATTGTCTCCATCAACCGCCGTGATTTGATCATTACCGCTGTTGGCCCAAACAGTCGTTACGCTATCACTGTGTGTGCTAGTAATCGTGGCTGTATCGCTGCCTGCACCAAACCAGATGTTAACGCCATTATCATAACGACCGCTGGTGAAGTAATTAATTGCCGCCGGGGCGAGGCCGCTAATACGGTTTTCAGTAATCAGAATATCGTTATCGGCAGCGGTTGCGCCGATATCACTGATGTTTAACTCATTGATGCCACCGCCCATGAGCAGGGTCAGTTCGCCTTCGATGCCATCAAGATTGCCACTGTTTGTTGGTGCGTCAGAAGAAACATTCACCGTCGCATCGCCATCGAACGTTGAAATCGTGGTCAGTGAACCTAAGGCCGTGCTTTCTACATCAACGTTGTCATTGCCGCTACCGGTGCCAATGTTGATGAATTCCATGTTGGCATATTGAATACCATCACTCATGCCCAAACCTGTGAGTAACGTGGATGTGACTCGCAGGGCATCATTTTCAGTTTCAGCAGTGTCATCAACATTCAGAATATCACTGCCCGCTTCACCGTCCACATCAAGCAGATCGGAAATGAAATTAACCGTGCCGCCACTATTGGGTGCCGCGCTGCCGACATTAATCACATCATTATCATCGCCACCACGGACAATGACCGGCTCGATCATACGCTGGACGTTGAGAATGTCATTGCCACTTTCACCGAACAGCCTAACCGCACTACCACTATTATTGTTTTGCAGGGTAATGCTGTCATTATCATCACCGCCCCGTGCCTGCAAAATACCGCTGGCACTTTGAATATTGATAATATCATTGCCGGCATTACCGGTCAGATAGGTCGCGCCACCAATGCTACTGGCAACGGTGAATATATCGTTACCGCTGCCCATGGCCAGGCCAACCGATTCTATCGTGCCATAGTCGATGCCAATGGCCATGCCCATACCGGAGATGTATTCATCGGTGAGTACGCCATCGAGGTTGTTAAGAATATCAGCGCTGTCATCAAGGATTAAGGTATCGTTATCCTCGTCACCGCGAATCACCAACGCGCCGGTAAGATCATTACCGTCAATATTATCCAGCAGACCGCCCCCACCCAGACTGGAACTGCCCACGGTAATCACATCATCGCCTTCATTGCCACTAACCGAGGCGGCGAGATAATCCGGTGTACTTTCAATAAAGACCGTGTCATCGCCCTGCTTTGCGATCACTTCCAGCGACTCCAGCCCGGAATCAGCACCATAGGCTCCATAGCCAAAGCTTTGCTTATCGGCACCTGTGCGATCAACCACCGGGGGAGTCACTGTGGTCACATCAAAGGCCGAGGTAATACTAAAAGGTTTATACGAATCCACACTGAGTGTGTTTACATCTAGTAAGTCATCACTGTCCGAGCCAAAGGCAATGGCCGTATCGGTATCCCAGAGATTGCCCTGATCGCGAATCGCCACATCCATGGGCACAGCAATAGGAATCCAGATCGGTTTGAAGTAGCTGATATAGGTATCGGAACCCCCACGCCCATCCAGCAATAACACATCCAGCCCCGGATTATCACCGTAGTCCGCGGTGCGATAAATGTTGAAGGTATCCGAACCGGTGCCGCCCACACCACTGCCGCCCAATACTGTTTCCACTGCAAACCGCTGCGCTGTGGTTTCTGCAACCGTATTGCTCAGGTTGCTCACTTTAACCACGTCGCCATCAAGATATCCGGCTGAACCAAAATCAAAAGTGATATCGGTGCTTACTGCAGTGAAATCCCAGGTGTCGCCCACCCGACCTGCTGCGCGATCCAGATCGCTGCCGATATCTTCTACGGTGTCGTTACCGAAATCATTGGCAAAGTAATAAGTGTCGTTATCAAGACCGCCTTCGAGGGTATCGTTACCCAGTTCACCGTAAAGCGCATCATCACCGGCAAAGCCGCGCAGAATATCATCGCCTGCGCCGCCATAAAGAATATCATTACCGGCACCGCCTTCAATAATATCGCGACCTTCACCACCGTAGAGTTCATTACGACCATTGCCACCATAGATGATGTCACGACCTTCGCCACCATAAATAAGATCGTTGCCACTCCCCCCGGTTATAATATCGTCGCCACTGCCGCCATAAATTTCTGTGGCAATCGTTACACTGCTGTCGATAGAAATGTTGTCATTACCGGCACCACCGTAGATCAATAATTTTTCGATACCCACGGCACTGTAGCGATCTTCATACAAAATGCCGGACTCCAGATAATTGATAACATATTCATCATCACCAGCATTAGCATTACCGTTATCATCAAAGCTGACAGTAATGGTTTCATTATCATCTATAGCATTTCCCTGCTGTCTGGCTTCCGCATTTTTACCTATATTAAGAATCAAATCCGTCCCCACTTCCTGTGCCAGCACGGGCAATCGGTTAAAGGGAATTTCAAAGTCATAAATTGTGCCGCTGCCCAGATTCATGCTGTCTTCAAATTGAAATAAGAACAGATCGACTTCAACATAGGCACGGAAAAACCAGTCAATAGTGCCATTGATATCAAACACGGCCAGCGGGTTAGAATCGTTATAGCGCAGGTTCGCGCCCATCTCACTGAAACGCACCTTGCCATCATTGTTGAGATCGCTAAGGTTGAAATCAATCCCTGTGGTAATGCCGCCTTCAACTCCAGCTTCTGCCACCAGTAAATCCAGCGAGGCACCCGCCGCAATCGAGCCGCGCAGCCAGGCTTCAACCACATCTTCACCCGTACCAAAATCGATATCACTGACAAAAAAACCATTGATGAGTTCAGCCGGGTTATCGGTCTTGAGGAAACGTGATAGACCCAGCGTGTCATAACCAATTGCTAGATCCACACCCGCATTAAATGCACCGCGCAGGGTGGCACTTAAAGGGCCAAAGACCGGGAAAGACTGACGATAATCGAAATTAAATTCTAATTTTGGTAAATCATAGGTAATCAGATTGACATCATCCTTACCCATCAATAAACCAAAAATATTCGCCGGTTTAAGTATCGCAAAGTCTACGCTGCCTTCACCGACCGTGGTTTCGCTGCTAACGGTTTTAGCAAACTCCTTTGCACTGCCGTTACCACCAATGCTATCCAGGTCGATGTCGGGGCGTGTCGGTGCAGTCAATCCCGACAGACTAGAGAGGCCGCGGAGATCACCACCGGCCATATCAGTGAGATTCAGGTTGCCAAAGTTCAGCACCAGATTGCCGCCTGCGGTGTTTGCATCCGCCGCCGCATCACCGACCATATCGATTAAATTATAAATTTGCTGAACCGAATTCAGGAACGGGGTAATGCTCGCGCTGGGATCCAGTAATTCGGCAAGACTCGCCAAAGTCACGGTCGTTCCCGATAAATCAGAAATCACCGGCAGGCGTTTATTCAACATACCATCCGGGCCAATCAACCATTCCAGCGGATCAAGAATATCGCCAATCTGTTCGAGGAAGGGCCCAGCAAAGTCGGCAATAAAGGAACCCAGATCCAGTTCAATATTATTGAAGGCCACCTCGGGTGAGCCACCAAAACTGTTGCTCTCGGCAGCGGTATCAGCATCGAGGAAAGTCCAGTCCAGTGCCAGATCAAAACCAATTTCAGGTAACAGGCCACCCAGCCCACTCAGACCGGGTACTTCAGATAAAAGCTCGTCCAGACCACCAAAGCTGACATTGACATCCAGTTCGCCCACGCCGTGACCGTTGGCATTAGCACTAACAATATCTTTGAAGCCGGTGCTCGGTGAGACCATTTCAGCAAAGGTCAAACGACCATCGTTATTAGGATCATCCAGTTCGACGCCAAAGTTTAATGCCAGATGGGAAAATTCAATATCATCAACGCTGTCGGTCGTCGGATCAAAATTATCGACCGCTTCCACCATCAGGAAACCCAGAGTGCCGGTAGCACTGGCGGGATTACCCGAACCATCGGTTAACGCGGCATAAGTATTAATTTCTATTTCATTGGCATTTTCAGTGACGAAGTAAAAACCATCGTTTTGATCAATACCGAAGCCGAAGTCCATCAACCATTCGATCCCCAGCTCTACCCCGGCATCTAGATCCAGTCCCAGTGCAGGCAAACCAAGATCAAAATCAATCGCTTGATCCCAGATATAAGATTGGCCAATCTGGAAATCAAACTGCCCAAAGGTATCGGTCAGACCAAAACCGGACACCAGAATATCATCGACGGTAATATCGCCATCACTGTTCAGATCATTTAATAAACCCAGACCACCAAACTCATCGAACAGTTTTACTGCGCCATCAGACTCACCGGCAAAAATATTAAACAGGGTTTCCTGTACCAGTACATCGGGATCACCGGCTCCGCTTTGTTGCAACACCGTACTCAGATAGGCCAGGGTATCGGTGCGGAAGTCTTCAATAAACTGCGCGGCGGGTTGCAACGCATCACCAAGGAAGGGCAGATTCACATCCAGCACTTCGCTATTCAGACCTTCCTGTACGGTAAACAACAGTGCATCTAGTCCATCGACCACCACCGCCGGATTGCTCAGCATGCCGAACAGGGTCAGTGGTTCAAGATCGGTAAAATCCGGTGCATCAATGGAAACACTACCGGCAATACCATTAAAGAAGTCCTCAATATTATCCACGGTGATGGCCATAATATTGTTGCCTTCACCCCCTACCGGACTGGAAATGCTGGGGAAGTAAACCGGCAGATTGATATCGGCCGCCTGCGCCAGCCCACCATTGGTAATCGCAATGCTCAGATCATCCGCACTCAGTGCGCCAAAGTTGTATTCGGCATCATCAAGGTATACGGCGATGCCAGAACCCAATGAGACTTCACCGCCGATCACGCTAATGCCGAAGGGACCGGTCTGCGCGGTAAATTCAAGATCACTGCCAATTGCACGCACATCAAAACTCAGGCCGGTGCCATCAACACCCCCATACATAAAGGCTGTGGGTGGGGTGCTGGCATCAACAGCGGAAAGATCCAGCCCCATTGAAAGAGTAAAGCCGCCATCCACTTCCAGTCCCAGATCACCACTTGAGGAGACGCCGATAAAATTACCAAACTTGTCATTGAAGCCATCAAAACCAGCCAGACTGGCCAGCTTATCCAGACTCAATTCCATCGGCACATTGAGATCCTGGCCGCGAGTGTAATTTAAATCTATACGCAGCGCAGCGGCTCCAGCCGCAGTGGTGTCGAGTACCAGCTCGACCAAATCACTGTCGGCATCCAGTCCCAGATAATCTTTGATCAAGGTTTCCGTTGCCTGCACACTGCCCGCGGGATTGGCTTCTAGATCATCGACCAAAGTCGCAAACTGATCGGCCATGTTGAGCAAGCCAGAGGTGCTGCGGTTGATCACCGGCAGATCTTTATCCAGCGCTTCGACCAGTCCGCCCGTGCCGCCCTCGCCTTCCAGATCACGCAGGTAATCCACCGCCTGATTCAGGCCGCTAATGACATCGGCAAAACCGATGTTTTCAAATTTTAGATATTCACTAATGTCCGGGCCATCAAAACTAACCTGAATGGCATTAGCATCAGCGCTGTCATTCATCACTGGTGCATTGGCCAGCCAGTCCACAATGTTTAAATCCAGGCTAACGGTGGCCGCCGCAAGACTGTCCATGCCGATACCGGTTTCCGGCGTGATAGCCAGATCAACATCGACAGCACCCGTCACATTGGCCTCAACGATACCGCTAGTCGAACTGGCAATGTCGCCATCGGCCATTTTTTCCAACAGCCGATCAAGGCTGATACGGCTACTGCTGTTTTCTACATCATATAAATTCAGATTGGCACTGGCGCTAATGCTGCCAGCACTGCCGTCAATATTAACGCCGAGGAAACCCAGATTAGCGCCACCTTCAATATTGCTGGCATCCAGACTGATATTGCCGCTGAAGCTGGCATCCTCAATAAAGAATTCGGTCGCCCGACCTCGTGCCACCGGCTCGTTATCAGCTACGCCATTAACACCACTAAAATCAAAGCCCAGTTCATCCGTGGCCACCGCGTTCATATCTTTCATGCTAAAACGAGCAACACCCGCATCGGCGCTAACCTTGAAGATGATCAAATTGCTGTTCATCGCCCGATAGGCTTCTACACCGGCAGGCAACGGATTACCATCGCCATCCACGGCACTAAGCAGAGCGGCATTGATATCAGCAAGCAGATCATCAGCATTGCTATTCGTTGCATCGGCGGCAATGCTGATCAGATATTCGGTTTCATCTACGACCAAAGTAAATTCAGCCGCCCCACTTAAGACACCATTTAATGGCGTCGGTGAAATCATTAAACCCAGTTCGCTATAAGCCGTATCAGTGGTAGTCGCAATATCCACCTGCACTCGACGATCCAGAGTTTGTGCGGACGAGGTGCCATCGCCATTATCAATCGTGGTACTGCTCGGCAATGCAGTCAGTGCAATGCGATTACCGGTGAATTCTGCCACGATATCACCTGCCGCAAAACCTTCTAGCTCTAACGCAATATCCAGCGCTGTTTGCACATCATCAACAAGATCATCAATAGACGTGTTTGTATTATCTAATGCAACCGTTACATTTAATGTTGTTAACAGGACATCGCCACTGTCCGGTTCTTCATACAATTCAACTTCGAATGTGGCATCACTGGATAAGATGCCGTAAGCAGGCAACGCGGGTGCAAACAAGGGTGGGGCGATAAATAGATCTTCATTCGGCGCAAGATTAACGCCGAAGCTAAAGCCAAGATTAGTGAATGCTTCGACTCCCAGATCACTGGCCGATTGAATGCCGCCAAAGGTGCCGAAATCAACGTCAAAATCGATGGCCGTGCTGCTATCGACAAAGTTATGTTCCCATTCAATTCGGAAGCTCAGATCCTGGCTGACCAGATCATAGTCTGCCAATACTTCAAAGCCTGCCGGCGTGTACGCGGCCAGAACCTCGGTTAATTTTTCTGATAATGTTTGCACACTATCGAAATGCAAGATCGGATTACCGTCAACATCGCGCTGAATCAAACCTTGATCATAGTCCGCCAGTTGTTCGAGTACGTCCTGCTTAAAGGCCTGAGCAAAATCCAACGTCTCACCGATGGTTACACCATTGGTCATCGGGATTTCAAGATCCAGAACTTCACTTTGCCCCAGTTGCAGCAACCAGGCATCGAGCTGGTTGAGCATGCCGAGCATTTCTTCGGCACTGAGATTATTAAAATCACGAATGTCATTACTGAGGCTGATGTCGGGTGATTCACCGCTAAAAACATCGGCAGCGGTAACATCGATGGTCTGGCCGGTAAAAGTATTCCAGAGATTGCTTTGTGCCGCGTCACTATAAACATTGACCGGCAGGCTCACCGTCAGGCCATTACCTGCCTGTTGGCTCAGATTCACAAGGCTACCGGCATCTCCACCCAGCTCGCCCATGCTCAGGCGATTTGCGCCATCAAAATCAAGATCATTAAAACCAAAATCCAGTCCGGCATCGAGCTGAATACTGCCACCACGTACCCCGGCTTCAAGGAAACCGATATCAACACCGAAATCCATATTTGTAGCGTTGATGCTGGCACCCAGATCAAACTGGTTTACATCGAGGAAGAAGTTCGCACCGTTAGTCACATTATCATCAATGGCAATGCTTAGTGCAGCATCCAGATTCATCTGTGCAGTCAGTTCAAAACTTGCGGCAGCATCTAGCTGCACACCGAGTTCGGCGGCTTCACGGCCTAAATTAATATCAAAGTTGGTGCTGCGTTCTGCGCTGTAAGCAAAGTTGAATTTTAATTCAGGCGTTCCACTGGCCCCGATAATGATGTCCAGCGTCATACCGGGGGCGATACTGGCATTCAAGCCACCAAGATCAGGATTATCCTGCACATCAGTGACATTCAAACCGGCCAGATAATTCAGCAAGCCTTCACTGGTGGGCACATCAGCCGCAGGCAGGTTAGTAAAGTAGTCGTCCAGACGTTGCTGCAACTGGGCAATACTATTTTGCGCATCCAGCACCTGATCCAGAGTAAGTCCGAGAGTCGGCAAGGCATTGGCCATCTCACCCACGCTACCCAGCGCAGCCGCCCAGTCGGTCAACTGTTGCATGCCGTCTTCGAACGCAGTTTGCCAACTACTGATGTCCAGCACCGCATTGGCAATCGCATCACTGGCCGCTAAATTCAGAGCAACCGTATTACTGCCATCACCGATAGTAATGCTGCCAACATTGTTACTGAGTGTGAGCACACCGCTGACCGCATCAAAATCCGGTGTATTGCTACCCTCGGTATCAGTCAGGGTATCATTGCCCCAACCATCGGCAAAGAAGTAGCTATCGTCACCCGCACCACCGGTGAGTGTATCGTTACCCGCGTTACCGGTGATCTGGTTATTACCGCTATCGCCAGTGAGGCTGTCATTGCCACTGCCGCCGATAAGATGATTAATGTTGCTGATACCCGATGTCGCGCTCGCACTATTGCTGGACAGATCAACATTCACGCCACTCACCCAGGTGGAATAATCCAGTGTTGCCGAACCCGTACCACCATCGATGGTTCCAGCCAGCACGGCACCGTCTTCGATAATAAAGGTGTTGTTGCCGCTACCGCCAATCAGGTTTTCTATATTACTGGCAGTCACAGTATTGCTACCATCAGTCACGCTAACGCTGCCATCCGCGTTAATGGCAAAAGTTAAATCAGCCGCAACTTGCGAGAAGTCCAGCGTATCACTACCTTCGGCGGCATTTTCGACAACCGTATCACTGCCCCAGCCATCCTGGAATACATAACTATCATCATTCAGACCACCCGTGAGGGCGTCATCTTCAGCCAGACTAAGCAGTGTATCTGCGTTATCGGTGCCGACAATGTCGGCCAGCGCATGCGTGTAACCAGTGGCAGTTGCAAATAATGAAGCTGCTTCAATGCTGCCAGTCGATTGTTCAAGATCCCAGTCGCCGCCCGCGGCCGTGCCTCCGCTATCATCATCTGATGCAGCCACATCCGCCCCGGTGAATTCACTCAGGCGCTGAATGAAACTTACCCCACTTTCACCCTCGGCCACGTCACAGCCATACAACAGCACATCAGCCTGTTCCGTTAAGGAACGACTCCATTGCCGTAATTGATCCTGATAACTGTTCAGGTTTGCGTTATTGACGCTGGTATTGCCTAAACGCAAATAACCGGCGGCACCGTGTGATAACACATTGACAGCCGCCACATTATCAAACTGGGCAAGGACATCGGTAATTTGAGTCAGGCCATCACGACTGCTGTCCAATACAAAGATCTGTACCTGAGAATTAGAATTAGAATTAGAATTATCGTTATTGCTAATAACAGGAACCTCAATACGCGCAGGTTCGACTGTGGCTAAATCAATATAGCGGTTTGCCTCAACCGGGCGATTGTTTTCTATCGTGGCTGATTCAGTCACCGTTGCCGTTAGGGATGAGGTATCAACTTCAACTTCAGGTAAGGTCGCCAGCAGGGATTCAAATTCGGGAACGGAGGGATCAACAAAGACCAGTTGTAAACCCGCTTGCGCGTTAAAGGCCGCAAGAGCTTCGGGGGGCAAACTTGTGAATTGAAGTTCGGCTTCCATTTCAGCACGTTCAGTTCCCGCTGCCGATACATTATCTGAGACAGGAGCTTCGGCTGTGCGGTCAGTGTTTGTATCATCCAGTTCGACGGCAGTTGTAGCTTCATCAGCCTGGAATTGCTGTGCCGTTATCGGCGTATCAAACGCAATTTCAACATCACCCGTGATATGTTGTATATCGGCAAGCAATAAATCCTGCGCCAGATCCTGAGGGGGAATAGCAAGCTCGGCCGAAAGCAAGATGCGGGGTTCAAGAGGTTCTATTAATATATTCGAGCCCGATGTTTTTGAAGCAGAATTAGCCTTCGCTTCATTAGCATCCTGTTTATGCACAGGCTTGTTTAAATACTTAAACATGGATCACATCTCCTCTGGCCGATGGTGACTTATTGCAGCCAGTTATTAATTGCTAGCAGATCCTGTTCCGTCAGATTTCCGGTTACCTTTTTAAGGCGTAGGCTATTGAGTAAATATTCATAACGCGCCTGCGCATAATCTTTTTTCGCCTGATAAAGATCACGTTCCGCATCAAGCACATTAATATTAGTATTGAGGCCAGATTTAAAACCAGCCCGCTTGGCTTTTAGAGTGCGCTGCTGAGACAATACCGCATGATCCAGTGCTCGGACCTTGCTAATAGCACTGATCACGCCGTGGTAAGCCCCGGTTGTTTTACGTAAAACTAGACGGGTTTCCTGTTCCAGATCCTGTTTCGACTTTGCATACAGTTCAGCCGTTTCCCGACTACGTGAGCTGACCAGACCACCTTCATAAATCGGTAGGCTGAAGCGCAATAGAATGTCCCGGTTTTTAACTTCACTGCCGCCACCAAATAAGGTACCCCCGGTTTCCCGATAATTCTGGCGTGCCACCACATCCAGGGTCGGTAGATGACCGGCTTTTTGCCGCTCCTGTTCATGCCGTGCAATTTCCACCGCATAACGGGCAATGAGAATATCGGGATTGGACTCCATGGCAATATCAATCCAGGCCTGTAAGTCCAGCGGCTCAGGTTGGCTCAGCGTTATGTCTGTTTTCAGACGACTCAGATTCTCTGGCAGCTCCCCCGTGGACTCACGCAATTCTTGCTGGGTATCTTCCACTGCAAAGCGGTTTTCCACATTCACCGATTCCACCCAGGCATAACGGGCTTCAGCATCCAGCTTGTCGGTCTTACGCGCCAGGCCCATTTTAAAACGCCCGGTGGCCAGATCCAGTTGCCGCTTGACGGCAGCTTTTTCTGTTTGTGAAAATTCCAGTAAATCCTGAGCTGCCAGCACTTTCATATAACGCTCAGAAGTGCGCAGAATTAAATCCTGACGCGCCTTGAAGTATTCAATTTCAGCCCGCTTGCTTTCTACTTCAGCCTGACGAATACGCACAATACTGCCCCACTGGAACAATGGCTGAGTTAACTTGAGGGTATAGCTATTAGTCGGAAAACGGGTTTGACCCGTCTCAAAAACAGCATTATCACTACTGATAACATCCTGCGTCGTTTCTGTGCGCTCTATATCCAGACTGATATTCGGCAGGTAACTGGCCTGAGCCTGATCCAGTGATTCCTCAGCCGCCCGTCTCGTGTGCAAACTGCCAATGAATAAGGGATCACTGGTGAGTGCTTTGCGATAAATTTCTTCCAGGTTTTCGGCCTGAACTGATGAAATATTAAACAAACACAAGAGTGTAATGACCGGGCTAAGTCTTCGCAGACAGGGGGGGCATGTTTGCTGTAACAATCTTTCTCTCCTTAAAGTCTTTAATATTCGTTTTTATTTTTGTCCGACGGCGAAAAGTGGAACTCACGCTCATCGTATTTAATCGGTAAAGCTTTTCTTGATATATTTGCTTTGGATTATGGAAGTAATTCACAGTTTTGTAAATAATATTAAAGACGTATTACTTTAGTTATATCTTTAAATTTTTTCGGACAGAGTATTTACTAAAGTGGTATGGTTATATCACTGTAAAAAATTTATGGTTTCCTTAATTTTTATACTAACGTAGGAAGCTGAAGTCATTTTGTTAAATGCTATTCACTATTCAACCTGGAACGCCCCTATGAAAATTCTGGTAGCGGATGATCATGCGCTATTCCGTCAGGGACTACTCTACACCTTGCAGTCACTGGGGGATGATGTAGAAGTCCTGGAAGCCAATAATGCGGCAGAAGTACTCGACTATGTTGACCAACATACGGATCTGGATCTGATTTTGATGGATCTTGATATGCCCGGGATTGATGGCTATTCCGGCTTACTCAAGCTACGTGAAAGTCATCCGGAATTACCGGTTGCCATTGTCACCGCTTCTGAATATGAGGCCGATATGCTCCGCATCATCGAAAGCGGTGCCTCCGGTTATATTCCCAAATCCATGACCAGCACCGAAATGCTAGATGCGCTGAAACAAATTTTAGATGGTGAAATTTTTGTTCCCGATCTCTCTGCCACCAGCGGCACTTTCCAGATCCGGCAAATTACCCCTTCTGGCCCGCTACTGGCCGATCTGGAAAAAAATGAAGCCGCTGCTGAAATTCGCTCACGCCTGACCCCCCGACAGATCGACGTACTCAAACTCATGTGTGAAGGCATGTCGAACAAGGTGATTGCCCATAGTCTGGGCATGGCCGAAGGCACGGTGAAAATTCACGTGACGGCCATATTGAAAGAAATGAATGCCACTAACCGCACTCAGGCGGTGATTCTGGCGAAAGAATTAGGCTTTATTGCCGCTTAAGCCTCCTGCTCTTCCAGCTCCTGGCGTAACTTCTGTTGCTGAATATGCTTTAGCAGAGCACGCAGACGAGCCGGTTGTACAGGTTTGTGCATTAAGTGATATGCATCCGCCCCCTCTTCATGCAGTTTTTTAATTGCCACATCTCCCGTAATCAGTACCGCAGGAACATTCTCTCCGGTTAGAGCAACAATATCACTAATCGCTTCCAGTCCGGTTTTGTTATTACGCAGTCGGTAATCGGTCAACACGCAATCCGGCTTCAGCTGCAATGCACGGATCTTGTCACAGGCCTCTTCACCCGACTCGGCTGAAATCACTTCACACTTCCAACCACGTAATAGGGCATCCAGCGCATCCAGATTGGAGCGCTCATCATCAATGATCAAAACTTTCAACTGGGTAAGTTCCATCCCAGGAGTCCGCACAATATCAGCCTCCGGCTCAGGGATATCCTCCTGTCGTCCCAGTGGCACTGCAATACTAAAAATTGATCCCTCGCCCCGGGCTGACTTTACATGCACCGGATGATTTAACAACTGGCTGATTCTGGCAACTATGGCCAGGCCCAGACCCAGCCCCTTTTCCCGATCGCGTTCCGGGTTACCAATCTGTACATATTCATCAAAAATTGTCTGCAAGTTATCATCCCGTATACCAATACCGGTGTCTTCAACAACGATTTTAATTTTTCCATTTTCCATTTCACAAAAAAGCCTAACATGACCAGTTTCCGTATAGCGTAGGGCATTGGAGACAAAATTTCGTACCACCCGTTCTAGCAGAATATTATCAGAATAAACAACCGCATCGTGACAACTATCAACGGTAAATTTCAGGCCTTTGCGATCTGCCTCCGGGCGGTAATCATTTTCAATTTTCTTAAAGATATCCCCTAATTTGAAACTGATAATACTGGGTTTGAGTACCCCGGAATCCAGTTTGCTGATATCCAGCAGCGCATTAAACAAGTTTTCTAATGCCGATACTGCTAGCATGATCTTATCAACGATGTGTTTAACTTCCGGATATTTAATTCGATCACAGAGTGCGCTGGAGAGCAGTGATAAGGCATGCAGAGGTTGACGAAGATCATGACTGGCTGCAGCGAGAAATTTTGACTTGGCCACGTTGGCTAATTCAGCCGACTCTTTTTCTTCGGTCAGACGGCTGACCAATTCCAGATTTTCAAATCGAAGTCGCAAACTTTCAGTTAACATTCGATTCATATTATGACCAAATATCATAAAGATAGAGATGTAAACACCAATCAGCAAACCTATACTAATATGAACAAAATCACCGACCAGAAAAACCCGCAGCAACAGCGGCAGAGTAATCAACAAAAATGAACTGACAAATAGCCAGTGAACAATAGATAGAAAAACCAGTGAACCAGCGGCCAGCGCCAGTGGGATAATAATACCCACCGCTTGATACTGACCACCGTTTGGAATATAAAAAACAAACGCACCCAGGCCCCAAACTGCGACCGAAACCAGAGAAGGAAGAGAAAACATACGCCACCACAGCAGCGTATGCTCCATAGGTTTATCTTCATGAAGAAATTTCCAGGCAAAGAAGCCCCGTACAATATTGATACTCAGAATCACGCTCAGCCAGGATAATAAATAAACACGCGGATGCTGATCCCAGTATATTGCCGTCAACATGATGGCGGAAAAAATCGAAGCCAGAATAACTGCGGGAGAATTTTTTAATAATGTCTGAATCTGGATAAACGCCAGATTGTCAGCCTGTTCCTGTGTGCTCAAACTTTCACACCCTATTTTTTGTTGTCAGAAGATGTATTCATCGTTGCATAAGTATTTGCACTACAGCCCCCTTTCCCTCAGGGTGAGGGGATACAACACATACAAATATTTATGCAACGGTTAATACTAGCGAATATCAGATCAATTGTGGATGTCCAACATAATATCCCTGTATTGCATCAAATCCCAGTTTTTCTACCATCCTTGCCACAGCTTCTGTCTCCACCGACTCAGCAATCACATCCAGCTCCAGGTTTTGTGCCATTTGCAGCAGGGTTTTAATATAAAACTGATGTTCACTATCATTTTCAATTCCCCGAATATACAGGCCGGATACTTTTATATATAACAGCTTAAGTTTCATCAAGTATCCGAAGTCATAATTACCACTGGCAAAACGCTCAATGCCAATACCGGCGCAGGCCGATGCCAGTTTTCCAAGGCTGTCCTGTATCGAGGGGATCTTAAGTTGGCTGCACTCGGCAATTTCAAAGATTAACTGACGGGCATCATCACCGGCTTTATCCAGACTCGCCAGCAACCACTGCATAAAGGCATCATCTTCCAGACTGCTTATGCTCAGATTTATTGCATAAAGCCTGTCCGTGCTCTGTTTACAAACTTCCAGTATACGACCCACAACAAATTTATCTATGTTCTGTAGCAATCCATAATCCTGAGCCGTCGGCAGGAATACACTTGCGGGAACAGACTCGCCTTCGTCATTCATGCGCAACAGGACTTCAACCAGGTTTGAATGTTCATGACTAAAATATTTAATCGTCTGCACATGGAGTTCAAAATTTTCATTATCAACCGCATCAATTAATAAATCCCGCCATTCACCGGCGGTTTTTACGACGGAACTGGTAGCGGATGATTTTTCAAAATGATGCCATTTTTTAGTTGCAAACGATTGCGCCTGACGCCGAGCCTGATCGGCTTCAGAGAGAATCGTGCGCATATCCTTTTTATAATCAAATTCAGTCATGCCAATAAATAGATCACCGGGATATTTACTATCCCGGCGCAATATATATTCTTTCAATATTTTCTCAATACAGGATATTGATTCATTAGCATGCGGGTTTTTAAGTAACAGGGCAAAATCCGATCCGCCTATTCTTGCCATCATCTGTGTACCTTCAGTCAAATCAAGTGAACAAAGACACTTTTTAACTATGATTAAAGCCTCATCACCATATTCATAACCGTATCTGTCATTGGCACGGCTCAGGCCTGAGAGGTGTATAATAAGTACGGCCGAATTCCTGAACACTTCTCTATTGTGTACAAAGTCATCAACTTCTGCAAGATAACAGCGTCGATTTGCCAGTCCGGTCAAGCTATCATGGTAGGCCAATTTCTGATATCGATTCGCATGTTGCACCTGAATATCTATATTCTCTTTGACTTTTTGCGTCATCAGATTCATGGCTGTGACCACATTATGCAGTTCCCGTGCATGTGGTAATTTATCCTGTAAAATATATTTTTTTCCTGCGATGGCAAGTGCCTGCTGTTCGGTTCGCAACAGAGGCTGAAGGACACTGCGTAAACCGTAAAACACCAGCAGGGCAATAAAACTTGTAATCAAGAGAAGCCAGAGCATATTGTTACGTGTTATTTTCCACAACTCGTCATAGGCATAACCGGGATGTACACTGACTGATAACTGTGCTTTGTTTTTCCAGTCAACAAATATTTCACTGCTACGCAACGGAGTATCCAGTGCCAGCAGTTTCAAAAACCAGGTGGGTGACTTTGCAGTCCAGTCTTCCAATTTACGTTCAACACGGAAAGAACCCTGCCAGGCATCAAGAGAGATTCGATTAAAATAGCCCCGATCAAAAATCACATCAACCATTGAATTTGCCTGAGCAAGATCCCGTTCACGAATCACGGGGACTAGTGACAGGCCCAATGAAGTTGCCGTATCCTGTGCATGGGCTGCAAGTTGCTTATTCAAATATTCCTGCGTGCTTTTGACACTGATGTAAAGTGTGCCGGTGTAAGCCAGACTAATCACAATCGCAATAAGAATAAATATCTGCTTTCTCAAACTCACTGGATTACACCTTTGTAAAATTTATTAAATAACATTATTTTATTGCGTTATGTCTAATAATTCATGTCAATTCGTTTCAGCAGCATTCGCCAGATGCCAATATTCTCACTATTTCCTACTTTTTTTCCACCCTCTCGCAGCATTTTAGATCGCCATAAACTATTACCATTAAAACTATATGATGGTATTAGATCCTGACGTGAGGAAGCCGGCTTTATGTCCGGCTCTATATTATCCAGTATAACCGGCTCAGAATCCGGAGTTTCATAATAGCCAAGCACCATATGCGCCTGATTAATTGTTTTCGCTTTTACATAAATTAAGCGTAACTTCTCCGTCGCAACACCAAGCTCACGCAGGCTAAAATATTTTGCTATCGAAAAATCCTCACAATCCCCAGCTGCCGTACTGATGAATTCAATCGGTGTGGCCCAATAATCTTTTTCTCCCCAGTGCTCCATATCATCCACAAAACGCATGCCATTGAAATAATCATTCACCAAAATCAATTTTTCCATGTCAGTTTCATCCCGATGGCCTGTCAACAGCTGCTGCCAAATAAGAATACGATCTACCGCTGCCTGTCCATATTGGTTTTTCAGGGCATTTAGCTGCTGCTGGTTAAGTAAACGGGGGGCACTCGTGGTGGCAATCGCCAGCAGTAAGGCAAGTAGCAGCAACAAAAATCGCAGACGAATATCGAAAGTTAGCGGATACAGATGTGGCTGGCGCTGAGACTTGTGCGAGGATTTTTGCATCATCAGGGGTAATACTGTGGGCGGAAAGCCTCTCTCCACTTATTATATGGTCAGTTACCCTGTTATCGGCCACTGGAAGTGAATATTTAACCCACTGTTTTATTAATGATATGCCGGTTAAAGGGACTAAACCATAAGGTGCAACAACAAAATAGCAATCAAAAACAATAGCTTAGGATTTCTTTATTGCTTAGTGAGCATAGGAAGTCCATTAGGAACCAGCATAGATTTATGTCACAAAATTGTACGCTAAGGATTTGTGCTGCATATTGAAACCAACAATAAGTATTGACTCACCCATTAATGTGACTTCATTTTCATTCATAGTGATTTAATTCTTGCATTACTTTAGTGTAGGCCAGCAATCAGGAATATGAACTTTCTGTTGTAATAAATACATGTAATTAACTCAATACACGCATATATAAATGGGTTTTTAACGAGCCCGGCAAGCTGGTATTAAATTTCCCCCACCGCAAGCGGACGGGGTATCTACAATGTAGGTTCGACTTCAGTCACACCTACAAAAAACTTCGCAGCAAGCGGAGGAAGTTAAAGTGATTAATCAACTTTTCTTTCCACAAGCTTAGGACGAATAGAACCCCATAAAGTGCACGGCCTTTAGATCAGTTATTTAGTGTAGCCCTAACACAACGTAACAGATCATAATTGAATACCCCGTCAAGCGCATCATAAACAGGCTTCAATTTTTCGGCATCCTCTTCTGTTAAATTAAGAAATTCATCCTGAATTATCTTTAAACTTTTATCATCAAGATCAATCACATCATCAATCTTAACTTGACCTTGAGAAATTTTTTCAGACAAATGACTATATATTGTTGCCTCTTTTAATTTTCGATGTACAGCAATGTCTGCAATCATCATCCCCTTACTAAATAGCTCAAAAGTTTCCTCAACTGTATCCGTACTTGAAATGCTACGACTTTCATTTTCAATGTGTTTTTTTATAATCTTTAAAAAATCATCGGCATAGGCTTCCAATTTGTGCTCACCCACACCTGAAAGTCTAGAGAACTGCTCTTTGTTTTGCGGCTGTCGCTCCAGCATTTCCATTAAGGTTGCATCGTGAAAAATAACATAAGGCGGGACGCCTCTCTTCTCAGACAACTCTTTTCGGCAGATTCGCAAGGCATCCCATAAATATTGATTTGCAGCATTTATACCGGGGTTTTGTTTTCTATTTTTTCTGCCGGGTTTTTCATTTTTAAGTTCTTTTCTGAGCATTAATTCCGTTTCACCACGAAGAACGCTACGGCAGCCTTCTGTTAACTGCAGACCACCATGCCCCTCGACATCAACCGTTAGCAGATTCCGTGCTATCAATTGCCGAAATATATCCCGCCACTGCTTTGTATTTAGCTCTGTACCAATACCATATACACCCAGCTTATCGTGGCCGAAATTTTTAATGCGTTCATTATCTTTTCCGAGGAGTACACCGGTTAAATAATTAACTCCGAATCGTTGTCCGGTTCGATGCACACTGGACAGTGCCTTTTGAGCAACCACTGTGGCATCCCAGGTTTCCACTGGTGTCAGGCAGCTATCACAATTGCCACAGGCCTCATCCAGATGATCACCAAAATATTTTAATAGAGCCTGCCTTCGACAATGTGTCAGCTCACTAAAACCCAGCATGGAATCAAGCTTATGACGTTCGACCCGTTTATGTTTGTCATCTGCATTTGATGATTCCATCATCTGTTTTAACATGATCACGTCCTGCAAGCCGTACATCATCCAGGCAGTTGCAGGCAAGCCGTCACGTCCTGCGCGGCCAGTCTCCTGATAATAAGCTTCAATACTTTTAGGTAAATTTAGATGGGCAACGAAGCGCACATCCGGCTTGTCAATGCCCATACCAAAAGCAATAGTGGCGACGATAATAATATTATCTTCATTTAAAAATCGATGTTGATTTTGTTGACGAGCTGACGCTGGCATACCCGCATGATACGGCAATGCAGTAAGTCCCTTTCGAGTCAGCCATTCAGCAGTTTGTTCCACTTTATTTCGTGAAAGACAATAGACTATTCCTGCATCAGTCTCATGTTCATTTAATATAAAACGTAACAGCGCATCTCGTGCATTGCCCTGATTTTGTGAGATGCGGTAACAAATATTCGGACGATCAAAACTCGACACATACATCTTCGCCTGTTCCAGGCTAAGACGCTGAATAATCTCTGCCCGCGTCGATTCATCGGCAGTTGCAGTCAGAGCAATACGGGGGATATCCGGATAGCGTTGATGAAGAATAGAGAGTTGAATATATTCAGGGCGAAAGTCGTGTCCCCATTGAGACACGCAATGCGCCTCATCGATAGCAAATAATGCCAGCGGTGATCGATCCAGTCGCTGTAAAAAAGATTCAGTCATCAATCGTTCAGGCGCAACGTAAAGTAAATCCAGTTCACCGGAAACTAACTGCTGTTCAATTTCGCGGGCTGTCGCCGCATCCAGGGTGGAATTTAAATAAGCGGCTTTAACACCTAATTGTTGTAATGCACTAACCTGATCCTGCATAAGTGCAATCAACGGGGAAATAATGATCCCTACACCTGGCCTTAATATGGCCGGAATCTGATAACACAGGGATTTACCACCCCCAGTGGGCATTAACACCACGGCATCATTGCCTTGCAGCAATTGTTGAATGATGTCCTTCTGGGAATGGCGAAATTCGTTATAGCCAAATATGCTGTTTAGTATATTAAGTGCTTTATCATCCATGATAATTTTGCCTTCCTCAGATAAAGTCATACGCGGATGTCTCAAAGTATTTTTTTTAAATGATAAATTTCTATTTCAATCGTAACTGCTCATCCCCCCCTCAGATAGCCATCATTCCGGCATGATTTTAGCCTAAATGACGAATAGAGATTGTTCAGCCATCTGTGGGCTGAATCATTACTTTTAATATTTAATAATCCAGATGCGAAACAGCAATACCTTACTCTTTCTCGCGTTTAAAATAGGCAACTACCTTGTTCTGTGTGATCAGTTCGGCATCATCATCCATGACATTAAACTGATATTTTTCCCGCACTTCGGTATTCGCTGTTGGCATGCATTCCAGTTCAACCTGGGTTTTTCCAGTGGCCCACCAGCGGCATTTCAGCACAGGCTCCGGTGATGATTTTGAATAAACTTCCAGTTCGGCCTCAAAATGAACCACCACTTTTTCAAACCCAGGCTCGTTATCTGCTGAGGCTATCCAGCTGCCGGCCACAGGATGCGGTGAACATCCGCTTATAAATAAAAGGCTGAGCAACATGATATTTTTAATCTTAAGCATATATTCAATCCGGTAATTATTTAACAAAACACATATAATAGTGGCTAATATGCTGAATGAACTGGATCTGAGTCAATTATACAGTCAAACAGCAGGATACTATACTTGCAGAGCAATGCCTCTATATACCCGTGACACCTCAAAATGCAGGTTTCACGGGTATAAATATTCAACTATTCGATGACACGCACATATGAACGACAATAAACAAATTATCACACAGATCCGAAACTGGGTAAAAACTGTGATTATCGATCTTAACTTCTGTCCCTTTGCAAGACGGGTTTATGAGGGCGAAGCCATTCAATATACGGTAATTGATAATTCATCCTTAGAACCTTGTTTACACGCCCTCATTGAGCAGTGTCTACTGCTTGATAAAAATGAGAAGATTGAAACCAGTCTACTGATCTTCTCTCAGGCTTTTACCGCCTTTGATGACTTTCTTGATTTTGTTGAAATGGCCAATGCGCTCCTGATTGAACAGGGTTATGAGGGTGTTTATCAATTAGCCCACTTTCACCCACACTACTGCTTTGCCGATGTTACTGAGGACGACGCCTCCAACTATACCAATCGTTCCCCCTGGCCCATGTTACACCTGATTCGTGAATCAGGGCTTGCTCAGGCCTTACGCCACTACCCTGATCCTGAAAAGATTCCAGAAACCAATATCCGCCTTGCCAGAGATAAAGGAACTGAACAAATGCAGGCCCTGCTTGATGCCTGCTACCGGGTAGCTGAATAAACTACCCGGAGCAGGGGTTGCAGCCTACGGCTTCGAGTGGGTTTGTACGGCTGAAGCCGTACCGGCAGGAGCTTAATGTTCACCCTTGGTTCGCATTAAACCGGCCAGGCGATTACCCTGTTTTTGTGGGCCACCGCGTGGAAATATCCTGTGCAAATAACGACTATTTCCACGTTCTTTTCCCCAGGCTTCTTTAAAATGTTTTACCATTTTACGCACTTCGCACTGCACGCTGTGTTTTTGGTAATAACAACGAAGAAACTCAACCACTTCCTTATGCTCTTCCGTTAAGGTCAGGCCTTCCGCTTCAGCCTGAGCGTCAATGAAAGCTTCGGTCCAGTCATCCAGATAGACGATATAGCCTTCACTATCGGTCAGCACTTCTTTTCCTTTGACCATTAATGTTTTAGTTTGCATATTCGGGTACATAAAATCTTCCTGTGTTTATATCTGTTCTTTCTTCAAAGCGGAGAAAAGAATCGCTTTTATTTCCGGTATGCAGGAACCACAATTGGTGCCTGCACGTAAGGCTTCGCCTACCGCCTCAACTGAATGTAGTTTTTTATCATAAATTCCTTTTTCCAGTGTTTTAATGCCCACGCCAAAACAGGAGCAGACGGTCCTGCCCGCATCTTCTTCCGCGTTTTCTGGACGGCCGGTTAACAGGCTGCTCCGCTCGCTGTCATTTAAACAGTCTTTTAAAAATAATTTTGACAGCCATTCACGATCCGGCAAGGTTATTTCCGGGCCGATAAAAATACAGCTCTCTAACTGTGCATTTTCAATCCGAGCCGCGCGATAACGACTCTGGCTTTTATCAAAATATTCAACCCATTCAACTTTTTCAGCCGCCTGGCATAAGAGTGAGCGTGCACAATCCGCCCAATCTTCCGGCGCACCTTTTCCAGCAATTTCATAACGCCATAAGGCCTGCCCCTTTGAACAGCTCCAGTATTCACGATGCTGCATTTTGAGTTGCCTACGTGAAAGTAAAAACCCATACCAGTTCGCGGCATAAGTTTCGATCTGTACCGGTGTATGTTTAAACTCCGGCTGCCCGGAAACAGGATCGGTAGCTGGGTTCACCAGCGCATCGACCGTTGCCTGACTGGCAAACTGATCACTCCAGTGTATGGGCATGAATACACTACCCGGCAGTAAATCATCACTGAGCTTTGCGCGAACAACGGCCTCGCCCCAATGACTGCGTACTCGAACCAGCTCGCCTTCACTGATATAGTTTTCTTTTGCGTAATGGCGAGGCAATTCAACAAAGGGCTCAAAAATATGGGCTGACAGACGCGCCGACTTACCTGTGCGGGTTAATGTATGCCAGTGATCACGTACTCGTCCGGAATTCAGGACTAAAGGATATTTTTCATTCGTTGCATGGGCCGGTGTACTTGCCGCGATGGCAATAAATTGAGCCCGGTTATTTTGGGTAAAAAATTGTCCATCACTGAACATACGCGTTGTGCCGTCAGGCTGCGCTGCCGTTACTGGCCATTGCCGAGGCTGAAAATGCTCATAGTCAGCATCACTCAAGCTGGCCAGTCCGCTGATATCAAAATCACGCCGACCTTCGTTTTCAAATCCGGACAAGCTGGCATGTTCGTTAAAAATATCTACCGGCTCTTCATAATTGAAGGCCTCACTAAAACCTAAACGCTTTGCAATTTCAGAAATAATCCACCAGTCAGGACGTGCCTGTCCGGGTGAGGGTAGAAAAGCACGTTGCCGGGAGATGCGTCGCTCTGAATTCGTCACCGTACCCTCACGTTCACCCCAGGTCTGCGCGGGAAAACTAACATGGGCAAATTGGGTAGTGTCCGTCTTACGAACACAATCAGACACTACCACCAGTTCACAATTTTTAAGCGCTTCACGTACCTGCTGGTTATCCGGTAATGACACCGCCGGATTCGTTGCCATTATCCACAACGCCTTAATCCGGCCTTCGGCAACGGCACGAAACATATCAACAGCTTTCAGGCCTTCACCCTGCACCATATTAGGCGCATTCCAGAAACGCTTTACACAATCACGATCATCGGCATTATTAATGTCCATGTGGGCAGCCAGCTGGTTAGCCAGCCCCCCCACTTCACGCCCGCCCATCGCATTCGGTTGCCCGGTCAGAGAAAAGGGACCCATGCCGGGACGACCAATGCGTCCGCTGAGTAAATGACAATTTATAATGCTGTTCGCTTTATCCGTGCCATACGACCACTGGTTAATGCCCTGAGAGAAAACAGTTACCACACGTTCGGTTCGGGCAAACAGTTTATAAAACCGTGTTACATCCTCAACTGACAAACTACACTGTTGAGCAACGTCTTCAATGGATCCGGCATGTTCACGTGCCATGGCCAGTGCCGCATCGAACCCATCCGTATGATTGTTTACAAATAAGGGGTTTGTTTCCTGGGTATCCTGTAAATGTACCAGCAAGCCATTAAAGAGAATATGGTCGGTGCCCGAGGCTATCGGTAAATGTAAATCGGCAATATCACAGGTCGGCGTTTTACGTGGATCGATGACCACTACCATTAAATCAGGATTTTCTTTTTTCGCCTTCACCAGGCGTTGAAATAAAACTGGATGACACCATGCCGTATTGGAGCCGGTCAGAATAACCAGCTTGGCCCGTTCCAGATCTTCATAAGCACAGGGCACGGTGTCAGAACCAAAGGCGCATTTATAAGCAGCAACAGCCGATGACATACACAGGCGGGAATTGGTATCTATGTTGGCGCTGCCAATAAAGCCTTTCATCAGCTTATTGGCAACGTAATAATCTTCGGTAAGCAGCTGCCCGGAAACATAAAAGCCAATGGCATTGGGGCCATGTTGTTTAATGACACTACGAAACTTGTCGGCCACATAGTCCAGCGCATTTTCCCAGCTATGCGGGGTGCCTTCGATTTCAGGATAAAGCAGCCGACCTTCCATACTCAGAGTATCGGCCAGCGCCGCCCCCTTCGAACACAGACGACCGAAATTAGCCGGATGATCGGGATCAGCTGTAATCGTAACTTTGCCGGTTTCATCCAGCCCGGCAAGAATACCGCAGCCAACACCACAGTAGGGGCAGGTTGTTTTAATATTACTGTTCATCACTTAATCTATACATTCGGCCAAATGAGTTTTCGTATGAAACCCTTTTCCAGGATCTGCTCATGAACAAGCAGATTATAATCTGCCCGTGCACCTTTTAAATAGATAAAAAACCATACCAGTAAGCCCGGCAGGAGCAGCGACAAAAATATCAGTCTGTTGCTGGAAACACGCAAAACATGCTTAAGCATCAACACCCATCGCGCCAACAATCGCCATTGCTGTTGTTGGCGTGAATGATACACGGACAGAAAAACGGCACGTTCCAGTTCATCATTAATCTCAATCAGGCGTTTCATAGGTTTATCAAAATACTGTTTCAGCACAGATTTTGCTGTAGGTCAGTTTCTACCGTGGATGCGCGAGCGATGCGCATCGTTTCACTCAGCACATCCTACTGATTACAATTACATTAATAAGAACGATAAATTAGTGCGTATCGGGCACCACGCCCACCTGCGGCATTTCCGCCAAACCGGTTTCTCGAGCATGCTCCTGAAAGCCCCGATTACGCCAGAAAA
>CAZNRP010000004.1:16211-17848 GCA_964575555.1 uncultured Thiohalophilus sp. | reverse complement strand
TCCGCCAAACCGGTTTCTCGAGCATGCTCCTGAAAGCCCCGATTACGCCAGAAAAAAGCACCGGGCATGGTGGTCGGTATAACTAATACATAAAACAAAGCACGACTAATGAGAGCCGTCATCGCAATCGCCAGTGCGGTTAACAGCCAGAGTGCATACGCCAGCGTACCATCAATTATGGTCGCAGATAATGACAGGGCCAATACGCCACCGGTGGCCAGCAGGATATTTCTTAAAATATAGGTATTGCCGAACTTGGTTAATTGCTCAAAATGTGATGCTGCGGCTTCACCACCGGCATGCATATTATCCCGCGCATGAAAATGCAGCCCGCTCGCATCCAGCAATAAACCCAATAAGAGTGGCCAGCGCATCACTTCAATCAGATGCGCGAAAGATTCGCCTCTATAAATTAGCGCACCGGCAAAAACAGTAATAATGATAATGCTGCCCAGTGACAGCATATTGCCATAAAATGAGCTCAGCACCTGCCAGTGATTCCAGAAAGGCCGGGCCTTAATGCGATAAATACGGTGCATGAAATACAAGGCGACTGGACCGCTGATGGCAGCCCCCCAACCACTGACCTGCAACAAGGCCGACACAATATTCTCAGGTAGCCAGGAAAATAACACGGGAAAACTGATCAGCAGGGTGTAGGCACCTAGCAAATTAAAGAACACGGCGACCCCGGCCACTTCACGGCTAACCGGTGAATAACGCAGATTATTAAAGGCACGATAAAAACGATGCGGCCGCCCAAGATGCAGGGTCGATAAAGCCAGTGCAAAGGTTTCAAGGCCGAGCAGGCTAAACAATACGATAGGTTGTAGAACCGGGTTCGCGGCTAAAGATAATTCACTTAGCCCCACCAATGGTGCGAGGAATAAAGCCAGAAACACACCCACCACCAGTTGCGTAATCAGGGTAAAAATCACCAGCGGATCTTCACGCGAACGCAGTTTATTTAAATTCCACTCACGCACTTCACCGCTATCACGTAATTTAGTTTTAAATTCACTTTCGCCCTGCTCATCACGTTCATAACGCAGAGGCATGGCATCGGTACGTTGCATTTCACGCGGTAAAGATCGTGTTTGCTGAAAACGAATATTAGGATGGGTAATGTCCGTGGTTGGAAAGCCGGGGATTTCTGTCTTCAATTGTTCGCGATTATCCGGCGTGGTTTCAATTACGCCAAAATCTAATGCGCCACCTAAACAGGCGGAAGCACAGGCCGGCTTCAGACCCACTTCCAGTCGATCCACGCACATATTACATTTCACCACATGACCGCGCGTGGTATCCAGTTGCGGCGCATTATAAGGACAAACCCAGGTGCAGTAACCACAACCAAAACAGATATCGGGATCCTGTAACACCGCCCCATACTCGGCAAATTTAGTATAGGCGCGAGTCGGACAACCTTTAAGACAAACCGGATCATCGCAATGATTACAGGCCATGGAAATATTCAGACGGCTGTAATTCGGATAAGTCCCGCCTTCCACATAGCCCACGGCACGAAAGGCAATATGTGCGGGCAGATCATTTTTTTCACTGCAGGCTGATTCACAGGCATGACAGGCAATGCAGTTATCCGCATTAAAATAAAAACCATGTTGTTTATACCGATC
>CAZNRP010000004.1:0-16111 GCA_964575555.1 uncultured Thiohalophilus sp. | reverse complement strand
GACAGGCAATGCAGTTATCCGCATTAAAATAAAAACCATGTTGTTTATACCGATCGGGATTATCGCTGACATAATTATCGCCATTGATGTTCAGGCTCTTACCGGCCAGGGAATCATTTTTATCTACCAGTTCAATTTTTTTATCGTATTGATTGGTTTCTGGTGCCTCTGTTTTAGGAACAAAGGCATAGGCGGGTTCATTGTCACGTACTTTAAACATTATCTTACCTTGAATAATAATTATCTAATTAAACGCTGTTGTAGGTTGGGCAGAATAAAATGAAACTCAACAGCCTGCGCTTAGATTTTGTTGGGCTTCATTTTATTCTGCCCAACCTACAAATTTTTTATACAAACAACGGAAATTAAATCTCTCAGAGATTAGAATGTTCGCGCGGCCTTGTTTCTCACCGCCGCCGCTTTCTGGTTTTCTATCGCTTCAACCTGCACCGCGCACTGTTTGAAGGCTGGTTGGCGTGAATGAGGATCAAGCAAACCGAGACTGATACGATTAACACATTCATGAAAATGAAAGGGCACAAAAACCATGTTCGGAGGAATACGCTGAGTGGTTTGTACCATCACCACTGCATCACCACGCCGGGAGGTCAGTCGTGCATAACTGCCGTGTTTCACCCCCAACCGTTTTGCGGCATCTGGATTCATTTCCATATACGGGGTTGGGCTGAACTTGTTCAGGTTACCCAACTTGCCGGTGCGGGTGCGGGTATGAAAATGTTCAACCACGCGCCCGCTGTTAAGCCAGAAAGGATATTCCTCATCCGGTTTTTCATTATTATCGACAAAAGGAAGTGGAATTAATTTTGCTTTGCCATCGGCATGTTGAAAGCCCCCATCGGTATACAGGCGTTGAGTACCAGTTTCACTACCATCGGTACAGGGCCACTGAATCCCTCGCTGGGCTTCAATTTTTTCGTGGGTCATGCCGGAGTAATCCAGCATTCGGCCCTTGGATAAAACACGCAGCTCATCAAAAACACCGGCGGCTTTTTCCGGGAAGTTCATTTTCTGTCCCTGCTCAAATCGTTTTGCCATCTGATTGAAAATCCACAGATCCGGTTTTGAATCAGCATAGGGTTTAATCACATTACTAATGAGATTGACGCGACGTTCAGTATTAGTAAAGCAGCCTTCCTTTTCCGCCCAGATAGCCGCCGGTAGATAAACATGGCTGTATTCATTTAACTCCACATCAGCGTAGGCATCCTGTACTACCAGAAAATCCAGCTTCTCCAGAATTTTACGTATGCGTGCGGTATTCGGCATCGAGGTCATCGGATTAGTCGCAATGATCCATAAACCTTTAATTTGTCCGGTTTCAATCGCAGGGAAAATATCGGTCTGGAACAAACCTCGTTTTTTCGGAAAAAACTCAGGATCAATGCCCCAGAATTCAGCGATCTCTTTTCTATCTTCTTCTTTTTCCAGTGCACGATAGCCGGGCAGGCCAGAACAGGATGACCATTCGCGCGTGCCCATGGCATTACACTGGCCGGTAATCGACAAACTGGTGCCGCCGGGTTTACCGATATTGCCGGTGATTAAATTCAAATTATTAATTCCCACCACACCGTCAGAACCGTGAGTGCTCTGATTGATGCCCATGGTCCAGATGGTCATGGCGGCACCGGCTTTGGCATAAACACGGGCAACATTGCGAATAGTATCTTCATCAATGCCGCAAATGCGTGAAACGGTAAGTGGATCATATTCTTCCACCAGTTGACTAAACGCCTCATAGTCGCTGGTGTGTGCTTTTATATAGGCCTCATCGGCCAGGCCTTCTTTTAAGATAACATGGGCAAAACAATTCAATAACGCTACATCAGTGCCCGGTTTGATTGGCAGGTGAATGTCGGCCATTTGTGCAAACATGGTGACTCGAGGATCGATTACAATCACGGGAAACTTACGTTTCTCCAGGGCTTCACGCAGCCGCCAGAAAATAACCGGGTGCTGTTCGGGAAGGTTCGAGCCAATGGCTAACAGACACTCGGTATGTTCGAAGTCATCATAGCAACCGGGAGGGCCATCCGAGCCGAAAGAACGCTTATAACCGGATACTGCCGAGGCCATACACAGGGTGGTGTTACCATCGTAATTATTAGTACCGATCACGCCTCGCGCTAACTTGCCAAGCGTATAAAACTCTTCGGTCATGATCTGACCGGTGGAAACAATGGCAAAGGAGTCACGCCCATGTTCAGCCTGAATATTTTTAATTGCCCCGGAAACTTTATCTAGAGCCTCATCCCAGCTGGCTTCTTTAAAATCTTCGAAACGCTTATCCCGAATTAAAGGAATTTTGCCACGCCCGGAAGAACGAAACAGTTCATGTTCAAATATCCCTTTCAAACATAACTTGCCACGATTGACATCGGCATTATCTACACCACGCGAGGTCACGGCCTCGCCGTTATCATTCAAACCCACTTCAATGGAACAACCGGTGGAACAATAACCACAGGTCGTATACTTCCACTCGACGATGCCTTTATCGGGGATCTTGATGGGGTTTTTCTTTTTACGTCCGAATAACATGCTAAATAATCCAATTTTTAATGCACAGACGCGAAGGCGCAGAGGACGCAAAGTTTTATGAAAAGTCCTTTGTGAGCTTAGCGTCACTGCGCCTTTGCGTCAGATTTTTCTTATCCCGCTAATGGCTTGATTCTTATTTCGCCGCCAGGGAAAGCATGATTTTATCGCCTTCCAATTTAATCGGGTAACGCGCGGCACAGCCTTCATCTGGTGCAACGGCAATACCGGTTTCCAGGCTGATGTTCCAGTTATGCAGGGGGCAGGCTACTTTGTTGTCATGTACCAGTCCCTGTGAAAGAGGGCCACCGTTATGTGGGCATTTATCACGCAGGGCAAAAATTTCATCTTTATCAGTACGGAACACGGCGATGTCACCATCACTGCCGCGCACTACCCGTGCACCCTGACGGGGAATATCATTTATTGTTCCAACTTCAATCCAGTTATCAGTCATAGTCGTTACCATTTTATTTGTTTCATTTATAAACGCGGAGTTCATGGAGACAAATACTATTATTTCTCTGCGTCTTTGCGCCTCCGCGTTCTCCGCATTATTTACAACACTTTATTCTAACTACTAATTTCTTTCAGCGGTACAAACTCATGTTTTGCAACACCATCAACCCGTTCTTTCCAGGGATCAACCTGCGCGACTTTCTGGGATATCAGGAAGCGTTCGGCCAGGGCTTTGCGGCCCTCATCATCTTCAACTACACGTTCCTTGATATAATTTAAACCGACGCGTTCTAACCAGGGCGCAGTACGATCAAGATAGTGGGCTTCTTCACGATACAATTGCATGAAGGCAGCACAGTATTCTTTCACTTCTTCTTCCGTGCTGACATTGCAGAGATAATCGGTTGCCCGTACTTTCACACCACCGTTGCCGCCGATGTGCAACTCATAACCGGAATCAACACAGACCACACCGAAATCTTTAATTGTGGCTTCTGCACAGTTACGCGGACAACCGGAAACGGCCAGCTTAAACTTATGCGGAGTCCATGAGGCCCATGTCAGTTTCTCCAGCTCCACACCCATGTGAGTGGAATCCTGTGTACCAAAGCGACACCATTCTTTACCGACACAGGTTTTCACCGTACGCATGGCCTTGCCATAAGCATGGCCGGAAACGAAACCGGCTTCGTCCAGATCTTTCCAGATCTTCGGCAGCTCTTCCTTTTTCAGACCATAAAGTCCGATACGCTGACCACCGGTAACATGCACCGTCTTAACCTTATATTTTTCTGCCACGTCGGCAATTTTTCTTAATTCCTGTGGTGTCGTGCCACCGCCCCACATGCGCGGAATTACCGAATAGGTACCATCTTTCTGAATATTGGCATGAGCACGTTCGTTAATGAAACGTGACTGGCTGGCATCTTCATATTCGGTTGGCCAGGCACAGAGTAGATAGTAGTTCATGGCCATGCGGCACTTGGGACAACCGTCTGCTTTTTTCCAGTTTAAAGTTTGCATGGTAGTGGGAATCGATTTCAATTCCTGCACGACAATGGCTTTACGCAGATCGTCATGAGAAAGATCGGTACAAGCGCAAATCGGTTTTAAATGCGGTGCAACCGAATGATCACCTCCGACAGTATGGGCCAGCAGAGCTTCAACCAGTCCCGTGCAGGAGCCACAGGAACTGGAGGCCTTGGTATGTGCACGCACATCATCCAGAGTAAAGAGTTTTTTATCATTAATCGCTTTAACGATGTCACCTTTACAAACACCATTACAACCACAGATTTCAGCATCGTCCGCCATGGCCGCAACCCGGCTTTCTTCACCGCCATGACCGGAGTTACCCAGATGTGCCTGGCCGAATAAAATGTTTTCACGCATGTCGCTGATGTCAGTTTGATCCCGCATAAGATCAAAATACCAGCTGCCGTCCAGGGTATCACCGTACATCACCGCACCCTTGATGCGACTGTCCTGCACGATCAATTTACGATAAACACCCCGTGAGGCATCCTGAAAAACCAGTTCTTCTGTATTTTCATTACCGGTGAAATCACCCGCTGAAAATAAATCAATGCCGGTAACTTTTAACTTGGTTGAGGTAACCGAACCTTCGTAACGACCAATACCGTATTTGGCCAAATGATTGGCACAAACTTTTGCCATTTCAAATAAGGGGGCCACCAGACCATAGGTCAGTCCGCGATGCTGTACACATTCACCCACTGAGTACACCCGTGGATCAAAGGTCTGCATGGTGTCGTTGACGACAATGCCACGCTCACAATGAATACCACTGCTTTTCGCCAGTTCCATATTAGGACGAATGCCCACGGCCATGACTACCAGATCAGCATAAATTTCCGTGCCATCTTTAAAGCGAACTTTTTCAACTCGACCTTTACCAATAATGGTTTCGGTCTGCGCCTGCATGAGGAAATTCAGGCCACGCTCTTCAAGTGAAGTCTTCAACATCTCAGCCGCCGCATTATCAAGCTGGCGTTCCATCAAGGTATCCATGAGATGCACAACAGTCACACTCATACCCTGTTCCATTAATCCGTTCGCGGCTTCCAGTCCAAGCAAGCCACCTCCGATGACCACCGCATGTTTATGCTTAGCCGCTGCCTCCAGCATTAAATCAACATCGCGAATATCGCGGAAAGCAACCACACCCTCAAGATCATGACCGGGAACAGGAATAATAAAGGGATTGGAACCGGTGGCAATCAAGAGGCGATCATAGACTTCTTCTGTACCATCTTCGGCAACCACTTTGTGCTTGATACGATCGATCTGATTAATCGTCTTACCTTTGTACAGGGTAATATTATTATCGGCATACCATTGTTCATCATTTAAAATAATGTCATCAATGGTTTTCTCTCCCGCCAGCACTGGCGAAAGCATGATACGATTGTAGTTGCAGTGCGGCTCAGCCCCAAACACGGTAATATCATAGGTATCGGGTGCTACCTTGAGCAGCTCCTCAATCGTGCGGATACCCGCCATTCCATTTCCGATTACCACCAGTCTTTCTTTCATTTTCAGCTCCAGAAATATTCTTTATCCCGTGGCTCATATCGCCACGCATGTCGCCTACCGTCTGCAAAGTATATGCCATAATTAAATATTCTCTCCACAGAGAAATATAACCTACTGTTTTTATTTGGAATCATTCCATATGTCACCTGACACAGTACACTCGACCCATTTGAATTCATGTGCAAAGATAGTGCATATCAAGGTCTTAGCGCCTCGGCAACAGGCGTAATGCTGATAAATTCACCGTAATTGCCATGATGCAACCTGCACCATAACAGTGCAACCAAGGAATATACCATTATAGTAAGGTAATGTTCTGCAACAGTATCCCGCTTGCCCTCTTGCAAGCACACTGGCTCCATTTATCAGTTTTCTCTGTAAATAACCGCGCCGCAAACAACGGGGATTCTCGTTGCAGCTTCGACTTTCTACCCTTCCTGCAGGGCACCATGAGACAAAGCTGTGTAGCGACAGGAAATCATAATAAATTAAGCCCGCATCGATTAAATTGAAGCTTCATGCACTAGAAACGCACATGAACGACTCAGCATTATAAATGATTTCCTATTAGTTTCATGGGTTTAGAGTTTGGCACATGACTTGCTTAAGGGTAACAAAAATTAGACTAATTCTTGGAGTAGCAACATGGCCAGTGATGCCGACAAACTTAACCTTCTCTCTTTTAGCGGAAAAACCCGCATTCTGCATCTGAGCTGGTTTGCCTTTTTTTTAAGCTTCTTAGTCTGGTTTAACCATGCCCCTTTGCTAGGTGCAATGCGCGACTCGCTGGGTCTCGATGATCAACAAATCAAAACGCTGCTGATTCTAAACGTTGCTCTGACCATTCCCGCGCGCATTATCGTCGGTATGCTGGTGGATGCCTTTGGCCCCCGCCGTATTTTCTCCCTGCTCTTATTTACCTCCAGCTTCCTCTGCTTTGGCTTTGCCATTGCCGACAGCTACGAACAGCTTGCGCTGATGCGCTTTTTACTGGGTTTCGTCGGTGCCGGTTTTGTTATCGGTATTCGCATGATTGGTGAATGGTTCCCAGCTAAACAAACCGGTATTGCCCAGGGTATTTATGGTGGCTGGGGCAACTTTGGCTCGGCGGCAGCCGCAGTAACACTGCCCACGGTGGCGCTGATGTTTGGCGGTGACGATGGCTGGCGTTGGGCCGTGGGCAGCACCGGTGTACTGGCGCTGTTGTATTCAGCCGTCTACTTTTTCTCTACTTCAGATACACCGAAAGGCTCAACTTATTTCAAACCCAAGCGTAACGGTGCACTTGAAATCACCAGCAGTCTGGACTTCTTTCTTTATCTGATTATGAATATTCCACTTTATGCCGCACTGGCAGTGCTGGCCTGGAAATTAAGCCCCAGCAACCTTGGCATGCTGGATGCCACCGTGGTCAATATCATTTATGCAACACTTGTCGGCCTTTATTTATTTCAGACCGTGCGTATTTATCAGGTCAACAAACATATATTCAGTGAACCGGCAGCAGAAATTGAACGCTACAAATTCAAACAGGTCGCGGTACTCAACCTTTCTTACATGGTGACCTTTGGTTCAGAACTTGCCGTAGTATCAATGCTGCCCCTGTTTTTCCTGGATACCTTTGAGTTATCCCCGGTAATGGCCGGACTGGTGGCCTCAATTTATGCCGCCCTGAATCTGATCATGCGTCCAGCCGGTGGCTGGATCAGCGATAATTATGGACGTAAACGTTCACTGACCATCATCATGACCGGTCTGGCAGTTGGCTATGTCTTAATGAGTTTTATCGATAGCAGCTGGTCAATAGCCGCCGCCATCATGGTCACTATTTTCTGTTCTATTTTTGTAAATGCGGGCAATGGTGCGGTGTTTGCGATTGTACCCCTGGTAAAGCGCCGCCTTACTGGTCAAATTGCTGGTATGACCGGTGCCTATGGCAATGTCGGGGCGGTCAGTTTTTTAACCGTGCTTTCATTTGTTTCTCCCGCCATCTTTTTTATGGTCATTGCCGGTGCGGCCGTGTTCACCTTAATTGCCCTGTTCCTGATGTTAGAAGAACCCAAAGGCCACATGCATGAAATCCTGCCCGATGGTACGGTGCAAATGATTGAAGTGGAATAAAAACAGAAAATCAGTAGGTTGGGCCGAGTAACACGAAGCCCAACAAAAAACTACTCACCGCAGAGGTCGCAAAAAATTATTATGTTGTAATTCAAAACCTTTGCGTCCTCTGCGGTGAAATATTTTTTTAAAAACAATTATACTAAAACCATGACCACTTCACTTGCTATCAAATCCGCCTCCACCAGTATCGCCGGGGCTAAACCGCAAAATGAAGATGCCTGCGGTGTTTACATTCCTGAAGGTCCTTTACTGAACACCAAGGGGATTGCCACGGTCATTGCCGATGGCATGAGTGGGAGTGATGCCGGCAAAGAGGCCAGCCAGGCCTGCGTCAGTGGTTTTCTATCTGATTATTTCAGCACTCCGGAAAGCTGGACTGTTAAAACATCTGCACAAAAAATTCTTACCGCACTCAACCACTGGCTCTATGGTCAGGGGCAACGCCGCTACAACAGCCATAAAGGTATGGTCACCACGCTCACCGCGATGGTGCTGAAATCCAACACCGCACACATCTTTCATGTCGGTGACACCCGCATTTATCGACTGCGTAATAAGGAGTTCGAACAACTTACTCGTGATCATCGTGTCAGTGTGAGTGAGAAAAAAACCTATCTAGCACGCGCCATGGGTATCGAATTACACCTTGATATTGACTACCGTTCGCTACCACTTGAAGTGGATGATGTCTTTGTCATGCTCACCGATGGGGTTTATGAATTTATAAATGATCAAAATATAAAAAACAATTTATTGAATAATAAGCAGGATTTACAAGCCGCCTGCGATGCCATCGTAAAACAGGCTGAAGAAAATAAAAGCAACGATAACCTCAGTTGCCAGATTTTCAAAATTGAACAACTCCCCACTGAAAATAAAAATGAGTTTTACGACAAGCTGATTGAATTACCATTTCCACCACCACTAGAAGCCGGGATGATTCTGGATGGTTATAAAATCCTGCGCCATTTATTTTCCAACAAGCGTACCGAAGTCTATCTGGCCCAGGATAGTGAAACAGAACAGCGGGTTGTTCTCAAAGCCCCATCGGTTAACTTTGACGATGATCCGGATTTTATTCATCATTTTTTGCACGAGGAATGGGCGGGACGACGCATTAATAATCCGCATGTCATGAAAGTACTGAAAATTAAACGCAGGCGTACTGCGCTTTATTACATCAGCGAATTTATCGAAGGCCGCACCCTGCGCCAGTGGATGGACGATGAGCCCCGACCCTCACTAAATAAAGTCAGAAATTTTATTGCACAAATTGCACAGGGACTACGTGCTTTTCATCGTATGGAAATGATTCACCAGGATTTAAAGCCGGAAAATGTTCTGGTGGATGAGCATGGCACCTTAAAAATCATTGATTTTGGTTCAACCAAAATCGCCGGCATTGAAGAAATTTCTACGCCGCTGGAAACCAATAACCTGCAGGGCACGATTAACTATACTGCGCCGGAATATCACATCGGTGAACAGGCCGGTAATACCTCGGATATTTTTTCACTGGGAGTTATTGCCTATGAATTACTCAGCAAAAAACTGCCCTACGGTAAAGAGCTTTCGGCTCGTAATCTTCGCCGGGTAAATTACAGATCGATCAAACAATTTAATCCTGAAGTCCCTGCGTGGATGGATAAAGCGCTGGAGAAGGCGGTGCAGATTAAACCGGAGCATCGTTTCAGTATACTCTCCGAGTTCACCTATGCCTTGAACCAGCCGGACTCTACCCTGGTCAATCAGGATTACGTACCCTTGATTGAACGCAACCCTCTACGGGTCTGGCAGGTGATAAGTTCCCTTCTGCTAATAAGTAACCTGCTATTACTTTATTTGTTAACTAAATGACAAGGACTACCCTGCCACAGGCGAATGGGGATTCCTTATTGTAGGCACGGCTGAAGCCGCACCTACAGGGATGCAAAAACAGGCTACGAAAACTTACTGCTATCTTGCTAAAAGATAAGACTTTTTCTCCCAATTACATTCCGCCCCTGCTACACTTTGCGCACACAGCGGAGTGATTCATGGTCGCCACACAAACAAAAGAAGAAACCCGAAATTACCTGAAAAAATTTACCCGGGCCTTGCGCGCGCAGCAGATGGACAAGATCGAGTCCATTTTACAGAAAATGCACCCGGCTGAAATTGCTCACCTGCTGGAATCTCTACCCAGCGATCAACGCGAAATAATCTGGCCCCATCTCCCGGTTGAAGCGGAAGGTGAGGTGCTGCTACACCTCAATGATAATATCCGTGCCACCTTTATCGAGAAAATGGATCCCGAAGATCTGGTGGCCGCCACCGAGGCACTGGATGAAGATGATCTAGCCGATCTATTTCCAGAAATGCCCCGTGATGTGGTGCAGGAATTATTACTGTCGATGGAGCAACAGGATCGAGATCGCCTAAAAGCCGTACTCTATTATCCAGAAGACACGGCTGGCGGTCTGATGGATCTGGATACCATCACAGTCCGCGCCGATATAAATCTGGATGTGGTACTGCGCTATCTGCGTCGCCGAGGTGAAATCCCGGCCTCAACCGATAGCCTTTTCGTGGTTGATCGGGATGGGCTTTATCTTGGCCTGTTACCTCTCACGGCATTACTCACTCACGATCCCGATGCCAGCGTTCATGAAGTCATGGAACATGATGAAAATGCCATTCCCGCAGATATGCCGGCACGTGAAGTGGCCAACCTGTTCCAGCATCGTGATTTGATCACCGCCCCCGTCATCAGCGAAGAAAACATGCTGCTCGGTCGCGTGACCATTGATGATGTGGTCGATGTAATTAGGGATGATGCCGATCACTCATTACTGAGCATGGCCGGGCTGGATGAAGAAACCGATATGTTTGCGCCGGTCATGACCAGCACCAAACACCGTGCAGTCTGGCTCGGTGTCAACCTGCTTACCGCCCTGCTCGCCTCCTGGGTGATTGGGATATTCCAGGGCACCATTCAAGAGTTTGTCGCGCTCGCAATTCTGATGCCCATCGTTGCCAGCATGGGCGGCATCGCAGGCACACAAACCCTGACGTTGGTGATTCGCGGGATTGCCCTGGGGCAGATCAGTGCCAGTAATGCCCGAATACTGTTTACTAAAGAACTCTGGGTGGGAGTCTGGAATGGCCTTATCTGGGCTATTGTGCTTGCCGGTATTGCCGGCATCTGGTTTAACAACCTCAGCCTGAGTCTGCTAATCGCAACGGCAATCGTCATTAACCTGATAGTTGCCGCGATTGCCGGGGCAACGGTTCCGTTATTACTGCGTCGCTTTGGTATTGACCCGGCCTTAGCGGGCTCTGTTGTGGTAACCACCATCACTGATGTGATGGGGTTTTTTGCCTTCCTTGGCCTCGCCAGTTTATTTCTGGTCCGATAAAAAGTACGGCTGAAGCCGACCCTACAGATTCAGGCTAGCCCACTTGTTAAACAAGTATTTAGCGGGTGACATACATACCATAGCGAGTCCCCACCAATAACCGACTATTATCATCGGTATAATTCATGCTGTGTGGACTCACCGCCCCTAATAGTGCCGGCGAGCGCATAATCTCAGTGACGGTCTGCATATCGCGGCTAATCGCAAACTCACTGATATACGCGGTATCAATGCTATTGGCATCACCCGCAGTTTTCCATGCAGCAAGTACCGAGTTGTCCATCTGTCCTTTCTGGAAATCGGTGATCTCACCATCGACGGCCACTTCGGCCAGAACCGCTGCTGTATTATCAAGAATGTAAATGGTTCCACCCGTGTCTGTCTTTGCGCTTACGATAATTTCTTTCTGTCCATCGGCATTTATATCAACAATCTGCATAGCGGTTAGTGTTGTACCTTGAAAAAGGTTGTCGAATAAAAATATAGTGTCGTAAAAACTACTAACCTGATGCTGGGGATCATTGTCACGCATACGAATATAAAGCCCTGTATCGGTGAGATGAACTAAATCATTTTCACCATCATCATTGACATCTTCAATTTTAATATCAATTCCTTGCCCATCAATGCGAATGCTTTGCCAATTCTGGAATACCAATGTTGTCTCATATGAAAACAGGTAATTTTTCATAAACCCTAATATTTCAAGATCGCTATCATTATCGAGATTTGCCAGATCAAATACCGCACTCCAATTTCCCTCTAGACCATAATCAACAGTGTATGCCGTTTCGGGAAGCCAACCACCATGCACTGATTCTCTTGGATGGTTTAGGTTCGCGCCAAAATCAACTAACTCATAAGAGGTAAATTCACTACTTAGCGCTAAAAACCCACCACTAAAAATGAGTTGCTCATAACCAATACCACTTATATCTGCCGCTATTACTTTTTGTCCCGCTGTAATTGAATTAGTTCTGGATATGCGCGACGAAATAGCAACCCTACCTGAATCATAATCAATAAAGGAAAAACGAGCCGCCGAGTTATATGATTCTTCCGAAATAAAGTCTTTCTCAGCAGTACCTGTGCTTGACATAAATGTTGCATAGCGAGTACCAGGAGCATATAGAAAATCAACAGCTCCCGTAAATGCGGTATCAAACAATGCTAAATTTGTATTCTGCCGGGCAATCACCATTTCACCCGCATCCAGGCTGGTCGATAAATCCATTACAGTGATCGCATTATATTTATCGCTGGTTATTTTATTTCCCCAAACCACTTCTAGATCATTATCAGAATCTACGTCACCAATAACTAGACTGACAAAACCACCAAATAAGCGATCACTGGTGAAACTAGCTGTTGCTTGTCTATATAATGTTGCCCCTGAAAATGATGCTCGATTCGTTGCCGTATAAACATCCAACAGTTCTCCATCTGAAGCGCCAGAATTAACGCATTCACCCAGATATATTTCATCCACACCATTATTATCACTATCAATAGCGGCAATAGAACAACGTGTCGTATCTGGATCACGCACAGTGGCAAGATCACCAAACAAACCAGACTGCTCATGTAAACTAAAGACTTCAACTTCACCTATTCCTGAGTCAGAGTAAAGACCCACGATTTCTTTAACACCATCACCATCCAGATCAGCGGCAACAAGTTGATCACCAAAACCATAACGTGGCTTAGCCGCTAAATATTCATCATTGAAACTTATCCCATCAAACACATAACCAGCCGAAGTGGCTATCTCCAGTTGCACATCCGCGAAATCCATATTGCCGATGGTCATGGCGCTACCATAATTATCAACCGGGCTTGTCCAGTCATTATTCAGTGTCCGGTTACGTCCTGCTGGAATCGTAAAGACATTTAGCTGTTCCTGTGCCGGGCCTTTGGATACCAGGGTCACAATTTCAATAGCGGCATCTACATCGATATTTCGTGCAAACACGGCATAGCCTTTAATTGCATCGGTAATCTCGTAGTAATACATCAAACTACGCGTTGCCCCGTCAATCACACTGACAGTATTACCATTGAGAACTATAATATCCAGCCGACCATCAGCATTCACATCGGCGGCATCGATTGCATCAATATTGCCCTGATTGCCAAGACTATAGGGATAGACCCATTCCTGATAAAAATCACCCTGACCACCATTCAGTGTATCATCCCATTTAAGGGTATAAATTAAAGAAATATTATCAGTGACCAACACTTCATTTCCGGCCAGACCATCAAAGTCACCAATATGAATTGAATTCTGTTTTGTGGGAACACGTGCACTACTTCGAACCAGCGGTTGAATACTCGCATCGGTAATTGTCACACTGCCGACCATCGTGTTGGTTCCTGCATTATCCGTTGCGCTCACACGATAATTAAACTGTGTATCTTTGCCGAAATTTAACCCTGTCGGCGTCCAGCTTATTTCACCCGTAGCGCTATCAATCAACATGCCTTCAGGCGCGCCGGTGAGCGCATAAGAAACCGCACCCTGTGCATTAGTAGTGGATGCATTAATCGTAATAGCCGAGCCAAAGTTGACTTGCGTGGGGCTGCTGAAATCAACGGTGAGATTTGAATTTGCCACCGGTGTTGTCGAGGTACCCGTTCCTCCTGTCCCCGTCGCACCATTATTGCCTGATGAATTTGCCGGTGAACCATCTGGGTTTAAACGTGCAGAGAGGCCATCACCATCACTACTAGAACCACCACCACAGGCGGCCAGTAACAGTGACAATGATAATGCGGTAAGGGCTTTAATAAAACCTTGCTGACCCGAAACCCAATAAGAAATTTGTTTGACATTCATTTGCATTCTCCCCAGAAGCATATTAGTTACTACTTACATCAACCATGTTGAATAGTGAACGGTAAGACAGACAGGCTGACTACTGCATTGACGCCAGTGAATAAGTGAAGGGAGTAGCAGAAAAAAATCGATACATTTCCCTGTAACTCAACAAACTATCCGTAGCGTTATTTTTTATGTTTTTATTCTACTAAAACCAATATAGAAAATACCAGCAATATCTATTTTAATATTCTAACGAGATAGAAAAGAGGTGAAAACTATGACAAAAGATATAGATGCTCGATATTAAACGAGTATGTATGATTGAAGCCGTAGCGACCGGCTATAGGGGATTACCCTTTGCTGACTTTATAAATAGAATGAGAATATATCGCGTTGCGATAAGTAACATAAACACTAACACAAATATTACAGGAGTATTACCAAACCGAACATAAGGGGTTGCTCCACGGCGAGGTTGTACCTGCCCGCTGATCACCGTGGTTTCAAACTGCGCTGAGCGTTGCAGAATATGGCCTTTAGCATCAACGATAGCGGAAATACCATTCGTAGTTGCGCGCAATAAATCGCGACCGGTTTCCAGACTGCGCATGCGTGAAATTTGCAAGTGCTGATGTGGCGCAAAGGAATTACCATACCAGGCATTATTACTGCCGTTCACCAGCAGGCTTGCCTGCGGTAAAAAATCGATCAGCTCCTCGCCGAAAGCATCTTCGTAACAAATCGACGGGGCCAGTAATTGTCCCGCCGCGCGCAGGGGCGGTTGATGTCGTTCACCTCGACTGAATCCTGACATCGGTAATTCAAAAAAACCGACAATGCCACGGAGTAAATCCTGTAGCGGCATAAATTCACCAAAGGGAACCAAATGACGTTTATTATAAATATGCTGCTCATCCCCCAGACTGATTAAACTGCTGTAATAGCGTACCCCATCATCATCCATTACCGGTGCACCAATAATAAGATCGGTGTTATTTTCGCGCGCTTCAAGTAACAGTGGGGTAAAGTAACTCTCCTCCAGATCATTATAAAAAGTTGTCATCGCGTTTTCCGGCCAGACAATGAGATCACTGTCCCAGTGTTCACGACTCAAACTCGCATAAATATCCAATCGTGCCTGCATCATCACCGGATCCCACTTGGTGATTTGCGGCATATTGCCCTGTACCAGACTGACACTTATCGGCTTGCCGGATACTTCGGTCCACTCATATTTCCCCAGCAGAAAACCGCCCAACCATACGACTAGCAACGATCCCAATACAAGCTTGGTTACACGCCGATTTAGAAATAACAGCACAAGCAAACCGGATGACACAGCCAACAATAAAGAAAGCCCATACACGCCGAGCAGCGGGGCATAACCGGCCAAAGGACTGTCGATTTGTGAGTAGCCAAGATTAAGCCAGGGAAAGCCGGTAAACAGCCAGCCTCGCAGCCATTCAGTCAAACCCCATAGCGAGGGAAACAATAATAACAGGACAGGCTTATCAGTCTTTACCTGGCTGGCTAAACGAATTTTATTTAACAGGTAAACACTGAGAAAAGATTGCAGGGTGGGTAATAAGGCAAGTACGGAAACAAAAATAGCCGTCATCATGGCTGAAATTAAAACCGCTGTATTACCAAAATCATGAAAGGCAACATATACCCATGACACGCCCACACCGAAATACCCCAGACCGAAAACAAAACCAGCCAAAGCCGCACGGGCAGTAGAAAGATGTAAATATAAATAAAATAATATGGCCGGTGATATAACCGCCAGTGGAAAAAATGAAAAAGGCGCAAAGGCAAAGGGGAGGATCATGCCAGCCAACAGACTGACGAATAAATAAAACCGGTTCACCCGCATATTATTAATCATTGGCAACTGCTCATCCCCGGACAGCCATCATTCTGGTGTGGTCCTAGCCGAAGTCCATGCATAAATGGTGAATAACGACGATCCTGAATCTGCCGGACAAATAGTTAACGTCATTATTATTAATCGTTGCATAAGTATTTTCACTATAACCCTTTCTCCCTCTGGGCTGTCTCCTGGTATTGGTTATGTAGGTTTGACTTCAGTCAAACCTTACAATAGAACCTGTCATCTATTTGAACCAACCGTTTGTCCTGAGCTTGTCGAAGGAAGCTTGTCGAAGGAAGCCCTTCGGCGTTGCTCAGG
>CAZNRP010000003.1:57465-60923 GCA_964575555.1 uncultured Thiohalophilus sp. | reverse complement strand
AAATATTGGGATGAGGGGATAAAATATATGCGAATACTTAGGCAATGATTAATACAGCAAGTAAGCCTTGCTATCCTCTGTGGTTAATTATCATAAGAGAAATTAATCCAATATGGTCATTAATTAAATGCTTGATTGCAAGACCTGACCCTGAAGACTATTTAATTAATGAGAACCCGACTCCTGTTCGGCCAGCTTCTGTTTTTGTATTTTCTCAATTTTTTCCGCTTGTTCAGGTTGCTTCATTAACCGGTAAGTCCTGGCCTGTAATTTATAGGCCTGATTCACAACGGGAGTATTTTCATAAAACTCGATTACGTACCGACAACGCCGAATAACTTCCTCATAGTTTCCTTCAACTAAATCATAACGGGCAACAAACATTTCATAGGCCGCCAGATTAGTACGAATATTCTTCATGAAGTTCAGCGCCTGACTGGAATACTGGCTTTTAGGATAGCGCGTGATCAAGTCAATAAAATAGGTATGCGCCAGGCGTAATTTTTCCGGGTAGGAAGTATTTGCTGAAATATTATTAATTGCCTGAGTTAACTCCAGCTTACCCTGTGCTTTAGTCGCCAGGGCACGTAAATAGAGCACGTAATCCAGATGCGGATAGCTAGGATAGTTATTAATAAAGGCTTCCAGATGCTCAACACTCACCGCAAACTGTAAGTCCTTGTAATAAGCAAAAGCCAGAGCCAGTTTCGCCTGCATGTGTTCACTATCCGTTGAAGCAAGCTCATCTAATTCCTTAAACTGTTCGATATCCACCATCACTGCTTCTGAACTGGCGTTGTTCATTAACTCCTTATATTTAATCTTAAATAGACTAGTATTTGCAGGTATTGTGGTACAGGCAGGTAAAAGCAATATAAGGGACAGCAGTAAAATTAATTTTTTCATAGGTCTCCATAATACATTGAATTAATGACCATTTTTTTACCTGCCACATTTCTGTGGCGGTAGATCCAAAGCCCAATATAATACGTGATTCAGACCCAGGTTGCTAAGCAAAACTTGCACCGCCAAGGCCAAATTCGGGCCTATCATGTATAAAACTGCACCTGTACTCACAGTTTTTGTCCCCTGTCCATTATTTACTAAAGTTGCCATTCTGTGCGCCGATAGCGACTAAGAACAACAAAACTCGGTTTCATTACCCGCTATCACTAACAGGAGAGACAGATGGAAAATACTTCTTATGGCCGCCCAATTGGTTCACACCTTGGTAAACCTATTTATGAATCAATTGAAAGTGAAGGCCACAAGTATGTCTATGACAGACTTGCTGAGTGCGACACAGAAGGCTGCCCGCTCAACCAACTTCATGCCAATGAACTATTGATAAATCCAGGTATTATTTACCGAGAAGAATAACGCACCCCCTGCTTAAAGCCGTTGCCATAAAGATTGCCAGAATCTTTTGCCAATTACCGGCACTCCAGACTCATCGGAACCGGTAATTCAGGCCTGGCAGTGGCAGCAACCCAGTCATTTCAAAATAATCACACTAAATTCTTTCTTTACGGTCAAGCCAACACTGTAAAACAATACTGAATGTGGGTTTTATTTCTAGGGAATACCCTTAGATACAAGCCAGCGTATTACTGCGATATTTACTACAAACAAGAAAAAGATGCTAATTAGCATCAACATACAAAAAAGTGTGATGCAGCTTTGATCAATTGGCCACAACGGCCTATAAAATAAAACAGTTAATTTAATACAATTCAAGGAGATAATGGATGGAAAAGCGCTGGAACGAACGTAAGCCTATTCAGCTTAATGCTTTAGTTGACTCAAAAGATACGTTTGTTAGTGGTAAAACTGACAATATCGGCATGGGCGGCATGTACCTTAAAATTGCACCTGGTATCAACATTAGCGCGCAACGTGCTATCAGTGTTTCTCTCAGTGACGGCGATAATACGGTCACTTTTCCATCCACTATTATTCGCATTGATAAAAATGGACTGGCTCTTAAATTTTCAAATTATTCACCCGAAATGCTGGGAATGCTACGCAAACTGCTGGTTGACGATATCGACTCAAAAACCGCTCTACATTAAAAAACGAATATACATCAAAATGCCATAATTACGGGTTTCACTGCGTGGTTCAACAACACCGGATCCCGTACCCTGTCCATTTATAGTCAGCTCAGTCACACTGCTGCGCTTTATGTTCCAGGTCGAGTAATAAGGTTCCACGGTTATCATAGTGTTCTCATCAAACGCAGAGAAGGTCCAGGGAAGGGCTAGACGTACCCCCCAGTCTTCACCTAAATTTAGCATAGCATTATCAAAACCACCAAAACCCTGAAAATCAACTTCCATGTTGGCATCCAGCATCCGTGTTGCACGAATGTCCAGATTGAAATGGGAGTCTTCATTTTTAACAACGGGTACATTCAAACCCAGAATCGCATAAGTCCAGGAATAAAACTCCAGTACCCCGGCAACAGACAGGCCATTGTCTGTCGTGGTCGGGCGAATATTACGTCGCCAGTAATAATAGCCCAGGCCGCCATAGGCAGTCAGTGCCGAAAATTGATAGCCGGCAATTGCCGTGGTATCAAAAATATCGGTGCCAGTACGACTGTTAATCGGCAAACCCGACAAATCAGGATCAGTGGACTGAGTTTGCCCCTGATATTCAACATCACCAAAATGATAATTTAACATCAAAGAAGCGTACCAGTTGGTCCAGTACAAGGTGCCTCCCAGAAGCAGCCCCGGCAACACACCGCTTTCTTCATCCAGCCAGGCATTATCAACATCATATTCAGTATAGCCAAAGTTCATCAGTGAAATACCCGCCAGAAATTCCACACGCTTCACCTGATAAGAATTTTCTACCGCCTGTTCAGATTCAACAGGTTCCAGCCCGGCCGACTTGTTTCTCATATCTTCCGCTGGCAGAACCTCCTTTTCATCAACAACAATGGCAGCTGCAGCCCCCCCCGTTTTTAGTTCATCACTCACAGCTTTGCCCGTTGTCGATGCGTCAGCGGGAACCTCGGCTGACCCTGTATTTTCTTCCGATGCGGTTGGGGCAGACGCGGCAGATTCGGGGCCAGCCTGTTCAGCTTCGTTCACAACAGGAGCTGCGATCACAGCGGCTGCACCTGCGACAGGAACCACCAACTCACCAGTAACCGCAGATTCCACTTCAGCAGGTGTTTCGGCGGCAGCATTTTCTTCAACCGCGCTTGAGCTTGACGCAGCGGATTCAGGGGCAGCCTGTTCAGCTTCGTTCACAACAGGAGCGGCGATCACGGCGGCAGCACCTGCGGCAGGAACCACCGCCTCACCGGTTTCTGCCAAGTCTGCGGCGACGGGTGTTTCGGCGGCAGCATTTTCCTCAACTACGCTTGAGCTTGACGCGGCAGATTCGGGGCCAGCCTGTTCAGCTTCGTTCACAACAGGAGCTGCGACCACGGCGGCAGCCTCCCC
>CAZNRP010000003.1:33205-57365 GCA_964575555.1 uncultured Thiohalophilus sp. | reverse complement strand
CAGCCTGTTCAGCTTCGTTCACAACAGGAGCTGCGACCACGGCGGCAGCCTCCCCCGCTTCAGTAACTGCCGGTTCCGTTTCAACCTCAGCCAATGACTCATCGGCAATACTTATATTTGCTGCGGCTTCATCCTTAGCACGAGTGGATGCTGATGCAGCACCGTCTCCCGCAGGACTTTCATCCTGTTTTGTTTTTACTTCAGTCGCATTTTCTTCAACTGAGCTTTCAGGTATCACAGCAGTATTTCCAGCATCAATAGTTGAATCCATGCTACCTGCCGGTTCCGAAAATACCGGCAATGACCAGCCATATAAAAATAGAGATAAAAATAGCAGGTTCAGCGAACTCAACTTAAATGCCCGCAGGCATGCCGACACACAGGATGCTGATATCGATCCTGTGTTTAATTGAGCAATGGCGGATTTATGCTGCAGCAGGAAATGCTGAGACATCTGGAAATCGCAATAAAATCACTGAATTAGATGATTTTTGTCGTGCTACAAATGACGAACTGAAAGTGAATAGTGTATGATGGGCGTTTTTCAAACATCGTCTCCAATTACATTTTTATTAATTTTTTCTGGATTGAGATTTATGCAATTAAACAGTCTGAGTGCAGTATCCCCAATTGATGGCCGTTATGGTAGCAAAACTGAAACATTACGCCCAATTTTTAGTGAATTTGGACTAATACGCCACCGCGTACTGGTTGAGGTGCGCTGGTTACAACACCTTGCCGCCGCCACGCAAATCAGCGAAGTTCCCGAATTCTCTGCACATGCTCAATCAATCCTTGATGGCATTGTAGATCAATTTTCACTCGAGGATGCGCAGCGGGTCAAAAATATTGAGCGCAGTACCAATCACGATGTTAAAGCCGTAGAGTATTTTCTCAAAGAAAAAATCGCCGGCAATGATGAGCTGGAAAATGTCAGTGAGTTTATCCACTTCGCCTGCACCTCCGAAGACATCAATAATCTCTCCCATGCGCTGATGCTCACCGAAGCCCGTAACCAGATCATTCTCGGACAATTAGATGAAGTTATCGACAGCATCCGTAAAATGGCGCATGACTATGCAGCCATTCCCATGCTTTCCCATACCCACGGCCAGCCCGCTTCCCCCAGCACCGTCGGCAAGGAAATGGCCAATGTGGTCGCCCGCTTGCAGCGTCAACGCGAACAAATAGCGTCGATTGAAATGCTGGGAAAAATCAACGGTGCGGTCGGCAACTACAATGCCCACCTCAGTGCCTATCCGGAAATAGACTGGGCAGATTTTGCCAAGGGCTTTATTACCTCACTGGGATTGAGCTACAACCCCTATACCATACAGATCGAACCTCACGATTATATCGCCGAACTGTTCGATGCCCTGGCCCGCTTCAATACCATACTGCTAGATTTTGACCGCGATATCTGGACCTATATTTCCATGGGCTATTTCAAGCAGAAAACCATCGCCGGCGAAGTCGGTTCTTCGACCATGCCACACAAGGTCAACCCCATAGACTTTGAAAACTCCGAAGGCAATCTGGGACTGGCCAATGCTATTTTTGGCCACCTATCGGCCAAGCTTCCCATTTCCCGCATGCAGCGAGATCTGACCGATTCTACCGTATTACGAAATCTGGGGGTCGGAATTGCTCACGCCATGATTGCCTGGCAATCCACTCTCCGCGGCATTAACAAGCTGGAAATCAATGAAGCCCGCCTGGCTGCCTATCTGGATGACAACTGGGAAGTGCTGGCCGAGCCAGTGCAAACCGTGATGCGCCGTTACGGAATTGAGAAACCTTATGAAAAGCTCAAAGAACTGACCCGGGGCCAGCGCATCAATGCTGCGGCCATGCAGGCATTCATTGAGAAGCTGGATATCCCGGCTACCGCAAAACAGCAGCTGATGGAACTCACCCCGGCAAATTATATTGGTAATGCCATCCAGCAAGCTAAAGAAATCTAGCCTATATACCGATACTTTATACCCGTGAAACCTGCATTTTGTGGTATCACGGATATAGTTGCGCATATGCTGCAATACCAGCAACAGGCGCTAAACTTTATTCGTAGCAGACACGAATTTTTCGCTACCCATAAACTAACAGGCCGCCTTAGTCGATGTTGCATAAACCTAAAAATCAGAATAGTGCGAACAGCAGTCGTTCCTTCAGAAAAACCAACCCTCTGGGCGTACTTACCGAAAAGCAATTTCTGAGCGAATACTGGCACAGGAAACCCCTGCTGATTCGCCAGGCCTTCCCCGGCTTTTCCACGCCGGTCAATCCTGACGAGCTCGCCGGGCTGGCCTGTGATGACGAGGTTGAATCCCGTCTAATTCTTGAAAAAGACGGACCCACACCGTGGACTCTGGAACGAGGCCCCTTTGCTGAAGATCGCTTTGCCAACCTGCCTGAAACCCACTGGACGCTGCTGATACAGGAAGCCAACCGCTACATTCCCGAACTGGCGTTGCTCCGGGACGCTTTCAACTTTATTCCTAACTGGCGAAATGACGATGTCATGGCCAGCTATGCACCGGTGCAGGGCTCGGTCGGCCCGCATGTGGATCAATACGATGTATTTTTATTGCAGGGACTCGGCCGCCGCCGCTGGATGATTAATCCTGATCCAGTCGATACGGATAACCTGCTCAGCAAAACTGAGCTGAAAATAATGCAGAACTTTAGTGCTGACGAAGAATGGATATTAAACCCTGGTGATATGCTTTATCTACCTCCCGGTGTGGCCCACTATGGTATTGCCCTCGATGAATGCATGACTTTCTCGATTGGGTTTCGCGCCCCCAGCCATGCGGAACTGCTTAGTGCTTATGTCGATGATCTCGCTCCAAATCTAAAGGACGATCTTCGCTATGCAGATCGGGATTTACAAATCCAGAAAAACCCGGGCGAAATTACCCCGCGCACCCTCACCGACGTGCACAGTATTTTACAACAGGCTGTTTCTGAGCCAGATCGGATTAACCGCTGGTTCGGCCGCTACATCACTGAACCCCGACACGGTGATCTGCCCGAAGAACGCGAACCGCATATTACGCCCGCAGAATTCAAAGCTCAGCTCGAACGGGCAGGTGGACTTATCCGCAGTGAATATTCCCGTTTTTCCTTCATCCATGAAGCCGAACATGTCTATCTCTATATTGATGGTGATGAATATGATCTCCTGCCTGACTGGATCTATATTGCCCAGCTTATTTGCAACCACCGCCAGTTGAAATTAAAAATGCTGCAGTCCTGGCTTGATGACAAGGTTTTCATCGAACTATTCTGCGTCCTCTACAACCATGCTAAATTTGAGTTTCCAGATGCCTCATGGATGCCATTAAAATAAAGCGCGTCGCTTTCATCCGAGATTTTGCCGGCCTCTGCTATGTGCGTGAGCAGGTATTTATCAAGGAACAGGGCGTGCCCTCAACGCTGGAGTGGGATGGCCTGGATCAGGATGCTTTCCACCTCATTGCACTCACCGCAACACAGCAACCGGTGGGCACGGTACGCATGTTAAAAGATGGCCACATCGGGCGCATGGCCGTTCTGAATAAATGGCGCAATCAGGGTATCGGCCAGCAACTGCTGATGCGAATCATCGAGCTCGCCCGTCCACTTGAACTCAAACAAGTATTCCTTGCCGCACAGACCGGCGCAATCGATTTCTATACCCGCTACGGCTTTGTTCCGCATGGCGAAGAGTATATGGATGCGGGTATTCCGCATCAAAATATGAGTTTCATTCTGAAAGAGTAAAGCTCACAACACCCGTTCAGACATATCTCGCATCACCCTGTCACCACCGTATGCATTCCCACGCAGAGCATGGGAACGAGTTATAATAGTGGCCAAAATGTGATCAAGAGACAGCTCCCGGAGGGAGAGGGGATATAGTGCAAATACTTATGCAATGATTAATATCGAATGGTATTTCTATACCAGGCTTTCTTATCCCAGATTCAGGTTAATTATTTCCGTATAAACAACACATGATTGCTATGGCTATTGATTTAGACAAATTTAAACTGGGTATCGATTGTGGTGAATACACGCTCGATAGCCGGGCGGATAATTACCGTTATTTCTGGCTGATGCTACAGCAATCCCAACATCAGCTTGATATTTTCAGCAGCCATCTGGATCACAAACTCTATGACAGCACGGAAATAATTACCCGGCTGCAATCTCTGATACGACAGAATCAACACGCCCGCATTCGCCTGTTATTACGCAACCCCCGACATCTACTAAGCTATGGCCACCGCATCATTGAGTTATCCCGACGTTTGAGCACGTATATTGAAATACGACAACTGGCAGAAACCTGGAATAAACACATTGAGTCCTTCTGTCTGTTTGACCGACAGGGTATTATCTACCGGCCGAATGCCGAACAATTTGAAGGCTGGTTTAGTTTTCATGCCGGGGTTCGTGTAAAATCAATCAGCGAATTTTTTAATGAAGCCTGGGATACCAGCCTGCCCTGTCATGAAACACGCAGGCTGTATTTATAATTCTAAGGAACCTGAAACCATGCCTCAAGCAGTATTGTTCATTCTACTCTTCATTGTTGCTCTGATGCCCGGCTTTCAGTCGCAGGCACAGGCGGATGCCGTGATGCAGATGGAAACATTTAATCTCCGCAATCGTCCGGCCAACGATCTCCTGCCTCTGGTTAAAGCCTTTCTACATCCTGAAGGCGCAATAAGGGCACAGGGTTATAAACTGTTTATCAAATCAACCGGCTCCAACCTCGAACAGCTCAGCAAGATCATTGCTGATCTGGATGTGGCACTGAAACAACTGCGTGTTTCCATTTCCACCGACACCCTGGCCTTCGAAGAACAGGAAAAACTGCAGCTGCACAATCATTCTGAAGCCATGCAAAGCAGTGACAGCCCGGACGTACAAAAAATAATTATCAACAAAGGCCCGCAGCATAAGATCACCACCAAGGTCTACAGCACCGCGCAACGCAGCCGGCAGCCCTCATCCCAGCATGTGAAATTGCTCGAAGGTCAATGGGCCACGATTAACACTGGTCACGCCATTCCCATTGCGGACAGACGTATTAATGCCGATGGCACCGTAACCCAGACAATCAGCTACCGCAAGGTGACTTCAAGCCTCAAACTCCGTGCTCACGTTAACGGTAATAAAGTTTACCTGACCCTGCACCCCAAAAATGAACAACTCAGTGAACAGGGCGGCGGCGTAATTGAAACCCAGAGCATTGAAACCAACCTCACTATTGGCCTGGATCAGTGGACCGAAATTGGCGGGACTCAGGAACTGGAATCGTCATCTGAACAGGGCATCACCTACTCAACTCGCCGCAAACAGAAAAATGAACGCCGGGTATTTATTAAGGTAGAACTGCTGAAATAAGCTGGCCTGCTACATACGGGCAGAACCGACTGTAGGTTCGCTGTAAGTTCGATTTCAATCAAACGGGGCGAGGGGCTGGGCCGACGCTTCGAACTTGTTCGACTGAAGTCGAATCTACACCGGGCAGAACCAACACCAAACAAACAACCAAACCCAACGAGATTAAAAATCAACGCATCATGCCGACCAACACCACAATACACTATTCAATTATTCCCCATTCTCCAGAAGCCCATCTTTATGAAATCCGCTGCCGGATAGACCACCCCAATCCCGAAGGCCAGCACCTCAGCCTGCCCAACTGGCTTCCCGGCAGCTATATGATTCGGGACTTTGCCAAAAATATCATCCAGCTTTCCGCCGAATCAGACAGCAGCCAGTCACTACACTGCCAACGACATAATAAAAATACCTGGGCCATCGAAGCCTGCGCAGCTAGCATCATCATCACTTATCAAGTTTATGCATGGGATCTTTCTGTACGCAGCGCACACCTGGATACCACTCATGCCTACTTCAATGGCAGCAGTGTTTTTCTACAAGTCATGGGACAGGAAACCCAGGCCTGCTCAGTCGAACTACTAGCCCCGCAGGGCCAGGGTCAGGCTTATACTGACTGGCGCGTAGCCAGCAGCCTCACTAGCAGTAACATTAATGAGCAGGGCTTTGGTCATTATCAGGCCGAGAATTATGATGAGTTGATCGATCATCCGGTTGAAATGGGACGCTTTACCCAGGCTACGTTTGAAGCCGGCGGCATTCCCCACGATATTATTATCAGTGGCCGTCATGATGCTGATATGGATCGCGTATGCCGGGATCTCAAACGCATCTGTGAACAGCACATCAGCCTGTTTGGCGAACTGCCTGAAATAAATCGCTATGTATTTTTAGTCATGGTCGTCGGTGAGGGCTATGGTGGACTTGAGCACCGCGCTTCCACCAGCCTGCTTTGCAGTCGAGATGATCTGCCTCGCCGGGGCGAAGAGACGGTCAATAAAAATTACCGTAGTTTCCTTGGCCTCTGCAGCCATGAGTACTTCCATACCTGGAATATCAAGCGTATTAAACCCGCCGTTTTCAGCCCTTATAATCTCGATCAAGAAACCCATACCCGTCAGCTCTGGGCCTTTGAGGGCATCACCTCCTATTATGATGATCTGGCCCTGCTGCGCTGCGGCCTGATCGATCTTAACAGCTATCTCGAATTACTCGGACAAACCGCCACTCGAGTCTGGCGCGGTCAGGGACGTTTTAGCCAGAGCGTCGCCGATTCCAGTTTCGATGCCTGGACGAAATTCTATAAGCAGGATGAAAATGCACCAAATGCCATTGTCAGTTATTACACCAAGGGCGCGCTGATCGCGCTGGCGCTGGATATCACTCTGCGCGAACAAAGTCAGCAAAAAATATCACTGGACGATCTCATGCGTCAGTTATGGAAAAACTACGGCAAGCCCGGTCGGGGAGTGGCAGAAGGTGAGATTGAAACCCTGGCTTCAGAGTTACTCGGTGAGGATCTGTCTGAATTTTTCCAACGCTATCTCTATGCCAATGAAGATCTACCACTGCAGGAACTACTGGCCGTTATCGGGCTTGAATTTAAACTGCGAGCCGCCGAGAGCGCCGATGACAACGGTGGCAAAGCCCCTTCTAAAGTTCCCTGCCCCGCTTATTTAGGTGCGCGCCTGAGTCATGATCTGAGCGGAGCAAAAGTCAGCCATATCGTTAGCCATTCGCCAGCCATGCAAGCGGGTCTGTCCGCAGGCGATCTGATCATTGCAGTGGATAATCTAAAAGTGAACCGGCAAAAACTGGAAAAGATGCTCAGCCATCTTCCCGTTGATACGCCACTGCAAATACATGCCTTCCGGCGGGATGAACTAATGTGCTTTGAAACTACCTTGTGCAGCGCACCTGAAGATACCGCTTATATCCTCCCCCTCGACAACCCCGACACGAATCAGCTGAGCCAGAAGAACAGCTGGAAATCAGCCTCAAATCCGGGCAATATTTTTAATTATAAATAATCCTTCATATTGTAGATACGGCTTCAGCCGTACAGGCACTACGATTGAAATCGAATCTGCATGGGAGGTTAAACCTGCCCCAATAAAAACGTAGATTTCAACACCGCCGGCATCTCCATTTTGACTCAAGCAATCCCCACTCGTGCCGATAAGTTATTAAATTCTCATATATAAAATCCAGAGGTATTTATAGTGAATCGACGCGTACTGAAATTGGTAGGCTTAATTGCCATCATGCTGATCTTTTCAAGATTATTGTTTCAATTGATCAATGCTGCTTTTTCAGTAGACAGCGGGCTGCTCAGCAGCAGCCTGCAATATTTTTCGGATCTTGTCTTTGCCAGCCTGGGCATATTGCTGGGACTGAAGCTCAACGACCACTCAGTGGGAAAAACTATTCAGGCATTACTCAACAACCCATCTGATAACCAGGGCTGCGATGAATATATTGCACCGTTGAGTGACGCCTACCGCAAACAATCCACCCAGTTTGAACAACGAGGTCATGATCTCATCAGCACCGCCAACCAGTTAGCCTCATTCGCCTCACAAATTTCAGAAGCCACCGAACGGACGCAAAGCAACTCCAGCAAACAACAGGCGGAAATTGACATGGTCGCCACGGCCATGAATGAAATGACGGCCACAGTTGAAGAAGTGGCAAGAAATGCAGAGACCGCCGCTGAATCCGCCAAAACTGCCAACGATGAAGCCAATAGTGGTTTACAGGTTGCCAGTCAGAGCAAGACTGAAATTAACAGTCTGGTTGGGGACATCGATAATGCGGCACAGGTTTTAAGCTGTCTGGCCGCTGAAAGTGACACTATCGGCAACGTGTTAAATGAGATCAAAGGCATTGCTGAACAGACTAATCTACTGGCCTTAAATGCCGCCATTGAAGCCGCCCGCGCCGGTGAACAGGGCCGGGGCTTTGCGGTGGTTGCCGATGAAGTACGTACGCTTGCCAGTCGCACCCAGCAATCGACCCTGGAAATTCAGAGCATGATCGAAAAACTTCAAACCGGCACAAAGGACTCCCTTGCGGTTATGACCAATGCACTTGAGCGAGGTCAATCCAGTGTCGAATCTGTTCATAAAACAGAGGCATCCCTAAGCAGTATTCAATCCGCTATCAGCACGATTAATGACATGAACGCGCATATTGCCACCGCCGCAGAAGAACAAACCCAGGTTGCTAATGAAATTAACCAGAACCTGATCAACATATCTTCCGTATCCCAGCAAACAACAAGTGATGCCGACGAAGCACATAATGCCAGTGTTACGCTTTCTGATATGTCTATTCACTTGAGCGATAAAACACGCACCATGAGCAGTGGCTCAGGCGACCTGGATCTTTCCGCTGCCAAAGCCGCACATCTAAACTGGAAAACCCGTCTGCGTGACTTCCTCGATGGTAAGGCTTCGCTAAGCATGGACGAGGCCGTGTCTCATCATGATTGTAAATTTGGTAAATGGTATTTCAGTGAAGGACTGGAAAAATACAGCCACATACCGGCCATTATCGAAGTCGATGGCCCTCACGAAAAATTACATGAATTGATCCGCGTGATCATTGACTACAAAAATGCAGGACGCAGCGATGAAGCCGAGCAGGCCTATCAGCAGGTTGCGATTATCTCGCGTGATATTGTACGACTACTGGATCAGGCGGAGGCGGCGGCCTGACAAACCTCCGCGCAGGTATTTGTAAGGCACGGCAAGGTTCGACTTCACGTACCCACAATCTTAACCCCGTTGCGGATCAAATCCGGAAAAATCAATCCCCGATAATTGCGCCAGTTTGAGATCAAAAGTTGCAATATCCTCATGATTAAATTCATTTAGGCTTGAATGTCCGCAGGCTCTTGCCATTACTTTCATCAGCTCAGTCGATGAATTTAAATAATTAGCCAGCCGCTGCCCGGCACTTTCAACCTTGAGTCGCTGCCGCAACTCCAGTTTTTGTGTGGCGATACCTGCCGGACAATTATTCGTATTACAAATTCTGGCAGCGATACAGCCTATCGCCTGCATCGCACTGTTTGCTATGGCAATCCCATCCGCGCCTAAGGCCATGGCTTTAACAAAGTCACTGGGAACGCGCAGCCCACCAGTCACAATCAGACTCACATCCCGACCAATACCTTTCTTATCGAGATAATACCGTGCTCGTGCTAATGCAGGAATAGTAGGCACACTAATATGATCGCGGAACATTAATGGAGCAGCCCCCGTACCACCACCACGGCCATCAATAATGATGTAATCCGCACTCGCCTGTAAGGCAAATTCAATATCGCGCTCGATATGATTGGCACTTAATTTAAAACCAACCGGAATGCCTCCGCTGACTTCACGCACATGATCGGCAAAGCATTTATAATCTTCCGGGCTATTAAAATCACTAAAGGTAGCCGGTGAGATAGCGGGCTTACCCTCAGCAATACCCCGCACTTCTGAAATTCTTCCCACATTTTTGGCCCCCGGAAGATGGCCACCCGTACCAGTCTTAGCTCCTTGCCCACCTTTAAAATGAAAGGCCTGAACTTTTTCTAACAAATCTTCCCTGTATCCAAATTTGGCACTGGCCAGCTCATAAAAGTAACGACTGTTGGCTTCCTGTTCTTCAGGAAGCATCCCACCTTCTCCTGAACAAATGCCGGTGCCGGCCATTTCAGCACCGTGCGCCATGGCCAGCTTTGCCTCTTCAGAGAGCGCGCCAAAACTCATATCAGAGACAAATAAAGGAATTTTTAAATGCAGGGGATTTTTGGCCTTCGGCCCAATCACTAACTCTGAATCCACTTCCACTTCATCTAGCAACGGCTTTCTGTGCAATTGCGCCACCATGATTTGAATATCATCCCAGTGCGGAAGCTGGTTTCGGGGAACCCCCATCGCTCCCATTGGCCCATGATGACCGAAAACAGATAAACCTTCACGCGCCAGCTGATGAATAAACTCAACCGTGGGTTCTTCTTCTGTTGCCCGAACAGCTGGCTCGGGACTTTCATCCGCTGCAATCCCCGGCCCTTCTTTACCAACCTGCTCAGCTGAAAATTGCTTATGACTACCATCACAAAAAGGCGTGTTACGGCTATGTTTACAGGCACACAAATAGGCTTCCTGTTCCTCTTCAGAAACAATTACCCTGGGTGTAAATGAGGTTCCGGCATGTGAACCATCACAAAAAGGCTGACTCTTTGATTTACCACAGGTGCAAAAATGATATTCCTGTCCTTTGCTGAGATTAACTTTTACCGGTTTATTATCGACGATAATCGGATTTTTCATGCTGACAGTATCCTTGTTGTCTGAAGAGTAAAAATGCCCTTCAACATATCACCCGCAGCTATTCAAGCACAAGGAATTTTCACTCAATTCAGGGCGGGGTTTAAGCCGCCCTGACTAAAGCACTTACTTAATGATCATGGCCGTGTTCTTCGCCTTCATCATGTGCATCCATTTTCTTTTTATCCGCTTTAAATCCCTTATGAAATTTCTGATGCACATAAGCCAACACGTCCCAGCGTTGCGCTTCTGAAAGCGAGGATTTAAATGAGGGCATGGCTGAGTTCATTGATTTGAAGGGTTCTACCTGACCTCCTTCACTCAAACGCCAGAATAAATAGGCATCACCATCACCTGTGGCCTTGTGAAAATGATTGGTCAAATCAGCCGGTGGATGTTGCAGGCTTTTAGCAACCGGGCCATTGCCGGTTCCCTTATTGCCATGACAGGAACTGCAATTGGTCGCATACAGTTTTGCTCCTCGCGCGGCTGCCGCCGAATCTCCCCAGAGCTTGCTTTTCATATTGCTATAACTTGCTGGTGGCTCAACCCATGTTGCATGGCGGTGAGAGCCACCCTGTTGCATTTTTGAATGATCCATTTTGCTGTGATCCATTTTTTTATGATCGTGATCACCACTGCCTGAAGCATTCACAGAAAACGACAACAACAAAAACAAGGAGGCTAGAGACACATATTTATGTGTGCTAACCATATTAAGTAAATTTTTCATAATCCAAACTCCAAAATTTCAACTATATCGTTACTGCTTTCATCGAGCTTAACAAAATAGCCGCATCAAAAAATAATAAATGAATACTGAATTAAAATTCAGTATTTAGTAAGGCGGGAAATCAGGAAAGGATCAAACGCGCAAGCGTTGAGTCGTAAGGTAAAGCGGTAAGCCGCTGGCGTTGAAATAAGTATATTGGGAACAGGACAGTCTGTGGGTTGACAATAATGGCTGATAAAATAGATTATCCCCACTCAGGATAGCCTCGGCATCGACCTGCGTTTTTTCTATCGTCGAGGTAAGTAATGCAAGCGGAAGTTGATTCGCTTCGATATTAATATCGGCACAGCAATCATGAACCAGAGGCTCGGGATGGGATAATTTTGCCGCTAGCGTTTCAGCATGATGATCAGGATAATTTTTATCGTGAGCGGTCAGGTGATGAGCATCATTATTATATTCAGTAGAACTCGCATTGCATTCCGGTGCAAGTAGCGTCAGCCATAACAGCAGCAGCCCAAGACCGATGAAAATCCAACTTTCTGAAAGTGTGCGAAAATGATTCATCTACAGTTTTTTATTTAAGAAGACAGGCGGCATAAGTGTATTGTATTGGATATCGACCAACAACACTAGCCTGCCCCAGCGGAATCAATATCAGGCATATCAATATTTTCAATGATCGGACAACCATCTTCTGAATCGCGACAGAGATTCAATAATAATTGTAATTCATTACGCAACAATGACAGCTCTTCGAGCCGGGTTTCAACTTCGACCAGCTTACTAGAAGTCAGCTGGCGAATATCATCCCGCGCACTTTGCGGGGCCTGACGCATTTTTAATAGCTGGGCAATTTCTACCAGGGTAAAATTCATTTTTTGTGCACGTTGAATAAAACGTAAATGAGAAATGTCCTGATCACTGTATTGTCTTAAACCGGATGGACTACGTGCCACTGAGTTTAATAACTTGATTTTTTCATAATAACGTAAGGTATCCTGACTCAGCGACAGACGTTCACTCACTTCACTAATTTTATAACAACGATGAGACATACCTGTACTTACATCCAGATTTCGACAAAGAGAAAATATTCATTAACGAGATAAAGACCACTCAGGATCAGAATGGTTCCTGCAATAGTTTCAAATACATTTTGACGCTTACGCAAGAAGCTCAAAGATTCCAGCCAGCCCATACTCCAGGCTCCCAGGATAACGGGGACACTTCGTCCCAGCGCAAAGGCAAACAGCAACAGCGCACCAAAACCGGGAGAACCAATACTCGCACTGGCGGTTAGCAGAACCAGTAATGCCGGGGTACAAAACGGACAAACCGCCACTGAAAAAGGAATTGCCAACAAAAAAGCACCGCCAACACTACTCACCTGCCAGGCACGTGCACTGATCCAGGGAAGACGAATAGAAATCCAGCCCGGCCAGATCAGTCCCATTAAAATTAACAAGGGCCCCAGTACCAACCCCCAATGCCGTCCCATAATTTCCTTTACCCACTCCCCACCCCAGGCCGCCACCACACCCAGTACCACATGGGTGACCAACATGCCGATGACAAACGCCGCGCCTAATATCAGCGCGCGTTTAGGTTCATGAGCCTTGGTCACATAGGCCAGCATAACGGGAATGGAAGCAAATGAGACCGGATTAAAACTAAATAAGAATCCTACAAAAAAACTAAGCCCCAGCCCTGCCAGACTCGCCTGCTGTAAACCCAGTTTTAATTCAGTGCTACTAATCTCAATATTCTGCAATAATAAAACCAATGCCGAAAGATAAAGCAGGATAGCCGTGAGCACCGGCATTATTTTGGCCAGTTGCTCAAGCCGCTGCCGATCTTTTTCTTCTACTCTCCTACGACTGGCCAATAGCACCGGCATGGTAAACAACGACGAAAATAGAATCCCGGCTAATAGTGCAAAAAAATAAGAGTCCAACTGGATGGAAAGCCCTACGATGATCAAAAAAAGTGGCAGGGTGCAAGCTGGTAGCGTTAATCCCAGACGTACAGACTCAGGAAGTGAATCTGCCCGAGGCAATACGCGATAAGCCTGTAAATGCGGCACCGGCAAATAGACAAAACGTGAAACAATATAAACACTCGCCATCACTGCCAGAATGATACTCGGCAAATAGTCCGGCCATACTGGGGGGCTGGATAACCACACCGCCACCAGCAATAAGCTAATAAGAAAACTACTGCGGATCAGCCAGAGCACGAAAACTGGAGACAGTTTTCCAGCATTCGGCTGTTGATAAACCCGCACAGAAAACAGGGTATGAGTCGCAATCGTGCAAGGTTCATAAAAGGCGAGCAAACCCAGCAAGGCGGCGCTGATCAATAATAATTCACTCATGCGCCCGCCTCACGGATACGCTGCTCCAGCACTGACAATAATTTTCGCGCCGAAGGCAAGCCGGTAAAGATCAACTCGCCATCAATGGCAATTGCCGGCGTCGAAAGCACCCCCAGTTGCACCGCATAATCCAGCTCCTCGAGAATATTAACCTCACACCAAACTAGCTTATGTTCACCTTTTTCAATGGCTATCTTCTTCAATAATTCCCGCGCATGACCGCATTTACTGCAACCTGGAGAGGAAAATACTTCAACTTTAATACCCATATTAAAAACCCGCCTTAAATTAAATATTCAGCTCAACCCTATCGGTACGATTTCAACCGTGTACCCACACCATCAAATACCACCTACAGTACGATTGATTCGAACCTACAATGCATAATAGACTCTGGAGCCAACTCCAGATCAAGCCTTTATTTAATTTATTTTCCGGCTTAAGCTTAGGACAATGAAATCACTTACTATCGGTCAACTGGCTCGGCTCGCCGAGGTAAATGTTGAAACCATCCGCTATTACCAACGCATCGGCCTATTGGCAGAACCGCCAAAGCCGGCCAGTGGTTATCGCCGCTACCCTGAAGACACGGCAGAAAAAATACAGTTCATCAAACGCGCCAAACGTATGGGCTTTAGCTTGCAGGAAATTGCCGAACTTATCGAGCTGGGTGAATCCGCCTGCACCCGTGTCCGTCTGCGTGCCGAGGCCAAACGTGAACAGATCAATGCACAGATTCAGGAACTGGAAGATCTGCGTCAAAGTCTGGATCAACTCATCGAGCAATGCCACAGTGAAGGCAAAGATCGCCCCTGCCCCATCGTCCAAAAACTCAATCGCTAAACATGGCTGACGGGTCGAATAAATTCGACCCTACATAATCCCACCCATACAAAGGTGGGTTTCAACCCACCATGCAAAAAACAATATTCCCCCTTGACTCCGTACCGTAGTACGGAGTGTATGCTGTGATCCAAGGGAAAGGGGTCAGGAAAGACACTTTAAATCAGGAAACTGACATGGCTGAAATAAGCTCATCAAGCAATCAACGTTCATTAGTTACTGCCATCATTGCAAGTATTGGTGCTTCATTGTGCTGCGTGGGTCCACTGGTCTTATTAACCCTGGGCATAGGCGGCTCCTGGATAAGCACCCTCACCGCACTTGAACCCATTCGTCCGATTTTTATTGGCATTACCTTTGTCTTTATTTACCTCACTTTTCGCAAACTGTATTTACTTCCCCTTAGTTGTGATGCCGATAAACCCTGCGCTCGTCCTGAAACCCAACGTAACCAACGCCTGCTGTTCTGGTTATTCAGCAGCCTCATTATTGCCTTGCTGGCCTTTCCTTATTATGCAGAATATTTGTTCGACTAACTGGAGCTGGGCCATGTTTAAAAAACATCTTTTTATATTTCTCGTCCTCATCGGCATCAGCAGCTCTTTTTTTCAAAACCTGCAGGCAGCTGAAAATGATGCCATACAAACGGTCACACTCGCCGTAGAAAATATGACCTGCCGGATGTGTCCGATCACAGTGCGCAAATCCCTTGGCAATATTGATGGTGTCATTGAGGCCCGTTCTGATTTTGATACTAAAACGGCCATGGTTAAATTTGACCGCAACAAAACCAATATTAAAGCCTTGATAGCAGCAACCACCAATGCCGGCTACCCCTCATCAATTAAATAATAAAGACAATGGAAGTCATAAAATTATGAACCTATTACACCTACGCATCTCTGGCATGACCTGTGATTTTTGTGCCGCAAAAATTAAAAAAACACTAGAAACATCACCCGGAATCAAAGCAGGGATTTTCTTCGACAACGGACTCGCTATACTCGAATCCAGTGACTCGATTAATGAGTCAGTGATAATAAAATCTATTCAGCAACTGGGCTACAGTGCTCGTGTTGTTGATCGCCAGGGAACGCCTATGAACAAAAACAAACAACTTCATATTGCCATTATTGGCAGTGGTTCAGCGGCCTTTGCTGCGGCGACAAAAGCCGCCGAGCACGGTGCACGGGTTAGTATCATTGAGGCCGAAAATATTATAGGTGGCACCTGTGTTAACATAGGTTGTGTGCCATCAAAAATAATGATCCGCGCAGCCAGTATCGTGCATAGTCAATCCCATCATGCCTTCAAAGGCATCAGCTTGAACAAGCCCGACATTGATCGCCCACAGATGTTAAAGCAACAACAGGATCGCGTTGACGAACTTCGTCATGCAAAATACGAAAAAATTCTGGCACAAAATCCTAACATCCATCTCATCCATGGATTTGCCCGATTCAAAGATCAATACAGCTTAATTATTCGAGACCGGCAAGACAAAGAAATAGAACTTGAAGTTGACCGTATACTGATTACTACCGGTGCATCATCGGTAATACCCGAGATACCGGGACTGGCTGAAACACCTTTCTGGACTTCCACTGAAGCATTACAAACAGATACGCTTCCCGAGCACCTGGTAGTACTGGGTGGTTCAGTGACCGCGCTGGAAATGGCGCAGGCATTTAATCACCTCGGTTGTAAGGTAACACTTATTGCACGTAACACATTATTATCAAAAATGGATTACCGTATTCGCGAAGAAGTGAAATCTATTATCGAAGGTGAGGGCATCCACCTTTTAACTCAAGCCACAGCCGATAAAATCAGCCATGACGGCAATACATTTTCTCTGCACATCAATAACCAAACCTTGCATGCCGATGCCTTACTTGTGGCCACGGGTCGCCATGCCAACACAGAACATCTGGAACTTGATAAAGCCGGGATTAAAACAGACAAAACCGGAGCCATTAAAATTGACGGGTATATGCGTACCTCGGCAAACACCGTTTATGCCGCCGGTGACTGCACCACACAACCTCAGTTTGTCTATGTTGCCGCCGCCGCCGGAACACGCGCCGCTATCAATATGGCCGGCGGGAATAGTGAGCTGGATCTCAGTATTCTTCCCCGCGTAATATTTACCTCGCCTCAAATTGCCTCCGTGGGTCTTAGCGAGCAACAGGCCAACCTCCACGGTATCAATAATACCAGCCAGACACTAAGCCTGGATAATATTCCACGTGCCCTGGCAAACTTTGATACCCGTGGATTTATAAAATTGGTAGCTGACAGCGACAGTGGCCGCATTCTTGGTTGTCATGCAGTTGCAGATAATGCCGGTGAAATCATCCAGAGTGCAGCACTGGCGATTCGCAACAATATGACCATCGAGGATTTAGCCAACCAGCTATTCCCCTATTTAACCATGGTCGAGGGACTAAAACTCTGCGCTCAGACATTCAGTAAAGATGTCAGCCAGTTGTCCTGTTGCGCGGGTTGATTGTTGGGCTTCGCGTTGCTTAGCCCAACCTACGAATGATCCTGTTACTTCACACGGCTTTTTTAATTTCTTCCCTGATAACTTTTCGCAAGGTATCTTCAAGGGATTTATCGTGTGCTCTAATATGCTCCTGCAAGGCCTCATTAATAAGACTTTGATAATTCCCACCACCAGCCTCATTGACGAGTTGCTTGAAATGATCAATAACGTTTGCATCTAAACGAATGGTAATACGCCGTTTAGCTGGATCTGTTTTTACAACCGCACCGCGCTTAGCTTTGTCAAAATTTTCAGTCATGCTCAATGCCCCTGTAATACTGTTTCATCATCTAAAGCAATAACTGCATCAGCGAAATCCACGCCATGTTTTCGTAGATTTCTGACCGTTTTTCTTGCGTCCCATTCATAGTCCTTAACGCGTGGGCACAAAAACCGTGCCCACCCTACCTGACTTAGCCCAACAACATCTAGCGAATACTCAAGCCCATTCCCGCCAGGCTTTGAGTACTGGAAAATACAATGCCATTTTAATTTTCCGCGATTCCATTTTCTGCAATACTGCTGCATAACCCTGTAGCTGATAACGATAGCGTTGCTGTTCATTATCTAGAAAAGCCTCCAGCCCGCCACCGGTATGCGCACCGGTTTTGTAATCAATAATCCAGCGTATATCATCTTTATCAACAAAGCTGCGATCAATCACCAACCGCTTTATTTCACCCTCAATGCGAGTGCTCAAGGCCAGTTCGCACACGGCCTGTTGATGGGCACTTGAAAGTATCCAGCGTCCGCGTTCATCGCTCAATATATTATCAATTGCCATCACCACCTGTTTAATCGCCGGACTCAGAGCCTCGCGGGCAACCCCGGCCTGCTCCAGCATGGACTCCGCCAGTGATGCCCAGCCTGTTTTGGGTAAGGGATAATGTTCCACGCCCTGCCCGGCTATCTGCTCTAATAAACGATGCACCACAATACCCACATGCCGGGCCGTCTCACCTGCCCAGTCGAATTCAAGCTCCGGTTCCAGTTCGGATTCTTGCGGTGATAAATCTTGTCCAGAGTTATCAATATTATTCGATGCTTTTTGTTCAATGCCTGGAGGCGGTTCAGGACACTGCCAGTCTGCGCTCAAACGCGAGCGTGGTTGACACCCAGCATTAACGTTTTCGCTTATCAGCACGGCATCCCCATCAATTGGGTATTGCGCCAACTTCTGCTCAAATATATTTTTCAATACCGGCCAGAGACAGGCCAGAAGCGCATTTCGCTCAGGCTGTTTTAAATTATTATCATTGTCTGTTTCTGCGTGAACAAATAAATGTAACTGGTTTTTTGCCCGTGTCACCGCCACATAAAGCAGACGTGCATTTTCAATCTGTTGCTTCTTTGTTTCCAAAACCTGAATATATTTTGAAGTTTTATTAAATTCATCCTCAGCTGATTTTATCGGACCAAATAATAAATCAGTACCGCCGTCCATTCCCGCTTGTTCCAGCCAGTAAAGCAGGCGCGCACTGTCTCCCCGAGGTGACTTGCCCAGTCCCGGAATGATCACCGTATCAAACTCCAGCCCCTTGGCCTTATGAATAGTCATCAACTGCACGGCATTATGATCCACATCAACATCCGGTTTTGCGTAAAGTCTTTCCACCTGCAGTTGTAATTCCGCGATCACATCGATCCCGGCACGTTCATCCAGCTCTTCCAATAAATTAAAAAATTCACCGACATCCATTTGCGCCGAACTATCGGACAAACAAGCTGGCCCTCCCAGAGCTAACCAGCTCTGTTCAACCCAATTGCGTAAGTTCGTGCGTGCACGATTCTCAATGGCCTTATTTAATATCGGCTGTACTCGCCGAAGACGCTGTTGTCCATCCTCAGATAATCTTGCAAGTCGAGTATCATCAGCCAGCAAATCAAACAGCGTTCTTGCTGGTTCATCCGCGCATAACTGATGCAAATCCATCAAACTTAAGCCACAGAAGGGAGCACGCAATACCGCCAGCCAGCTAATACGATCGGCCAGATGCCACAAGGCACGGGTAAGTGCAATAAGATCCTGAATCACCGGACGATTGACCAGGGCATCAATATCAACGGCGTGAAAATCAATCGCCGCTTCCCTTAAATTTTTTGTGATCGATACTAAATGACTGCGGTTGCGGACTAAAATCGCAATACTAGTCTCGTCATGCTCAGTCTGTATATTGTGGATAATCTCCACCACCCGCGTTGCTTCCGCCTGATCATCACGGCCTATCAAGGTATGAACTTCAACTGCCTGTGTCGCGGTTTCCGGTTTTGCGGCTACCGAATCGGCATAACTCACCGCGCCGGTTAAGGGGTCATTTTCGCATGGCAATATATGCGGGAAGTGCTGATTGGCCCAGTCGATGATATTTTTACAGGAACGAAAATTAACTTTGAGTTGTAAAAAAATCAGTTTTTTCTGCGCCAGCCCATGTTCACGGGTTTCCAGAAATAAGCCCACTTCGGCTTCACGAAAACGATAAATCGACTGCATGGGATCACCCACTAGAAACAGACTACGACCATCATCAAATTCCCAACCGGCGATTAAATTTTTAATCAATTCATATTGATTAATGGAGGTATCCTGAAATTCATCCACCAATAAATGCTGAATTTGATAGTCCAATTTTAAAGCCAGATCCGTGGGTGCATCCCCCTGACTCAAAGCCTGAGTGGCGCGTAATGAAATTTCGGTAAAATCAACTTCGCCTTTTTCCTGAAACACCAGCCGTAAATGTGCAACCGAATAAGGCAACAATGCAAACAACGCATTCAGCACCGCCCATTCCTGATCGCTATAATGGCTGGCTGGTAAGCCTGTTAACCCAGCCAGTGCTTCGCTAAAATACACATGCTCATCCAGCGAGTTTAAGAGTTCACTTATGGCTTCTTTCTTTTCACCCAGCAGGGCTTTTTCATCTTTATTTTTACTGCTACTCGGTGCAGGAAATCCCTGGGCTTTAGTAATGCGCTTACGCCAACCACCCTCTTTAGTCTGCAATAAATCGGCAATGCCCTGCCATTGTTTCAGCGCATCAACATCGGCTTCAGGAATTGCTTCAATATCCTCACAACTGGCAATCAGTGAACCATCCGCGCTGTGGCTTGCAGCGAAACGTAACAGGCTTAATAGATCTTCAATTTTATCTTTAGGAACTGATTGTTGCAGACGCAATAATGCGTCTTCGATAAGATGTTGCAGGGCCTGCTCAATATTATCCCGTTCAAGTTGCGGGTTGCTGGGATCAGCCACATGGCGCAACCATTGATCCCGCCGTGCGAGCATGTCAGCCAATAGTTCTCGTAAATTATCCAGGCGGTTATCCAGATGCCGCAGGAGTACGCTAATGTGTTCAGCCTGCCCGGCATTGCTTTCCAGTTGTGCCAGGGTTGTTTCCGCCGCCTGCAAATAGAGTTTTCGTCCCTCTTCGGTTACTGCCGGCACCGCACCAAAGCTGGAGAGAAGCGGCATCTGTGCCGCCAATTTGCTGCAAAAAGAATCGAAGGTTTGAATGCGTAAGCGTCCCGGATTATCCAGCAAAGACCAGCCCAGGGTTTGATCCTGTTGCAATGCCTGCATGGCTAAATGCCAGGTCACTTTTTCATACTCGGCGACAGGCTCAATGCCTTCTTCTGCCTGCTGCAGGGCGTGGAGGATACGATCCTGCATTTCACCCGCCGCTTTGCGGGTAAAGGTGATCGCAATGATCGATTCCGGTCGTTCTACACAACTGAGTAATTTTAAATAACGTTGAGTTAATAAACCGGTCTTACCTGAGCCGGCCGGGGCCTGCACAATAAACGACTGTGCCGGATCGAGAGCCTGTTCACGAACAGCCTGATCAACGGGAACCTGATAAGAACTCATGCCTGCACCCCACCCGTATTTTCCTGCAAAATATTTTGTTCATGGATACGGCAAAGCGTATTCAACTCACAGTAACGACAGCTGTTGCCTTCTTTTAGTGGATCGACCTCGGCCTTGCCGGCTTTAAAATCAAGGACAAGATTTTCCACCGTATTTTTCCAGTTATCCAATACGGCCGACCAGGACGACATTTCTCGCGTCTGTTTCATATCGGTATAGGCTTTTACTTTTGGAACACATTCACCGTCAGCGCTAATGCCTTTAAAGCCCAGCTCTTTTGCACTCAACTGCGCGAACACCAGCCCCTGTAGTTCTTCATCAAGAAGGTGGGCATATATTTGTGCATACAGAGGGAGCTGAGGTTCTTCCGGCCGCTCGCCAAACCATTGACTGGCCGTCACACTGCCAGTCTTATAATCGATCACCAGATAACCGCCCTCGTCCAGTTTGTCGACGCGATCCAATTTTAATCGAATCGGTATACCCTTGATCTGAGTTTCCAGTAACTGTTCACTTTCATGCAGTTGAAAAGGCGCTCGTTGTTTTTCAATTTCCAGCCAGCGCATGACATAGCCTTGTAAACGGCTTGATTCCAGTTTTAAATATTCATGGCTAAACGACTGTGGTAACTGTTGTTGCATTTCCTTGATCGCCACCCGGATCATATCTTCGACTAAGATGATTAACTTATTTTCTGCTTCTATTTGTAGTAAACAGACCTGTGATTCCAGCGTATCCCAGACCAGCTCCAGCACTCGATGCACCAGTGTTCCCCGTGACATGAGATCCAGACCGATATCAACCTGTGCGAAGGGACGAGCGCCTAAACGCAACTCGGCAAAAGCCCGGAATGGGCAATTTGATTGCAGCCGAACAATGCTGCTGCCACCGCGAATTTTTTCATGTTCAATATCAATAGCCGGAGCCGCATCTTCGCTCAGCAATTCAAGTTGTTTGTTTTTCTGAATCAAGTCCTGCCAGCTTTCACCCTGCCAGCATGGCAAATCAGATTTTTCCAGTCGAGTTAAATTCTTGAATAAACTGCTGGGACGCAGCGTTTCATTGCCCGTTTCACTCGCCGGATAACTGACTATTACCGTCGCAGCACTGGTTAATAAACGCTGGGTTAATTGACGCGCGACGATTAATTCGCGGCTGGCAGTAGCATGCGGCATTTCATGTTGGCGTTGCAAGGCCAGTGAAATAAACGGGTTAGGACGCACCGTTGCTGGCCAGACGGCATCGCTCATTCCCATCAGCCACAAAGCATCAAACTGTAAACCGCTGGCTTCATACAAACCCAACACCTGTACCGGTGCCTCTGCTGACTCAGCCTGAAAAGTTTGCTCACTGGCCAGTTGACGTAAATGAGCCAGAGCCTCCTGTGCCTTTATATTTTCACTAACGAGATCCAGGCGGGCAAAAGCCGCCAGTAATTTCTGCCAGGCTTCCAGGGTTTGAAATTCCTCACTGGATAAACTGCGCCCGGAGGACCAGCCCGCAACAGCCAGATAACGGGAAAATTGCTCAGCCCAGTGTCCCACATTATTTTTTGCCGGTAACGCATCAATGAACTGACTTAAGGCACAAAGTTGTTCAGCAAACAGGGGGCTGAACCAGGGAGAGGTTTCCTGGGTGGAAAAATAAATAAGCGTATTCAAAGAAACGTCCGGCTCGCCGGTTTCCCGTAAACGTCGATCCAGCAGTGCGCGGGAACTGGATTCAAGCTCCCATCCACGAATAAAGGGAGAAAGTAATAGGGTGCTGGCGGTTGCCAGATCGATCCGCTTGTGCAAACAGGCCAGCAAATAAAAGGCTGTCTGTATCAGCGGATACTGCGATAAAGAACGTCCTAGTGATATATTAAACAGCGGTGCAGATTCACAGGCTAATATGGAAGAGAGTTCACGCACTATCGCCGCACGGCGCTGTTCCAGATTTGGAACAATCACGGCAATGGAAATCTCAGGTTTTACACTTAACTGTTGTCGTAACCAGCCGGCCATCTGAAAAATTTCATCTCGCTCATCAACACATTTGAACAATCCACTTTCGGTTAACGGGGCTTCGGGTAATTGCCAGAAAATTTCCGTACCTAATTCTTTTAATACAGAAAATAAAGCCCGTTGTTGCGGTGTAAGCTCATCAAAACCGGCAAGCAGAATTGTTTTACCGGCAAAAGGATTATTCTGCCGCAATGCCACGCTAAGTTGATTAGAAACCTGTGCCGGGGAGATCCAGCCTTTATCCTGACAAGTTGCGCGAAAGCTTGTACACCAATTAAGAAAGGCCTGAGCATCTTCATTTAAGTCATGCGTATCCGCCGCCTCTTCAAGCCGCCAGTCGTGTAACAACTGCCAGGCCTGCTGCACCTGTCGGGCAGTAGCATGAGGACGTAAGAGTGCTTCACCCTCGGGACTGTTGCGGATAATCGTTTCCCACAACAAGATTTCCTGCTGCGGGTTGAGGATAATGCCCGTTTTAATCTGCCCGTTAATTAGCAGAGTTTCCCGTGCCTGCAGCACCCAGTCTTTCAGCGGTATGATTTCGGGGGTCAACCAGACCACCTGTTTCTGAGCGGCGGCATGCTCGGCATGAGCCTGGCCGAGAAAACGGCAAAGCCGGAGATTACCGGTTAACAGAATTGCGCCCTGCTCAAGGCGAGAGAAAAGTTCACTGCGTGTAATGAGCTGTGGTTTAAGCACCTGGGTTAGATCCCTTGCATAAAGAGCTGCAGTATACCTTGAATCCTGTGGCTTCGACGGTAGGTTCGATTTCAATCGAACACGGACGAGTGACTCTGTTTGGGAGACTCCCCTCGTTCCCACGCTCTGCGTGGGAATGCATACCGGACTCCACTCATCGACACACGTATGGGTTACCACGCAGAGCGTGGGAACCAGAGGGCGTGGCTTTCACTCGTTCCCACGCTCTGCGTGGGAATGCATACCGAACTCCACTAACCGACACACGTATGGGTTACCACGCAGAGCGTGGGAACCAGAGGGCGTGGCTTTCACTCGTTCCCACGCTCTGCGTGGGAATGCATACCGGACTCCACTAACCGACA
>CAZNRP010000003.1:0-33105 GCA_964575555.1 uncultured Thiohalophilus sp. | reverse complement strand
TTCACTCGTTCCCACGCTCTGCGTGGGAATGCATACCGGACTCCACTAACCGACATACGTATGGGTTACCACGCAGAGCGTGGGAACCAGAGGGCGTGGTTTTCACTCGTTCCCACGCTCTGCGTGGGAATGCATACCGGACTCCACTAACCGACACACGTATGGGTTACCACGCGGAGCGTGGGAACCAGAGGGGGGGGGAAATGGTGGTGTGGCTTCAGCCGCACCGTTCGACTGAAGTCGGATCTACATTTCTGGCCAGTATTTGGTTTCAATTCCCGTGCCTAGATCGGCTTCGATCAGGCGCTGTCTTACTTCCAGCAGTTTTTCAATCAAGGCCGGTTCCGCCTTCTCATACGCTTCGGCATCAGGAACACGCTTGACCACCACACCCAGCAATTCGGTAATAGCGTTACCAATAGAGTTCTGACTGATAGTGACAATCAGCTTGCCCTCATCGTTGCGATAAATAAGTTGCTTAAAGGCCGGTTGCCAGCGAATCGAGTTGGCGTATTTTGCATCGGTGATACAGATATCCCGCACCTTCTTCGCCGTTTTAAGGAAATCATTATTGAACAACAAAGTATGTTCAATTTGCTTGGGGAAGTAAGCGCCTTTTGGAATCGGGGCATTGCGGGTCGAAACCTGGGAGAAAAAGGTACGATAAAAATCAATAAAACCTTTGAGTATTTCATCATATTCACGCCAGAAACAGATATTTTTCAAGGTCTCTGCGCCTCCCGGAATTTCCCAACTGGGCAGGCCCTGCGGATAGCCGGTCAGATTAAACGTCGAGGCTTCACTGCTGACTGATTTCAAAATATGCAGATCCAGCGAATCAAAGAACTGGCGATAGACATCATGCATATAGGATTCAAACAGACTGTTCTGACCACCATCGGTAAGATTTGGATTACTGGGATCGGTCAGCTCGGCATTGGCCAGTTGTTTTTTGTCAAACACAATAAAATGATTATGCAACATGCGAATGCTGGGCACGCCGGGCGAGGTCAGCGACCAGGTGGCATCCAGACTCGCTTCGCCCGCCAGAACTAGGGCCTCATCGGGATCGGGAAATTTTTCCAGCATGTACTCGATTATGATCTGGTTCATGCGGTTCCAGACATGTTTCACATCGTCCGGCACCTGGGTACGACGCACCGGCCGACCGAGTGGGTTCAATACACATTTCGAGGTGTTATAAATAATCGAGGTATCAAACACATTGCTGTGTCCGAGCGCCTTGCGATACATGAGCAGGTTTTCCGGATTCGATAACAGACCGTTGTTATGTTCCAGATCATTCAGGTTTTCAGTGCTGTTAAAGAATTCATTGGGCTTCATGCCCTCAGGCACATCCAGTGGAATGGGGCGAAAGGGGGTAACGATTTCTCTTGGTCCGGACTTCATGACATTCCTCTGGATTTCTTATCGACTCATTAAACCTTGTAATCACAAGGACATAGACAGGGTTTCATCATAGTCTACGGATAAGAATAAGCATACCCTGATATTCCCAGAGCTTAGTAATGCCAGCGAAAATTTAGTTAATGAAGATTATCGAACTGCACCGCTACCTGGTTGTTATATTCCTCATCAAACACCAGCTCGATATTGAGTCCACCTTCGGCTTCCAACATTTTTACCTGCTTCAGCTCCGGCAGACGGGTGGCCAGCCAGGAAGTCAGCGCCACCGCCATCGACCCATTATCGTTTTTAAGGGCATGAGCCAGATTTTGTGCAACAAACTGTGCACACTGGTTGGTGTCCGGAGTGGTAATGGCCTTATCTCCCAGCGTAATCCCCGCCGCCATTTTAGTATCCATGCTTTCAAGATATTGCGCTTGATCCTTCGCCAACGCACGATCCCGGTCATATTCCAGTTGCGCAATCCCATCGAGTAGTACCGCCATTATGTTACTCATACCATCGTCTACCTCATTCTGCATGTTGAAAAAAAACGCTACCTGAAACAAATAACCAGGCCATTCTATAGATTTTAACAAACAAAGCATCCCAACTCCCAGTGACTCGATCAACGCTCTTAATTAGGGACAAATCACGTTTACCTACAGAATGCAGAATAATAATACCTATTCATCATTCCAGCATAGGCTTAGCCGGAATTTAGTAGCGATACAAATATGGATTCCGGCTAAAATCATGCCACAATGACGGCGATAGGGAGGCATGAATCGTTATCTTCTATTAATGTCACATAATCAATCGAGCCTGCCCTCATTGACCGTTGGGCTTCGCTTAACCCAACCTACATTTCAATAAACTCCAGTGCATTGCCATCAGGATCTCGGCAAAACAGGGCGCGGCGACTGGAACGACTAAGCGTATAATTTATCCCCTGTTGCGCCAGCATCATCACGAGTTCATCAACCGAATCAACCGCAAACGCCGTATGCCGATCACGACCACCGTGTTGCGGACGACCATCAACGGGATCAGGGTTGGCTAATTCCAGCAGGTGTATTTGCTGGCTACCCAGATTTAACCAGGCACCGGGGTAGCCTAAATCCGGACGCGCAGGGTCACACTCTAAGCCAAGCACACCCTGATAAAATTTCAGAGCAATGGATGTATCATTAACAATTACACTGCTATGTAATATCGATTCTATTTTAAACATATCTGATTACCGGGCTATCTCCACAAAATTTATTACCTGTAGATACGACTTCAGTCGTACAAGATCGAAGCCGCCCAAACACCATCGCTCGTATCTATTCAATTGAAATCGAATCTACAGGGATCATGTCTGAATGATTATTCAGCCTGTTTTTTGGCTGACAAAAAAGCTGCCAACATGACTAGAGCCCCGCCGAACCATTCCTGCACACTAATTACCTCATTGGTAAGTAATTGTGAAGACACCGCACCTACAATAATTTCAAATAATAAAATAATAGCGGAACGATGCAGCGGCATGTGCGTCACCCCGTAAACCACAGTCAGAGTCATAATAGTGATACCGAACAAACCAATCAACAGTGCGGCCAGCATCGTCAACCCCGATGCTTCGCCCAGAGTCGGCGTAAAAATAAATAACAGAACCAGTACAATCAGTAGCACCCCTAACCAGCCGGTGCTGGTGCGAGTTTGTATAGAAATCCGATGAGCTTTGCGTACAAAAGCATTACTGATAGCAAAGCTAAATCCGGACGATAATGCCAACCAGTCTGCCGTACTCTCAGGAAAAGGCAGGCCCATCTCAACATGCCAGAGCATAATAATCGCACCGACCATGGCCACCGCAAGAACCAACAGGCTGGAACGGTGAATGTATTCACCCAGGAACCACCAGCCAATCAAGGTGGCCCAGAATGGCGAGAGATAAAACAGCAAAAGCACGCGGACAATATTGCCGTCCAGCACCGCCAGTACGAATGAAACATTACACCAGCCGCTGGCCAGTGCCAGTCCCAGCAACAACCAGGGAGCTTGTCTGAATTCATGATAACGGCCATGCAATAAATACAGCAACACCGGCAGCGTGCCCAAATAAATAAATAATGTTGACCACAGGCCGGACAGTCCTGCTTCTTCTAGCAGACGCAGGGGATACCAGATCAAGCCCCATAAGCTTGCCGACAATAACAGACTGAAGGTGGGTAACAGGGTGAACGAATTGGCGGGCTTTGAGCTTTGCTTTATACTTTGCATCTTTATACTTATCTCTATCTTTATTCTTTGCTGAATCAATACCGGACGCGCTGAACTCTACCATGAATCCCGATCTCGACAAGCTGCAACCCTACCCGTTTGAAAAACTGGCGACCCTTAAGGCCGGAATCACGCCGCCTGCAGATTTGCCTCATATCGCGCTGTCGATTGGTGAACCCCGGCACGCGGCCCCCGGCTTTGTGGCGGACATACTGGCGCAGTCGGTGGATAAACTTTCGAATTATCCGCTTACCCGGGGTCAGCCTGAGTTGCGTCAGGCTATCGCTAACTGGTTACAGGCACGTTTCAAACTCCCATTGAACAGCCTTGTTCCTCACCGCCAGATTTTACCCGTCAACGGCACACGTGAGGCCCTGTTTGCCTTTGCCCAGACCGTCGTCGATCGCAGCCAGCCCGAACCGCTGGTACTAATGCCCAACCCCTTCTACCAGATTTACGAAGGTGCCGCACTACTAGCCGGAGCACAGCCTTACTTTCTCAATACCGTCGAAAGCCGAGGCTTTATTCCCGACTACGATGCCATCGATGAGGCTATCTGGTCACGCTGTCAGTTGTTATATCTGTGCTCCCCCGGAAACCCCACCGGTGCGGTCACCGACATCCCGACCCTGCAAAAACTCATCGCCCTGGCCGAGCAACACGATTTTATTATCGCCGCCGATGAATGTTATTCCGAGCTGTATTTTGATGAACAAACTCCCCCACCAGGCCTATTACAGGCCGCACATGAAGCCGGCAATACGAACTTCAAACGTTGCCTGGTTTTTCACAGCCTCTCCAAGCGCTCTAACCTACCCGGCCTGCGCTCAGGTTTTGTGGCGGGTGATGCCAATATTATCAATGGTTTTTTCAAGTACCGCACCTACCACGGCTGCGCCATGCCCCTGACTCATCAACTTATCAGCACCTCGGTCTGGGCCGATGAAGTCCATGTGCAAAAAAATCGCCAGCTCTATCGGGGAAAATTTACAGCAGTGCTAGATATTCTTAAACCCGTCATCACCATTACGCAGCCAGATGCCTCATTTTATCTCTGGCTGCAAACCCCTATTGATGATATGGAATTTGCCCGTGGCCTGTTTGCCCAACAGAATGTCACCGTGCTCCCCGGCTCCTACCTTTCGCGTTCTAATTCCGAGGGCAATCCGGGTGCGGGACGCATTCGCATGGCCTTAGTCGCAGAAACAAATGAGTGTATTGACGCGGCGAACCGGATTCGCCGTTATATTGAATCGCTCTAGTAAACAGATACGACTGAAGTCGTACAATACTGAAGCCATACCTACAAATTTTCACAGTAAGCTACAGGAATTAAGCCCTGAAGAAAAATAGGCAGCCCCACCGTCAGAGCACTGCATAATTTATCCCGTCGATATATAATGCCCGCCACATTAGCAAAGCATTACTTTTAAGAAGCCTGAGCCCAGTCATTTAATTATCGGGCCTGAATACCGGAGCAAGTCATGAACGACATTAAAGAAATCATCGAAAGCGCGTTTGAAAACCGCGCGGACATCACCCCACGAAGCGTCGATACCATCGTTAAAGAAGCCGTCAACGAGGCTATTAGCCAGCTCGACAAAGGCAAACTTCGGGTGGCTGAAAAACAGGATGGCAGCTGGGTAGTCAACGAATGGCTGAAAAAAGCCGTTCTACTATCATTTCGCATTAATGACAATGAGTTTATGAAGGGTGGCTTTACCAATTATTATGACAAGGTACCGGCCAAGTATGGCGATTACAATTCGCGTGAATTCCGTAACGAAGGCGTGCGTATTGTGCCCCCGGCCACCGTCCGTCAGGGCGCATACATTGCCTCGGGCACCGTGCTCATGCCCTCCTATGTCAACATCGGTGCCTATGTTGATTCCGGCACCATGGTCGATACCTGGGCCACGGTCGGCTCCTGTGCCCAAATTGGTAAAAACGTGCACCTCTCCGGTGGTGTCGGCATCGGCGGCGTACTCGAACCGCTACAGGCCGCACCCACCATTATTGAAGATAACTGCTTCATCGGTGCCCGCTCCGAAGTAGTCGAAGGCGTTATCGTCGAAGAGGGTTCGGTTATTTCCATGGGTGTTTACATCGGCCAGAGTACCCGCATCTATAACCGCATGACCGATGAAGTCAGCTATGGTCGCATTCCGGCCGGCTCGGTGGTGGTCTCCGGCAACCTGCCTTCAAAAGATGGCAAGTACAGTCTGTATTGCGCGGTCATCGTCAAACAGGTGGATGCCAAAACCCTGAGCAAAGTCGGTATTAACGAGCTGCTACGCGACATCTAATATATTTTATATATAAACGCCGAGACGCATCTTCACTAATTCGCTGATTCCCACGATCACGTGGGAACGAGGATATTTAAACTTTGCGCCTCGGCATTAAAAGCCATCGCCATAACTGAAAAAACAGCATGACCACCCTCTACGGAATAAAAAATTGCGATACCATTCGCAAGGCACGCAAGTGGCTTAAAGCAAACGGGATAAAATATCACTTCCACGATGTTCGAAGCGATGGGTTAAATGCAGCACAGTTAAAACACTGGATTGAAACCATAGGCTGGGAAACCCTGCTCAACAAACGCGGCATGAGCTGGCGCAAGCTAGAAGATAAAAAGAAAATGAATCTTGATGCGAGCAAAGCCCTGCGCCTGATGCTGGCACAACCGGCGATGATTAAGCGTCCGCTACTTGAGTTTAATGATGAATTATTTTGCGGCTTCAGTGAGGCCCATTACCAACAATTATTTCAATGCTGAAAAACCATGTCTGATTCCGATACCATAAAACTAGCAACAGATCTTATCCAGCGACCGTCAGTCACGCCGAATGATGAAGGCTGTCAGTTATTACTGGCCGAACGCCTGCAGGCCATGGGTTTTGAAATCGAACATCTACGCTTTGCGGAAGTCGATAATCTCTGGGCGCGACGCGGGAACATTGAGCCCGTATTTTGCTTTGCCGGACATACCGATGTGGTGCCCACCGGCCCGGAAGACGAATGGCAGTTTCCACCCTTCTCCGCACAACAACATGAAGGCCAGTTATATGGACGCGGCAGTGCCGACATGAAAGGTTCCGTTGCCGCCTTTGTCACTGCCTGTGAACGATTCATTGCCCGTTACCCTGGGCACCGTGGTTCAATTGCTTTTTTGATCACCAGTGATGAAGAAGGGCCAGCAAAAAATGGAACAGTCAAAGTCATTGAAACGCTGGAAAACCGTGGCGAAAAAATTGACTGGTGTCTGGTCGGTGAACCCTCCAGTACCAACAAACTTGCCGATGTAATTAAAAATGGCCGCCGTGGTTCACTCGGAGCCATATTAACCGTACAGGGTATACAGGGTCATGTAGCCTACCCGCATCTGGCGCGCAACCCGGTTCACAATTTTGCGGCAGCCATGTTGCAACTGACCAACGAAAACTGGGATCAGGGTAATGATCATTTCCCCGCCACCACATTTCAAATCAGCAACATCAACGCCGGTACCGGTGCCACCAATGTTATTCCCGGCAAACTTGAAGTCCAATTTAACCTGCGCTTCTCTACCGAATTGAACGAATCGATCATTCGCCAACGGATAGAAGCTATCCTTAACCAACATAAGCTGGACTATGAAATTGACTGGCAACTTTCCGGCCATCCTTTTCTAACCGCTGCGGGAGAACTGGTGGATGCCATTCGTCACGCGGTGAAAATGGTCTGTGCTTACGAGACTGAATTGTCCACAGCAGGCGGCACCTCCGATGGTCGTTTCATTGCGCCCACTGGCGCACAGGTGGTAGAGCTTGGCCCCCTCAATGCCACCATTCACCAGCTCGATGAGCATGTCAGCATTGCTGATCTCAATCAGCTTTCCGATATTTATGAACACACGCTGGAGCATCTACTCGCTACTTAACCATCACCGCTATGCTGACTCCATACGAAAAAAATCTGGTCTTAAAAGCTATTCGACGCAAGCAGCTTTTCTTAATCCTGTCCATTGTCAGCGTTATTATTGCACTGAGTTTAGCTTTGTTTTATTCATGGGAAGCCTATACTCAACCTGACTTTGATATTGGTATTCACTTCGTCGTAGTTATTCTCATTCTTCTCAATGCCCGGCAAAATTTACGCCAGTATAAATATGCAAAAATACTACAGACAATGTCGATTGATAAAATGATGACCCAGGACAATATCTGAGAATAGTGGTAACAGCCTCCCCTTTATCAGCATTAATTGATATTGTTCACAATGCCTCCACTATTGACCCTTATCAATACTCCTGAAAATTCTTAAGCTACACTGACCAGCTTATAAACCCGCTATTCACCGAACATTATGCGTCAATTGTGTCCAGGTTGAGCCTGTACTTTCATGTGATAAACAAGCAACGAGGTAAAGTATGAATTCAATAAAACCCGGAACCATCAATCAAGTTAGTCCCTTTGACCCTGACAATGAATCGGCATACCAGCAATGGCGGGATCAGAAACTTGCTGGCTACCCTGAAGATATTGGTGGACTGGTGGTTGAGGTTAATGATCCTCGCAACCTCACCCAGGCCGAGTTTGATGCCTTGTTGCAACGTGCGCGTAAAACAAATATGGCACTCTATGCCAGTAAAACAGGGAGTGATCCCAGCCCCCAGATTCCTTTAACTATCGCACAGCACTTTGGTCTGCGCGCGATAAACAAAAACTGGCTGGCCGATGATTCAGGCCTGACTTCCCTGACTGTGCGCAACGATGGCGTGCGTAAAAATTACATCCCCTATACCAATCGTGCGATCAACTGGCACACCGATGGTTATTACAATATTGCCAGCGAACAAATTGAGGCTTTAAACCTGCACGTGGTTCAACGTGCAGCCAGTGGTGGTGAAAATGCACTAATGGATCATGAAGTCGCCTATATTCTTTTACGTGATAAAAACCCCGACTACATCCGAGCCCTCATGGCAGACAATACCATGACCATTCCACCTCGCATCGAAGACGGCAAGATTGCCCGACAGGAAGAACCGGGGCCGGTATTCAGCATTACCGCTGAAGGCAATCTGCACATGCGCTATACCATCCGAGTCAATAACGTGATTTGGGCGGATGATGCGGTGACGACCGAAGCCCTGGAATACCTGAAAGAAATTCTTACCGGCGACTCAAAATATATTTATCGTGGCCTGCTCGAACCGGGCATGGGTTTGATCAGTAATAACGTGCTCCATGACCGCGCCGCCTTCACCGATGATGATGAACACAAACGTCACTATTACCGTGCCCGTTATTTTGAACGCCTTGCCGGTACAGGCATGGTTGAAGGGGAATAACCAGGTCCATCCGCTTACGGAAAAGATATTTATTAGCCGGTAGGTTGGTGCTAAGCGAAAGCGAAGCCCAACAGACACCATCATCCAACAGGCTTTATTTTTTGCTTCGGTTTTTTCGCAACATTGTCGCGCAAATAAACAGGTTGCGCCTGCTCGGCACTGAGCAGGTTTTTTTCAAGCCAGTCAAAGCGCGCCAGTTCCAATAACGATGTGGCACGAGGATAATCCTCACGTTCAGCACTCAAACAATGCACTCCATTAAGTGCCGATAAATCTACCGGATAAGTTTGGCAACCACTCCCGAACGCTAACCATTCACCCGGTGGCAGTTTTATTGTTGCAACCGTACTCACAGCTTCGCTACCTTGTAGACACATGCGACCATTATTAAATTGATAATGTCCCCAGTAAACTTCACCCATTCGTGCATCAATCACCGCAAGCACCTGCTCGCTTCCTTGCCCCAGATAGGCCGCCTGAGCCAATGCCGCTAAACTGGAAATTGATATCACCGGTAACTCCGTTGCAAAAGCCAGTCCCTGCACCACACTCACACAAATACGCACGCCGGTAAACGAGCCAGGCCCGCGATCCATAACAATGGCATCGAGTTGAGATAATTTTAAATCGGCTTCCCCAAGCAACTCATCTATCATTGGTAAAATTCGCTGACTATGACCGCGCGGAGTAACTTCATAACGTTCAATAATTTTGTCGTTATATAACAACGCGGCTGAACAGCCTTCGGTAACGGTATCAATGGCGAGTAGTTTCATTTCGTGTTTGCAATCTCTGTATATGGGCTGAATAAAATGAAGCCCAACCTACATATAGTCTCATGATACTGCCGTTCTCTTTTCTACATATTCAAAAAAACGGGCAATATCGGCAACATCCCGGGTACGGGCCATTTTTGGCAGGCTTTCAAGAAAGATCCTGCCATAGGGTTTGTCTAATAAACGGGGATCACAGATCATTAAAATACCGTGATCATTCACATCTCGAATTAGTCGCCCGACACCCTGTTTTAAGGTGATCGCGGCATTGGGCAGTTGAAAATCCATAAACGGATTCTTTCCCTGTTTACGCATGGCTTCGATGCGACCTTGTAAAACGGGATCGCCCGGCGAGGCAAAAGGAAGTTTGTCGATAATAACACAGGATAATGCATCACCGCGCACATCGACACCTTCCCAGAAACTGCTGGTTCCCAGCAGTACAGCATTGCCCTGTTGACGAAATTTTTCCAGCAAAATATCACGCGGTTCATCACCCTGAATGAGCAAGGGGAAGTCGATAGTATTTTCAAGTAACTCAGCCGCTTCACGCAGCGCCCGATGACTGGTAAACAGTAAAAAAGTACGCCCACCGCAGCTTTCAATTACTGGCCGGGCAGAATCAATCACGGCGCGGGTGTAATCACGATCATTGGGCAGGGGTAAATCACGCGGCACATAAAATAATGACTGGTGATAATAGTCAAACGGACTGGCCCATTGTGCGGTCTGTGCATCCACCAGACCTAACTGTTGTTGAAACAGATCAAAATGATCGCCCACCGCCAATGTTGCCGAGGTAAAAACCCAGGCCGCATTAATGTCATTTAAGCGCGACTGAAAACTGTCGGCAATACTCAATGGCGTGAGATTTATTGAAAACGATCGTTTATGAATTTCATACCAGTGGATCTGATCTTCTGACGCGCTACCGGTTAAACGATGAAACAGATCATCCAGTTCAGCGGCACGACGTAAACAGTTATCTAACCCCTTGCTACGCACCGCAAGCGGCTTGAGTGTGGATTGAAGATTTCCCAACGTGGCGATGACTTTGTCGATCGTCTTTGGTAACTCTTTATTATTATCTTCATCACGCCAACCCCCGCGACCACTTTTTAACTCAAACGCAAGACGCATGTCCTGCACCGCCGTTTGTAGTGCATCGGTGATCGCTGAAAAGTCGCGTCCTTCATTGATCTCGGTAATATATTCAGCTTCGGCATCACGCGCCAGCTCCATTAACTGCTGGCTGCTCATGGAGGTGCCAAAGAAACCGGAGGCCACATCGGGTAACTGATGGGCCTCATCAATAATAAAAGCATTGGCCGCAGGTAATAATTCACCAAAGCCACCTTCCCGCAGAGCCATATCGGCCAGTAATAAATGATGATTCACCACCACCACATCAGCGGCCTGTGCTAGCCGTCGCGCTTCCATCAAATGGCATTTATCATAAAAACCACATTCGATACCGAGACAATTATCCGAGCCTGAGGTGACTCTTGGCCAGACTGGATCGGCTTCTGATAGCGCAGATAATTCGGCAATATCACCGTTTTTGGTCTGCCTTGACCAGCTGCGAACCAGTTGAATACTTTTACTCATTTCCCGATTGCTATAACGACCTTCTTCCGCCACTTCGAGCCGATGCAAACAAAGGTAATTATTGCGACCTTTGAGCAAGGCGACGCTTACGGGAACTTCCAATGCCTTACGCACCACAGGTAAGTCCCGATGAAAGAGCTGATCCTGAAGATTTTTAGTGCCGGTAGAAATAATCACTTTCTGCCCACAGAGCAGTGCGGGAACCAGATAGGCAAAGGTTTTACCGGTGCCGGTGCCAGCTTCGGCAATAAGGATTGAATTTTGCTCCAGCGTCTGCGCAACCACATCCGCCATTTCCTGTTGTTCACTACGCGGAGCAAAGCCCGCAACATGTTTTGCTAACAGGCCATCGCGGCCTAAAATTTCACTCGGTGTATTCATGTGGTTTGTGGTTTAGTCTAAACGCGTGGGCACGAACACCGTGCCCACCCTTGTATGCGCTAATGGAAATAACCTGAAGAAATTCCGGCTTGTTTGTTCAGCAATATTTTCCAGCGAGTCATTACGCAACTCAGCGATACACTCGGCAACCTGACGCACATAGGCAGGCTGGTTGCTCTTGCCGCGAAAAGGTACGGGGGCAAGATAAGGTGAGTCGGTTTCCACCAGCATGCGATCAGCCGGGACAACGCGTGCTACTTCTTTTAATTCTTTGGCACTGTTAAAGGTGATAATACCCGAAAAAGAAATATAAAAGCCAAGATCCAGCGCACGTTTGGCGATTTCCCTATCCTCCACAAAACAATGCATCACCCCACCCACATCATCAGCACGTTCTTCTTCAAGAATACGCAGGGTATCTTCACTGGCTTCACGCATGTGAACGATTAAAGGTTTGCCCGTTATTTTCGCGGCCTGAATATGATTACGAAAACGCGCCTGTTGCCAGTCGGTATCGTCTTTCTCTGTGCGAAAATAATCCAGTCCGGTCTCGCCGATAGCCACAACTTGTTCATCATCGGCCAGTCTGACCAGTTCATCGACATCGGGATCACGACCTTCACGTTCGTTGGGATGCACGCCGACTGAGGCAGAAATAAAATCATACTTTCGCGCAGGTTCCAATACATCATCAAGATGTTCTAGATCAATGCATACACAGAGCATATGATCCACGCCCTGCTCACGGGCAAATTCAAGTGCGCCGTCAAGTTGATTATCAAAAGGTTTTAAATCGAGGCGATCGAGATGGCAATGGGAGTCAACGAGAAACATAGTTTTTATACTTTCTGAAAGGTAATGAAACGCCAGACATGATTATGCCTTGCATGTATTATTTATTGTAATGCTTACATCGTATGAGTTTGACGCTCGGACTTCAGTGCACCGGCAAGATAAGTTTCAATCTTAGTGCGTGCCGTGCCCCCGTCCTGCTCACTAAACTGTACGCCGATACCTGCCGCACGATTACCCTGTGCACCCTTGGGCGTCACCCAGATTATTTTGCCGGCAACGGGGAGTTTTTCTTTATCATCCATCAGGGTCAGCAGCATGAAGACTTCATCACCGAGGCTATACATTTTATTGGTGGGAATAAATAAACCGCCATTTTTCACGAACGGCATGTAAGCGGCATATAAGGCACTCTTGTCCTTAATGGTCAGTGACAGTATTCCCTGACGTCCACCCGGTGCTGCTGCATTCATTAATAAATCAACCCTGCGCGTTGGTTTTCTGTTTCAGAATATTAGCCCATTGAATCAGCAAAGACTCCATAATCGGAAGCGGATTTAACTGAGTCATTAATGCCTGTGACTCCGCGATGCGATCCAGGTAATTATAAAGCTTCTGCAATTCAATATTTTCAGATAATGAGTGTAACACTTTTTGATGTTCGGCCTTACCTTCGACACTGCCCGGAACCTGCTGCAGTCGGATCATATCACTCACCCATCTATGCATGTATTTTATCGGCAAGGGCTGTTCAAGCTTTAGCCATTCTGCTGCTAGCTTAACTGGATCAATCCGGCCTTCAGACAGTTCCACTAGCGCATTAAGCATCTTCTGCCGTAACGCAGGCAGATCCCTGTCGGCATCAGCCAGGGCAGTCAATGGTGCCCCGTTTGCTATCGTTAGTAAACTCTGAGCCTCTCCCACATTACCCTCTGTTTCTGTCAGGCATTGTGCTAACCAGGACTGTGCGCTGGCCGTATCCGGCAACTGGAAATGCAGCCGCTGACAGCGGCTACGTACGGTGGCCGGCAGCCGGGAAAGCTGCTCGGCCACCAGCATGATCAGCGTTTGGCTCGGAGGCTCTTCCAGTGTTTTCAAAAGAGCATTGGCCGAGGCAATATTCATAGCTTCAGCGGGGCGAATAATGGCAATTTTGTAGCCCCCAGCATGGCTGCTGAGTGCCAGACTTGCAATCAGGGCACGGATCTGATCAATCTTAACCACCCCGCCCTCCTTCTCAGGCTCAAGCAGATGAATATCCGGGTGGTTGTCTGCTGCAAACAACAGACAGGACGAACAATGTCCACAGGCCTGTCCATCATCCTGCCGCTGTTGACACAATAGAGCATGAGCAAAGTGATCAGCAAAATCGGACTTGCCAATCCCCGCTGGGCCATGCAGCAGCAGCGCATGGGGCAGACTGTCCTGCACCAGACGTTCGGCCAGATTGTGCCACTGTGTCTGCTGCCAGGGGTAATATTTCGTCATACTCAAGCCGGTATCTCAATCAGGCTATCCATGATTCCCCTGATCTGCGCCTGCACCGTGGCCAGCTCTGGCTCGGCATTCACCACTCGGAAGCGCGCGGCATATTGCTCGGCCCGCGCCAGATAGCTGGCTCTCACCCGTTCAAAGAAGGCTAGTTTTTCCTGCTCAAACCGATCCGGAACACTGCGCTTACTGGCGCGTTCCAGCCCGGCGGCTACCGGCATATCCAGCAGAAAAGTAACATCCGGCTGCAATTCATTTTGTACCCATTGCTCCAGCTTGGCGATACGGGATTCATCAATCCCGCGCCCGCCGCCCTGATAGGCATAAGTGGCATCGGTGAAGCGATCGCAAATCACCCATTTGCCAGCAGCCAGTGCAGGTCGAATAACTTCATCAAGATGCTGGGCACGGGCAGCAAACATGAGTAGCAGTTCAGTGTCACTGCACATGGCGGTATTTTTTGCATCCAGTAATAGATTGCGAATACTTTCACCTAATTCTGTGCCCCCCGGTTCACGGGTCAATAAAAGCTCTTTGCCTGCATCACGCAGGTAACCTTCAATAAAGGAAATATTACTGCTTTTACCCACGCCTTCGCTGCCTTCAATGGTAATAAATTTTCCGATCATTGCTTTTTATCTTCTGACTTGTAGGAGGAAAAGGAACGCTTACGTCCCTTAAGCTGGTATTTAATCACGGCACGGTTGTGCTCTTCCAGTGTGGCGGAAAAATAATGGCTGCCATCACCACGGGAAACAAAATACAGCGCTTTACCTGACTCTGGATGCAGGGCCGCATGAATGGCCGCCCGCCCCGGCAAGGCAATGGGTGTCGGTGGCAAGCCGTGATGCCGATAGGTGTTATAGGGCGTATCGCGTTTTAAATCGCTGCGCCGAATATTGCCTTTGTAACGCGTACCCATGCCATAAATTACGGTAGGATCGGTTTGCAGACGAATCCGTTTTTGCAGGCGACGGGTGAACACCCCGGCAATGGCAGGACGTTCGCTGGCCAGTCCGGTTTCCTTTTCTACAATGGAGGCCAGAATGAGTGCTTCGTAGGGGGTTTTCAAGGGCAAATCTACCGCGCGCGTCGCCCACTCCTGCACCAGATAGGTCTGCATCGCCGCATAGGCGCGGCGCAGAAAATCCACGTCCGACATGCCCCGGGGAAAATGCCAGGTATCAGGCAAGAAGCGGCCTTCGGGGTGTTCATCAACATGATCGATAGCCGCCATAATTTCAGCATCGGTGGCCTGGGCGAGCGTGTGTTTTATTTGCGGATGGGCATTGAGCGCATCCATCATCTGCCGGAAACTCCAACCTTCGACCACCGTCAGCGCATGCTGCAGCACCTTGCCGTCCACCAGTTGCTGGTAAAATTCAGCCGGCGTTGTCTCCGTCTTGATTCGGTACTCACCCGTACCGATATGATTAGCATTGCCCTGCAGCCGGGCATAAAACATAAGATAGCGTGGTTTTGTTATCAGCCCCTGTCCAGATAGATCACGCACAACCTGGGTTAGGTTGGCTCCTGGCTTCAGAGTATAATTTAAAGGCTGATCGTTCATGGGCGTTTGCAGATAAAGCCGGTAATCATTCCACAACCAGCCGCCGCCCAGGGCAGCAGAAAGAATAAACAGGGCGATGATTCGGTAGAGTAGTCTAGACATGGATGAACGGAATTTCCCTGTTAATTAACATTTGTAATTTTCGGCTGGTCTCGCCTATGCGAATATTCTGTCCCTGCAAATTTTTAACCGGCCACAGACCAATCAGGCTGTTGCTGATAAAAATTTCATCGGCCTCCAGCAACTGTTGCTTGCTAATATTGCCGATACGTATGTTCATCCCTTCTTTAGCCGCAAGTTCGAGAAGACACGCTCGCATAATACCGACTACCCCACAGTGAGACAAATCAGGAGTCACTAAAATATCATTTTGCAGCATAAACACATTGCTCATCGTGCCTTCGATCACATTGCCATTTTCATCCAGCATCAGACCCTCTGCAATATTGGTATCCTGCCATTCGTTGCGCGCCAGCACCTGCTCCAGTCGGTTGAGATGTTTGAGCCCGGCAAGCCGGGGCTGACGTGCTAAGGTGGTCTCACAGAAGCGCAGCTGCACACCCTGCTGCCAGTTTTGCAAAGGATACTCCGGCCAGGGGTGGCGCATTAATATCCGTGTACCTGGTACTGATTCAGGATAACGATAGCCTCGTCCACCTGCACCGCGACTGATGATCAGTTTTAATACCGCCCGGCTTTCATTTTTGATCAAACTTAGTGCTTCATTCTGTAATAGCACAATCTCCGGGGCAGGCAGCTGTAGACGTTGGCAGCCAGTTTGCAGACGCAGCATATGCCGATCCCAGAAGGGACAACGGCCATCGAAGACTGCGATGGTTTCAAACAGGCCATCGCCATACTGCAGGCCTCGATCAGTCACGCAAAGCTGATCTGTTTTCTTTCCATTTATCAATATCGTCATTGCGGCTCACCGATAGCCAATAACATGCCGCGAGCCTTATGCACGGTTTCCTGCAATTCTTTTTCGGCATCCGAGTCGGCCACCAGGCCTGCGCCGGCGCGCAGAGTAATGTGCTCTGCATCGACGCTGATGGTACGGATCAAAATATTCAAATCCATATCACCGTTAAGATTAAGGTAACCCATCGAGCCGGTATAAGCACCACGGGCTTCCTGTTCCAGTTCGGCGATAATTGCCATGCAACGTTCTTTCGGACAACCGGTAATGGTGCCACCGGGAAACACCGCACGAATCACCTCGGCGGGGCTGATCCCCTCGCGCAACTGCCCGCGTACATTGGAAACAATATGATGAACATGGGCATAAGATTCCACCGCCATCAGTTCATCCACTTCGATACTGCCGGGCTGACAGATTCGACCAAGATCATTGCGTTCCAGATCGATCAACATAATATGTTCAGCCCGTTCTTTGGGATGAGCAATTAATTCAGATTTTAACGCGCGATCCTGTTCACTTTGCGCATGACGTGGCCGGGTACCGGCAATGGGACGGGTTTCTACCTGGCGTTTGTTTACTCGCACCAGACGTTCGGGGGATGAGCTGATGATGCTTAAACCATCAAGATGCGCCAGACCAGAAAAGGGAGCTGGATTCTGTTCGCATAAGTCCCGATAGAGATCAGCACTATCCAGTGTTGCAGGTTTAGATGCCTGCCATTTGCGCGACAGGTTGACCTGAAACACATCGCCTTCATAAATATACCGTTTAACCTGAGCCGCCTGTTTTTTATATCGAGACACAGGATCAACCTGCATGATAATAGCCTGTGGACTTATCGATGGGCTAGTCGATAGCACCTCTAAATCTGCCAACAGTAGATGCATTTTCTTTGCTATCAAGGCTTCGGTAATTAACAGTGTTTCATTCTTTAAACGATCATTGATAATAGCCGCAGGAATTCGAATCGCTTCGGCTATGGGCTGTTTTGATGTCGGTGCAGGAAGTTGTAAACGTGATTCAATCTGAGCGGCTAATTCATAACCCAGGTATAAAAACCAGCCGCCCTGAAATGGCAGAGATGAATCATTAGCTGTACAGTTATTTGCTTCCTCGCGCCACCACTGATCCAGTGATGCGAGAAAATCCTGCGACTCTGCGGCTGATCGACCTTCAAGATCGCCCTCGGCATTTAATCGAAGACGTTCACCGGGAAAGGCAAATAAAATATCGTAGCGGGCATGATTGGCTTCACCACCGTCGGCGCTGCTTTGTAATAGAAAAGGATAGCGTTCAGAATTGGACTGCTGGAGTGCAGCCAGATCGGAAAGACCGGCTCGGCGTTGAACTAACGGCATAATTTAAGTTAAGTGTAGAGTAGGCAAAGGAGGTGCCTTTGATGCACAGGATCGGTGCCTACGCAATTGCTATGGCGTACGGTTGTTTCCTGGAATCCGCGTGGGCACAAACCCCGTGCCCACCCTACAAAAATCATTCACAGAAAAGGTTAATTTAATTTGCTAAATACCAGCGAGCCATTGGTGCCGCCAAAACCAAAGGAGTTGGACAGGGCCACGTCAATTTTCATTTCACGGGCGCTATCAGGCACAAAATCGAGATCACAATCAGGATCAGGATTGATGATATTAATAGTCGGTGAGGCCACCTGATCACGAATACATAAAATGGTGAAAATAGCTTCCAGTCCCCCGGCCGCACCCAGTGCATGACCGGTCATAGATTTGGTCGAGCTCATTGCCAGCTTATAGGCATGATCGCCAAACGCCGATTTGACCGCTTCAACTTCCGCCTTATCACCAGCCGGGGTTGAGGTGCCATGGGCATTGATATAATCGACGGCATCCGAATTGATGCCGGCATTTTTCAACGCAATTTGCATGCAACGTTTTGCGCCTTCACCACCTTTTGAAGGCATGGTCATGTGATAAGCATCACCGCTCATGCCGTAGCCGGAAACTTCGGCGTAAATTTTAGCGCCACGTTTTTTTGCGTGTTCATATTCTTCCAGCACCACTACTCCGGCACCGTCACTTAATACAAAGCCATCACGATCGGCATCCCAGGGACGGCTGGCAGTTTGTGGATCATCATTGCGGCAGGACAATGCGCGTGCGGCACCAAAGCCACCCAATGCCATGGTACCAGTAGCTTTTTCAGCTCCGCCGGCAATCATCACATCGGCATCGCCATATTCAATAATGCGCGCGGCATCACCGATACTGTGGGTTGCAGTTGCACAAGCCGTTACCAGTGCAATATTCGGCCCTTTCATGCCATACATAATCGACAGGTTGCCTGAAATCATATTGATAATATTACTGGGAATGAAGAAAGGCGAAATTCTACGCGGCCCGCCTTTGAGGAAGGCATTATGACCTTTCTCGATACCGGGCAGACCACCGATGCCGGAACCTACGGCCACACCGATACGCTCGGCATTATCATCCGTAATTTCCAGTCCGGAATCTTCGATGGCTTCTTTCGCCGCAGCCAGACCATAATGGATAAAGGGGTCCATTTTTTTGGCTTCTTTTACAGACAGCACGGTGCTCACATCAAAGTCTTTCACCACCCCGCCAAAGCGCGTGGAGAAATCAGCCACGTCAAATTCGGTGATCATGCTGATCCCGCTTTTGCCTGCCAGAATATTTTCCCAGGATGTTTTTACATCAAGTCCAACCGGTGAGACCATACCCATGCCCGTCACTACCACACGACGCTTTGCCATCTTCCTTCAATCCATTTTAGTTAGAACTAACAAGGCCGCACCGCAGGTGTGACTGCGGCGCGGCCCTGTACTGAATAACTCGCGGGATTAACCGTGCGAGTTAATGTAATTAATAGCTTCCTGGACAGTGGTAATTTTCTCTGCATCTTCGTCCGGGATTTCAGTTTCAAATTCTTCTTCAAGAGCCATGACCAGCTCTACGGTATCCAGCGAGTCTGCGCCCAGATCGTCAACAAAAGATGCTTCCTTGGTGACCTCATCGGCCTTTACGCCCAATTGCTCAACAACGATCTTTTCTACGCGTTCTTCAACACTGCTCATTCGATTTATCCTCTGTAATTAAAATAAGTTCATATTAGCCAGAACTCTGCGGTGGCCTATTGTATTGAAAAGCTCAGTCGGTTTCCACAATACAAAGCCGATATTATGCGACTCAATCGAAGAATCATGGCTAATATTTAATCAGTTTGCGGCATTACTGCCCATCTGCGTTCCGAACAGCGGTTCAGGACATATACATGCCACCATTCACATGTATAGTTTCGCCGCTGATATAGGCGGCATTCGGCGATGCCAGGAAGCTCACCGCTTTGGCAATATCTTCAGGATCACCCAGTTTGCCCAGTGGGATCTGGGTCAGTAGCACCTCGCGCTGAGCATCCGGCAGAGCCCGGGTCATGTCGGTATCAATAAATCCAGGGGCGACGACATTAACCGTAATACCACGGGAACCCACTTCACGCGCCAGCGATTTGGAGAAACCAACCACACCGGCCTTAGCCGCTGCGTAATTAGCCTGGCCAGCATTACCCGTGGCTCCCACCACTGAGGCGATACTGATAATGCGGCCTTTACGTGCCTTCATCATGCCCCGGAGTACGGCCTTGCTCAAGCGAAAGACCGAGCTGAGGTTGGTGTCCATAATGGCCTGCCATTCATCTTCTTTCATCCGCATGAGCAGGTTATCACGGGTGATACCGGCGTTATTGATCAGAATTGAAGGCGCGCCAAACTCATCAGTTAGTTGTTTCAATGCAGCATCAATACTGGCTTGATCGGTCACATTCATGACCAAACCAGAACCTTTAATATCATTTTCTTTCAAGTAGTTAGAGATGCTTTCTGCACCTTTTTCTGAAGTTGCAGTGCCGATGACTACGGCGCCATTGCGACCCAGATCCAGGGCAATTTCCTTACCGATACCACGGCTGGCACCGGAGACAAAAGCAATTTCATTTTCAAGCGTCATCGTTTTCTCCATTTTATTTTTCTAATGCACTATTGAGCGTAACCGGATCATAAACAGGCTGCGCCGTCATGCTACGCTCAATGCGCTTATTCAGGCTGGCCAGCACTTTGCCGGGACCACACTCAATCAAATTATCTACTCCATCAGCTGACAGCTGACGGATACTTTCCACCCAGCGCACCGGACTGTGTAATTGTTTAACCAGTGCCGCACGAATGTCATCAGCCCTGGTTTGTGCCTGCACGTCCACATTGTTGATAACAGGGATTGCTGGCTTACGGATTTCCAGTTTGGCCAGAATCTGCTCCAGTTTTTTAGCCGCCGGTTTCATCAGGGCACAATGGGATGGCACACTCACCGGCAGCCACAGTACCCGTTTTGCCCCTTTGTCTTTGGCAACGATAAGTACTCGTTCCACTGCCTTTTTCTGCCCAGCAACCACCACCTGTCCCGGTGAATTAAAATTCACCGCAGAAAGCACCTCGCCCTCGGCAGCCTCTTCACAAGCCTGATTCACAAGCTCATCATCCAGGCCCAGTATCGCCGCCATTGCACCTTCACCGGCAGGCACGGCTTCCTGCATCAAGCGGCCACGTTCGGCCACCAGCTTAACCGCATCGGTAAAATCCAGTGCTCCGGCACACACCAGTGCTGTGTATTCACCCAGACTGTGACCGGCCATCATCACCGGCTGCGCCCCGCCCTGTGCCTGCCAGATACGCCAAACAGCCACCCCAGCACTGAGCATGGCCGGCTGGGTAATATCGGTCTGGTTCAGTTTTTCCGCCGGGCCATGTTGAACCACGTTCCAGAGATCGTAACCGAGTACGTCAGAGGCCTGCTTAAAGGTAGTCTCGACTTCTGCAAATTCTGCGGCCAGATCTTTTAACATACCCACAGACTGGGAACCCTGACCGGGGAAAATAAATGCTAATGACATGAGTGCCTCTTATTTCATTTTTTTCGAAACTATTCAGCTCACGCCAAAATATAATTATTAGCGTAGGTTGGTGCTGAGCCATGGTCTTTATGGCGAAGCCCAACATATGTGGCACCATAAGCCATTGATGTTGGGCTTCGCTTTGCTCAGCACCAACCTACGTATGTAATCTATTCTTTGCTTAACTTAATACTTCAACAGCGCCGAGCCCCAGGTGAATCCACCACCGAAGGCTTCCAGTAAGAGCATATCACCACGCTTGATACGGCCATCACGTACCGCAGTGTCCAGTGCCAATGGCACTGACGCAGCGGAGGTGTTGCCATGTTCATCGACAGTGACGACCACCTTGTCCATCGGCATATTCAATTTTTTCGCCGTAGCTTTGATGATGCGAATATTCGCCTGATGCGGCACTAGCCAGTCGATATCCGACTTCTGCATATTATTAGCGGCAAGGGTTTCATCAACGATACGACCGAGTGTGTTCACCGCGACCTTGAAGACTTCATTGCCGCGCATTTCCATTTTGGCTTCACCAGCTTTAAATTTTTCCGGGTTTTCAGAAATGCCGCCATGCACTGTGAGTAAATCTTTGTACTTACCATCAGCATGCATGTGAGTCGATAAAATCCCGGTTTCGCTGTTGGCCGATAAAACCACTGCACCGGCTCCATCACCGAAAAGTATGCAGGTACCGCGATCAGTCCAGTCGACAATATTCGACAATGTTTCCGCACCGATCACCAGCGCATGTTTTGCCTTACCTGTGGTCACGAACATATCCGCCATGCCCAGTGCGTAAACAAAACCAGTACACACGGCCTGTATATCAAACGCCGGACAACCATGAATATCCAGACGTTCCTGTAATAGACAGGCAGTACTGGGGAAAATACGATTCGCTGTGGTGGTAGCAACAATGATTAAATCTATATCATCATTTTTAATACCCGCCGCTTCAATCGCTTTAAGCGCGGCCTGCTCGGCCAGATCGCAGGTGGTCTGACCTTCTGCGATATGTCGCTTTTTTATTCCGGTGCGTTCAGTGATCCACTGATCCGTGGTATCGACCATTTTTTCCAAATCAGCATTGGTGAGTATTTTTTCAGGAAGATAACTTCCGGTTCCTGCTATGCGTGAATAGATCACTTCGCTCCCTCATGACTGGTAGGCACTACTAACTGGTTTTCCAGTTGCCGGGTGATAAGTTCAGGTATATTCTTTTTAACTTCAATGACCGCCTCGGAAATGGCATTGGCAAAAGAATGAGCATCGGCACTGCCATGGCTTTTAATCACGATCCCCTGCAAGCCAAGAAAACTGGCACCGTTATATTCACGCGGATCAATGCGTTTACGTAAGGCACGTAGTACAGGTAAAGCAATAAGACCACTCAACATGGTCAGGGGATTGCGTCTAAATTCCTGTTTCATGTAGTGGCTGATCATCTTGGCCACGCCTTCGGTGGTCTTGAGCATCACATTGCCCACAAAACCATCGCAAACCACAACATCGGCATCCCCTTGATAGATGCCGTCGCCTTCCACATAACCGATATAGTTTAGATTACTGTCGGCCAGCAGGGCCGCCGCCTGTTTCACCTGCTCGTTGCCCTTAATCGCTTCTTCGCCAATATTCAACAGGCCAACGGTCGGTTGCTCATTTCCATCTACAGCGGTTGCTAACGCAGCTCCCATCACCGCAAATTCGAATAGTGCCTGTGCGCTGCTGTCTACATTAGCCCCTAAATCCAGCACATGGGCGTGACCATCATGCATATTCGGCAACATGGTACAAATCGCCGGACGGTCGATACCCGGCAGAGTTTTTAAAACGAAACGCGCGGTGGCCATCAATGCGCCGGTATTGCCCGCGCTGACATTCGCCTGCGCCCTTCCCTCTTTAACCAGATTAATGGCAACTCGCATGGAAGAATTTTTCTTGCCGCGCAAAGCCTGTGCGGGCGGTTCATCAGAAAGCACCACTTGAGATGCATGCTGAATTTGCAGACGATCCGATTTGGAACGCCCGTGTTTTTTGAGCGTTTGTACCAGCTTATCTTCATCGCCGACGAGAATAAGAGTCAGTGCTGGATGTTTTTTTAATGCCTTGATGGCGGCAGGAATGATAACCTTGGGACCAAAATCGCCGCCCATGGCATCAAGTGAAATAATGATACTGTTATTCGTCATCCAGAATAATTACGCCTAAGTGATAGTCTTGAAATTAATAACGGGACATGACTTTCATCATGTCCCGTTTGTCTGCACAAGTTTGTCCCGACAATGGTCAGTGTCTCTATGCAGGCACGCTTAGATAACAGCGATTATTCTTCAACATCAATCATTTTTCGGCCACGATAAAAGCCGTCAGCACTAACATGATGACGCAAATGCGTTTCGCCAGTAGTTGGCTCAATTGAAATGGCACGACCTGTCAGGGCATCGTGCGAACGACGCATGCCGCGTCTGGATGGTGTTTTACGATTCTTTTGTACTGCCATGATAATTCCTCATTCTCTTTAACTTTAATATAAGTCAGCCCCGAATAATTCCGGCATCGACTCAGTTTTCTTTATCCGTCTTCAACCCGGCCAGAATACTGAACGGGTTTTTCCGTTCTTCCGGCTGAGCTTCAAGCTCCGCAGGCTCATCCATTATTGCAGATGCCTGACATTCATTCTCTTTATGCCGTGGAATCTGTGGCAAAGCCAGCATGATTTCATCTTCTAGCAAATCCAGTAGATTCACCTGACCAGCTTCAGCCCGCACCGGTTCCAGACTACCTGGAATCTGTTCCACTCCGGCTGCACTACGGGCAAAGCCCAATGCCAATGTGGTATCCACATTAAAATGTACCGGCTCAAGGCAACGCTGACAAATTAAGTCCAGACTGGCCTGTATTCTGCCCTGCAACATAGAAACACCCAGCACATCAACGGAAAAGGCCAAATTCACTTCGATCTCGCCATCAGGTTGATACAACATCGCGGATAAGCGTTTCATCTGGCTCAGCGGCAAGCTTGATTCAAGCTCAACTGCATCATGTGCAAAACGAAAAGGATCGACCTTAAACGGCAGCCTCTGTCTTTCATTTGCTGGCCCGTTTGTCATAGCTCGCGGATTTTATAGAGGTGTGGTGGCTGTGTCAAAAAATCCTTGAAATTCCGTCTGTTCCTGACAAATACTACTGGAATTCAATGCTGATTCAGCTCAAATCCATATTTTAGCCCGTTCCGGCTTGACAGTTTGCTCACATTTACTTAAACCTGAACTTAGTAGGTTCGCCTTCTAGCCTTCAGTTAAAATGCCGAAGGCTGCAACCATGAGGCGAACATGTACGGCTGATACCGCACCTGCAAGGGACACCTTAATTATAATGATAAAAAAAATCCTTATTGCGAATCGGGGTGAGATTGCGGTTCGTATTGTCCGTGCCTGTGCTGAAATGGGCATAAAATCAGTGGCGGTTTATGCCGAAGCTGACCGCTACGCCCTCCATGTAAAAAAGGCCGACGAAGCCTATAGCCTGGGACCGGACACCGTGGCGGGCTATCTAAATGCCCACCGACTGGTGAACCTCGCCGTAGCCGCCGGTTGTGACGCGCTACACCCCGGTTATGGCTTTCTCTCAGAAAACCCAGAGCTGGCTGAAATCTGTGCCCGCCGCAACATCCGCTTTATTGGCCCCTCAACCGAGGTCATTCGGCGTATGGGCGATAAAACCGAGGCACGCAAGGCCATGCGTGCAGCCGGTGTGCCGGTAACGCCCGGCAGCGATGGCAACCTCAGCAGCCTTGAGGAAGCCCGACAACTAGCAGATAAGATTGGCTACCCGGTGATGCTCAAGGCCACCTGTGGTGGCGGTGGACGCGGTATCCGCTGTTGCAAGGATCCAGAAGAACTAAACCGCGCTTATGACCGGGTTATTTCCGAGGCAGAAAAAGCCTTTGGCCGGGCTGAAATTTTCATGGAAAAATATATCGCCAGCCCGCGTCATATCGAAGTGCAGATACTCGCTGACAGCCACGGTAATGCTATCCATTTATTCGAACGTGACTGCTCCATTCAACGCCGCCATCAGAAATTACTGGAAATCGCCCCCTCCCCCCAGCTCTCGGATGACCAACGTGAATACATCGGTGAACTTGCCGTGCGCACCGCCAAAGCGGTGGGTTATACCAATGCGGGAACGGTGGAATTTTTGCTCGATGACAAAGATGATTTCTATTTTATGGAAATGAACACCCGGCTGCAGGTTGAACATCCGGTCACCGAAGCCATTACCGGCATCGACATCGTGCGCGAACAAATTCGTATTGCCGGTGGCCTGAAATTGAAATACCTGCAAAGTGAAGTGCAATGCAGGGGCTATGCGATGGAATTTCGCATCAATGCTGAAGATCCGCAAAATGATTTTCTGCCCAGCTTTGGTCGCATCACCCGCTACTTTGCCACTGGTGGGCCAGGTGTACGCACCGATGGCGCAATATATACCGGTTATGAAATCCCCCCCTACTACGATTCCATGTGCGCCAAACTGATCGTCTGGGCTCTGGACTGGGATTCACTGATTGACCGCGCCATTCGTGCTCTGCGTGATATCGGTGTCTACGGAATTAAAACTACCATCCCCTTTCATCTGGAAATTTTAAAATCAGCAGATTTTGCAACCGGAAAATTTGACACCAGTTTTATCGATACTCATCCGGAATTGGTGAACTATTCTCTCAAACGATCCAACCGCGAAGCCGCCGCCGCCATTGCTGCGGCGATTGCGGCGAATATGGGATTGTAATGAGGTTTTTTTAACTTCGCGCTCTTCGCGCCCCTGCGTTAGATTTTTTTATATATTAAGGAAATGACGTTCATGCCTAAGGTCAAAATAACCGATACCATTCTGCGTGATGCCCACCAGTCACTGATCGCTACGCGTATGCGTATCGAAGACATGCTGCCCATCTGTGAAAAGCTGGACAAGGTTGGCTTCTGGTCACTGGAAATGTGGGGCGGTGCGACCTTTGACGCCTGCATTCGTTTCCTAAAAGAAGATCCCTGGCAACGTCTGCGTCAACTGCGCGAAGCCTTGCCAAATACAAAATTACAAATGTTATTACGCGGCCAAAACCTGCTCGGCTATCGGCATTATTCTGATGATGTGGTGCGCGCCTTTGTTGAACGTGCCGCCGATAACGGCATGGATATTTTCCGTATCTTCGATGCAATGAATGATGTTCGCAATCTTAGGGTTTCCATTGAATCTGTAAAAAAAGCGAACAAACACGCACAGGGAGCAATCTGTTACACCACCTCCCCCGTGCATACACTGGCACACTTTGTTGAGCTGGCAAAAGAAATGGAAAATCTGGGTTGCGACAGTATCGCGATCAAAGATATGGCGGGATTATTAACCCCGCAAGTCACGACTGAACTGGTCAGTTCTTTAGTTGAAAAATTATCCGTCCCCGTTCATATACATTGTCATGCCACCTCTGGGCTAGCCAGCATGTGCCACTATAAGGCAATTGAAAATGGAGCCAGTGGCATTGATACTGCGATCTCCGCCTTCTCTGGAGGCACATCTCATCCTCCGACAGAAAGTATGGTCGCAGCGTTAAAAAATACTGATTATGATTCCGGGCTGGACTTACCCTTGCTTCAGGAAATTGGTTTTTATTTTTATGAAGTGCGAAAAAAATATCATCAGTTTGAAAGTGAATACACCGGACTGGATACGCGGGTGCAGGTCAACCAGGTACCCGGCGGCATGATTTCCAACTTATCCAATCAACTCAAAGAACAGGGTGCTTTGCCTAAAATGAACGAGGTACTTAAAGAAATTCCGCAGGTACGCAAGGAGCTGGGTTATCCACCGCTAGTGACCCCCACTTCACAGATTGTCGGTACACAGGCAGTAATGAATGTGCTCTCCGGCGAGCGCTACAAAGCAATTACTAACGAGGTTAAACTTTATTTGCAGGGCCGCTATGGAAAAGCACTAGGTAAAATTAGCCCGCAGGTTCAGCACATGGCTATCGGTAATGAAGATGTGATTGACTGCCGACCCGCTGATTTACTCAAACCTGAAATGGCTCACTTAAAAAAAGACATTGGCTCAACAGCACAAAGTGATGAAGACGTGCTGATTTATGCCATGTTCCCCGACATCGGCAAAGACTTTCTGGAACAGCGTAACAGTAATAGTCTGATCCCCGAACCGCTGGAACTGGCGGATACCGAAGTTGGCAATCGCAAGGCCGCGACCGAATTTAACATTACCATGCATGGTGAAAGCTACCATATTAAAATCACTGGAACCGGCTATCCCAAACAACACCAGCGCCCCTATTATATAAGTGTCGATGGTGTACCCGAGGAACTCATGCTGGAAGCACTGGATGAAGTGTCACTGGACAACAATAACGAAGAAGCTCACCACCTGTCCGGTAAACGTCCACGCGCATCAAAACCCGGCCATGTTACTACGGCAATGCCCGGTGTTATTGTTGATATATTGGTGACTGTCGGCGACAAGGTAAAAGCCGGTGATCCCGTGCTTATTACCGAAGCCATGAAAATGGAAACCGAAGTGCAGGCACCGGTCAGCGGGGAAATAAAAATTATCCATATTATTAAAGGCGATAGCGTAACCCCGGATGAAGCACTAATTGAAATTGAATAATAGCCCGCCACCCATCCTTTATTCATTCAGACGTTGCCCTTATGCTATTCGCTCGAGGCTGGCCATTAAAATCAGTCAAACGCCGGTAGAATTACGCGAAGTATTATTATCAGATAAACCTGCAGAAATATTCGCCGTCTCACCCAAAGGTACGGTGCCGGTTTTGATTCTGTCTGAAGGTCAGATTATTGATGAAAGTCTGGATATTATGTTGTGGGCACTAAACAATAATAATGAAACGGATAATTTAATTCAGATAAATGACACTGATTTTAAGCAACATCTGGATCATTATAAATACGCTCAACGCTTCCCTGAATATCCAATGCAAACATACCGCAATCAACTTAGTAAATTTCTACAGTTACTTGAACAACGATTAAATAAACACCCCCATTTATCATCCAGTCATTTTTCCATAAGCGATGCCGCCATCTTCCCCTTTATTCGACAATGCGCCTTCGTTGATAAACAATGGTTTAAACAAGCACCTTATAAAAAATTAAATGCCTGGCTTGAAACCCTGCTCGCCAGCAAACTATTCACTGCGGTTATGGAAAAGCATCCACAGTGGCATAGTCATACAAAAGGCGAGATATTTTAAGGAACAATCATAACAATTTTGCCAGTGCATAAATTGATTTGCGTGCCAGCTCACCTTCAACCGCACCACAACTCAAGCGGATGTGATGCTGGTATTGTCCCTGTGCGGAGAATAACAAACCAGGAGTAATGGCTATTTTTTTTGCCATGGCCTTTTCATACAAGGCTAAACTATCATAAGCCGCTGGTAACTCAACCCAGAGCAGGAAACCACCTTTTGGATTTGTAATGCGGGTTCCTTCAGGAAATGCCTCAGAAACCCAGCGTCGTAATTGATCCATGCGCTGACGATAAATTCTTGCAGAATGTCGAATGCAACGCCGGTAGCTATCCTTTGCCAGAAATTCTGCCATGACTAACTGAGGATGAATCGCGGTGCTGATGTTATCGAGAAATTTCTGATATTTAACCTGCTCATGAAAACACCCGGCAACTATCCAGCCAATACGTAATCCCGGTGCCACTGTTTTAGAAAACGATGAGCAATACAGCACATTGCCACTGCTATCAAACGATTTAGCTGCCTTAGGACGGGGAGCTTCATAACTGAGCGTTCCATAAACATCATCTTCAATCAGGGCTATATTCTTTTTATCCAGAAACCTGACTAAACGCTGCTTGTTTTCATCCGGCATTAATGAACCCAGAGGATTATTAAAGCTTGGCATCAAGACACAGGCAGCAACCTTATGTTTTAAAATAGTCTGCTCCAGTGCATCCAGATCAATACCACTGCTGGTATGAGTTGGGATCTCAAGTGCCTTCATGCCTAATGATTCAATTACCTGCAAAATACCAAAATAGGTGGGTGATTCTATTATGATGGTATCACCTTTTTTTGCCGTTACCCGTAAAGCCAGACCCAGGGCTTCCAGACACCCATTGGTTATGATGATCTGATCGGCTGTACAACGAACCCCGCAATCTCTCATTAAACGGACAACTTGCTTACGCAGAGCCTTGTTTCCCTGTGCCTCTTCATAACTGGAGGCCGCTTTATTTTCTCGTCGCGCGACACCGGCAAAGGTGCGTGACAGAATGCCAAGCGGTAACAATTCAGCATTGGGCACCGCTGCTCCCAGTTTGATTAAACCTGATTGCCGTGTCTCATTTACCAGCGACATTGCCAGATACCCCACATTGACTTTTGTTGCCCGAGGTTTGGGCTGGCTACTAACAGGTTCATCCGGTTTTTCTCCCACATAAGCACAGACGTAATATCCTGATTTAGGTCGGGACGCAATAAAACCAGCTCTTTCCACATTCTGGTAGGCCTGAATTACCGTTGCCATACTAACCTCATACTCTTCACTCATTCGTCGTAATGAAGGCAGGCGTTCATCAACAGCATAAATACCCTGTTCAATCGCCTCAGCAAGATCAGATGCAAGCTGCTCATATAGATATGCTTCACTCCGTTTTCTCATACATTTTTCCGCCTCACCCGACAATCTGTACTGGTTAAATTAATCATATACTGTATCTGTAATGTATGCCAGTTTGCACTTACAGTAGCCTCTACCGTTTAAATGAGGAAAAACCAGTGGCAAAATATTGGCTTAATGGAACATTTGTAAATAAGGAACAGGCAAGCATTTCGGTGTTTGATCATGGCGTATTATATGGTGATGGTATCTTTGAGGGGATTCGTTTTTATAACCGTGTCGCCTTCTGTCTTGATGCACATTTAAAGCGACTACATTATTCAGCACTCGCCATTGGCCTGACACTTCCTTATAGTCTGGAAGAATTTGAAATCGCTATCAATGAAATTATCGAACGTTTTTCTGAGGCCGAGGGTTATCTACGTCTGGTCGTTACTCGTGGTCAAGGGCCATTGGGCATCAATCCGAACGCATGTCCACGGGCAACGGCCTTTATTATTGCGGATCAACTTTTATCTGTTAGCCTACAGGTTCGACAGCAGGGTGCAAAATTGATCATTGCCTCAACCCGGCGCTTGCCCGCTGACGGTCTTGATCCTCGATTGAAGTCACTTAACTATTTGAATAATGTACTTGCCAAAATGGAAGCTAATCAAGCAGGGGTGGATGAAGCCATTTTATTAAATGCACAGGGACATGTTACCGAAGGTACAACGGATAATATTTTTATCGTTCGTGACGGGCAGTTATTCACGCCGCCAGTTATTGACGGTGCTCTGGATGGAATCACACGTAAGTTGGTCCTCAAGTTGGCGGCTGAGCTTAATATAGCCTGCTGTGAAAAAACGCTGGCCGCCTATGATCTTTATACTGCCGATGAATGTTTCTTAACGGGTACAGCGGTAGAGTTGGTACCTGTGCGTGAAATTGACGGTCGGCAACTACCGGCCTCTCCCGGCCCTGTTTTTATACAATTACAGAAAGCCTTTAAAAACAGCATTAATGCTAATATGCAGAACAAATTAGTTACCCGAGTGGCATCATGATCCGGGTCGGGGTGTTTGGTGCAAGCGGTTATATGGGTGGCGAGCTGATTCGAGTTTTACTTAATCATCCAGAAGTTAAACTTGCCTGGGCCAGCAGTCGCAGGCCCGGGCTCATTGAAAACTATCATCCTAATCTATATGCACAGGGTATCGAGCTGCTTCATCCTGATAATATTAGTGTGGAAAATATTTCTATCTGTGATCTTATTTTTATGGCCTTACCTGCATCGGTAACATTAGAGATAACCCCCCGACTATTAGCAGCCGGTTGTCGGGTTATAGATTTAGGTGCGACATTTCGACTTGATTCGCAAACCATCTGGGAAGAAATATATGCACAGACGCATACTCAATGGTCACTCGCAGAGGAAGCCGTCTATGGCATGCCTGAATTTCATTTCGATGAAATAAAACAGGCTCGGCTGATTGCCAATCCCGGCTGTTTTTCCTCAGCGGCTATTCTCGGACTCGCGCCCCTGCTTATGCACAAGCTTGCTGATACACGCAAACTGGTTGTTAATGGTCTATCTGGAACTGCCGGTATAGGCACGGAATTATCCCGAGCCGCGCATCATCCGGAAATATCGAATAACCTGCTGCCTTATAATGTTGTCGATCACCGCCATAGTTATGAAATGGAGCAAGAGTTATCAGCATTGACCGATTCTGAAGTGTGTGTTCATTTTACCCCGACCTATGTCCCCATCACTCGTGGCATTCTTAATATTTGCCATGCTTTTACACTGCAAGCTATTTCACGGGAAACTCTGCTAAGCCTGTATCGTAAAATTTATAAAGATCATCCATTTATCCGGATTTATGATTTACCCGATAACAAGAATGATAGCTGGCAATATCGCGCCTACCCCTGGGTAAGTTCCGTTAGCGGCAGCAACTATTGTTATATAGGTTTAGATGTCGATGAGAAACGAAATCGAATTGTGATCTTCTGTGTGTTGGATAATCTGGGTAAGGGAGGCGCACAGGTAGCGATTGAAAATATGAATTTGATGTTTGGGCTGGATCGCCGTAGTGGTTTACAATCGTTTGGCCAGCATCCCCGTTAAACAAGTTAGTCACAAATAAATGGGACAAGCCTTACTGTAGGTTCGATTCAATCGAACGCGGTTTAAACGAAGCACACTGTCACTTCGACTTTGTACGGCTGAAGCCGAACCTACAAAAAGTAATCAATCGTTAGATTGTTTTATATCCGGTTTTTCAGCCGCTGCTGATGGTTTTTCTGCCTCATTGCCGCGGGTAAAAACCTGAGTCATTTTGCTGCTTTCATTACCACCATCATTTTTTGGAGGCTCTGGAGTTTTAGCAACAGGCTTAACTTCATCCTTCACCGTATTCGGAATGGTTGAGGTTGATTTAATGTTGCCGCTAATCGTACGATTAGTCGTTGATGATTCTGTTTTCACATTGCCATTATCAGGCCGTGCAGCTGTTTCAACCTGTTTTAAGTTTGATTCATTTGCATTGCTTTTCGGCTTGCCATCACTAGTGGGTTTATCTACAGTAAACGGTTTATCTTCTACCGGCGCTGTTTTCTCTACAACGGGCTTATTCGGCTGTGGCTGAGACTGAGGTATTTTCTCAACGGCAGTTTTCTCGGCAATGACATCTGAACTTCCTGATGCCTGCGACTGATTCTGTTGCTGATCCGTTGAAGGTTTCCGCCTTCTTCTTCCACCACGGCGACCACGGCGATTACCGGAACCGGCTTCACGATTCTGGTTCGGATTCTGCTGCTGTTGAGTTGAAGAGCTTTCTTCTGTTTGCACAGTATCTGTTTCAGCGCTCGCCGGTTTTCCCTGATCCGCCTGATTTCTATTTTGATTCCTGTTCTGCTCATTCGATAAGTTACGGGGCTGGTTCTGGTTCTGGTTC
>CAZNRP010000002.1:0-63058 GCA_964575555.1 uncultured Thiohalophilus sp. | reverse complement strand
CTTCAATTTGACGAATACGCTCGCGGGTAACATCAAACTGTTTGCCCACTTCTTCCAGAGTATGATCGGTATTCATGTCGATACCAAAGCGCATACGTAGAACTTTCGCTTCACGTGCAGTCAGTCCTTCCAGCACATGCTGGGTGGTTTCAGAAAGACCCGATGAAGTCGCCGAGTTAACCGGTGAAATCACATTCTGATCTTCAATGAAGTCACCCAGGTGCGAGTCTTCATCATCACCAATGGGGGTTTCCATGGAAATCGGTTCTTTGGCAATTTTCAACACTTTACGAACCTTGTCTTCCGGCATTTCCATGCGTTCAGAAAGCTCTTCCGGTGTGGCTTCACGGCCCATCTCCTGCAACATCTGCCGTGAAATACGGTTGAGTTTATTGATGGTTTCGATCATGTGCACAGGAATACGAATAGTACGCGCCTGATCCGCAATCGAGCGGGTTATGGCCTGACGAATCCACCAGGTGGCATAGGTTGAAAATTTATAACCACGACGATATTCAAATTTGTCCACTGCTTTCATCAGGCCGATATTGCCTTCCTGAATGAGATCGAGGAACTGCAATCCACGGTTAGTATATTTTTTGGCGATACTGATCACCAACCGCAGGTTGGCTTCAACCATTTCCTTTTTCGCACGGCGTGCCTTGGCCTCACCAATGGACATTTTACGGTTGATGTCCTTGATGTCGGTGATGGTAATACCACTGTTGGATTCCAGTGCGCGGAGCTTTTGCTGAGCCCGTAAAATTTCTTCGCTGTGCTCTTCAAGTACGCTAGAATATTTTGCACCGGCATCAATATGCTTTTGCAACCAGCTCAAATCAGTTTCATTTTGCGGGAAGGAAGTTATGAACTCCTTGCGTGGCATCTGTGCTTCATCAACGCAGAACGTCATGATGACTTTTTCATGTCTGCGGATATTTCTGATCAGGTTACGCATATTGTTGAGCAGACGTTCGACCGTCTTCGGTGTCAACTTCAGCTGCATCACTTCGGCAATCAGTTCCTGACGGATTTTTTCGCACTTATTGTCGGTGTGACCGTGCTTGCTGATCGCGCTAATAACACGCTTTTGCAATTTACGAATTTTCTCAAAGCGCTCACGGGCTTCTTCCGGATCCGGGCCGGTATCGACAACTTCATCATCATCGCTATTGGCCGCAGCTTCACGGCTAGCCGCCACTTCAGCGGGAGTGGGAATATTATCCGGCGCATTGGGATCGATGAAGTCAGAAATAATATCCGTTAGCTTCATCTCTTCTTTGGCAATTTTATCGTAGCTGACCAGTAATTCATCAACTGTCGCCGGATAAATCGCCAGTGCGGACATCATGTGACCCAGACCTTCTTCAATGCGTTTGGCTATTTCAATTTCGCCCGCACGGGTCAGCAATTCAACCGCGCCCATTTCACGCATATACATACGTACCGGATCAGTAGTGCGACCAAATTCACTGTCGACATTGGCTAATGCGGCGGCGGCTTCTTCCGCCGCATCTTCATCCACCGTATTATTAGCTTCAAGTATGGTGTCATTGTCGGGGGCGGTTTCATACACCCGAATGCCCATGTCATTAATCATTGCGACAATGTCTTCGATCTGTTCGGGATCGACGATGTCGTTGGGAAGATGATCATTGACCTCGCCATAGGTCAGGTAGCCTTGCTCCTTTCCTTTTGCGATCAATAATTTAAGCTGTGATTGCTGCTGATTCTGATCCATTACTTGCACTCTGACAGGATTCATATGAGTCGGTTCCATAAATGGCGACGAAAAACTAACCAAGTTTACACGAAAGTCTAATTTATTCCAGCTCTAATGCTTGATTTGGCGATTTTTTCACATAGCTTCGCCACGCGTATTCATTGCTACGGACAAGCTTTGTGTGGGCATGAAGCCCTGATTTCAAGGTTTTCCTCACCTTTGTAGCCGCTTCTATTTATATTGTTTCAATTTTTCGAACAACTGACGATATTCCATTTCTTCATCCGGCGAAAGCTGCCCAAGATCTGACTGCACTAAAAGAGCATCATGCCGCTGCTGCAGGCAAACACGTTCCAGTTTGTTCAGGGCGGTACTAAATTCTTCCGCCAATATGGCCTCATCGTCAACGACCGGAGACCAGCTTGCCAATTTTTGCAGGTGTGAAGCTTTCTCAGTTTCACGATATTGCTCGATCAGGCTACCAGTGGTAAGTGTGGTATTTTTCTGAAAAACTTCAAGCACTTCGAGAAGTAAATTCAAGCCCGGTATGTCCCCGCTGGCAAAACGTTCCGGATCAACTGCCTGCTGTGCCAATGACGGTTGATGCAATAGTCGCTGTAAGATATATCGAATTGGCGACGGCGGCAGATTTTGCTGAAACCGGGAACGACCCGCAAAACGTGAAGTCCGGCCAATCGAAGTCTGGCGAGCAGGGTTCTGAGTCTGCAGGCCGCTAAGTTTATCCAGATGCTGGTTCAACATCTGCTTCATCACTCCATCAGGCAGCTTGCTTAACAGAGGCTTTGCCAGGCTCACCAGTTGCGCACGCCCGTCCAGACTCTTCATATTCAGGGGATTTTTCAGCCGCTCAAAAAAGAATTCGGAAAAAGGCATGGCCGCATCCACATCTATTTCAAATTGTTGCCGGCCAATTTTCTTTACCTGGGTATCCGGATCTTCCCCATCCGGCAGAAACATGAAGCGGACTTGCCGTCCATCCTGCATCGCAGGCAGGGCATTCTCCAACGCCCGCCAGGCCGCTTCACGCCCGGCACGATCCCCGTCAAAGCAAAATACAACTTCATTGCATAGACGAAACAGGCGGTTAAGATGCTGATCCGTGGTAGCAGTCCCCAGGGTGGCAACCGCATAACGGATGCCTGCCTCTGCCAGCGCCACCACATCCATGTAGCCTTCCACCACCAGCAGGCGGGGAATATCACGCAAGGCCTGACGAGCCTCAAACAGACCATAAAGCTCCTGACCTTTATGGAATAACGGCGTTTCTGGGGAGTTCAGGTATTTTGCCGGCTTTTTACCGGCATTATCCTGCGCCTTTTGAACTTCCTCGGCATCCGGCAGAATCCGCCCGCCAAAGCCAATACAGCGACCGCGCCGATCTCGAATCGGGAACATGATGCGATCCCGAAAACGATCATAACAACGCCCATCATCTTTACGGATGAGCATCCCGGTGGTCACCAGTTGTTCCTGCAGTGCATCACTATTAGCCATACTCTGAATCAGGCTGTCCCAGCCGGGCGGTGCAAAGCCAATCCCGAATTCAGCCGCTATCTCACCACTCAAGCCCCGCTGCTTTAAGTACTCCACTGCCCGTTGTGCCTGAGAGTGCTGACGCAGTTGCTGCTGGTAAAATTGATCCACCCGTTCGAGAATGAGGTAAAAATCCTGACTTTGCTGTTGCCGGGCAGGATCGACACTGGCCCGGGCCCCCCCTTCATAGGGCACTTCCAGCCCGGCCTGCCGAGCCAGTTCCTCGATAGCCTCGGGATAACTCAGATGATCATATTCCATTAAAAAGCCCACCGCAGTGCCATGCGCACCACAGCCGAAGCAATGGAAAAACTGCTTGGCCGGACTCACGGTGAACGAGGGGGTTTTTTCGCTATGAAAGGGACAACAGGCGGTGTATTCGCGCCCGGCTTTTTTTAGCGGTACACGGTTATCCACCAGTTCAACGATATCAACCCGGTTGATTAGATCGTCGATGAAAGATTGGGGAATGCGACCAGCCATAAAACAAGTATCCAGTGGCGAGGGACGAGTGACAAGGAAAAAAGCCTTTGTCCCTCGTTACTCGTCCTTTGGCCCTGTCAGCCGGATAACTGATTTTTAATGATCTTGCTGACCAACCCCATATCGGCGCGACCAGCCAGTTTAGGTTTGAGCATGCCCATCACCTTGCCCATGTCTTTCATGCTGGCAGCACCGGTGGCGCTGATGGCCTCGTCAATCATGCTGCCAAGCTCATCTTCGGACAATTGTTCAGGCAGGTATTCCTGAATGATGACAATTTCAGAGGCTTCCTGCGCGACCAGTTCATCGCGTCCGGCTTTACTGAATTGTTCGATGGAATCTTTGCGCTGCTTGAGCATTTTCTCCAACACCGCAATGACCTGATCATCATCCAGCGTAATGCGCTGATCCACTTCGATTTGTTTAATCGCAGCGGTAATCAGGCGCAGCACACCAAGACGATCTTTGTCTTTGCTGCGCATCGCGGTTTTAACATCGTCAGTTATGCGAGTCGTGAGAGTCATAATGCTACTCATACCAGGGAATACATGTATCCTGCCATCATAGCAGGAACACAGAAATCAATAGAGGCGTTTGGTGCGGGCGCGTTCGCGAGACACTTTTTTCTGGTGACGCTTTACAGCAGCCGCCATTTTGCGCTTACGAATGGAAGTTGGCTTTTCATAAAATTCGCGGCGGCGAACTTCAGACAGGACACCGGCTTTTTCGCAGGCGCGCTTAAAGCGGCGCAGTGCGACATCAAAGGGTTCGTTTTCTTTTACGCGTACAAATGGCATCTACCATTTACCTCAGTCATATAATAGAGAAGTTATATAAAAAATAATCCATCCCAGCCTGTTAAAGGCAGGGCGCGCAAGTTTAATCCCCCCGACCGGCAAATGCAAAAAAAATACGAAGACAAGGGCGAAACGGCAACATTTTTTAAAAAATAGGGGACAAAATGCAGCAGCAGGCAAAATTTAAAGGAAAAAATACGCCAAATGCAGGAAAATAGCCGCCATGTTAATACTTGGAATCGAAACCTCCTGTGACGAAACAGGCATCGCCCTCTACGACAGCGAGCAGGGCCTACGTGCCGATGTGCTCTACAGCCAGATTGAGTTGCATGCCGAATACGGGGGAGTAGTACCTGAACTCGCCTCGCGGGATCATGTGCGTAAAATATTGCCACTGATTCAGCAGGCAATGGATAAATCCCGGATTCAGCGAGCGGATATCGAAGGTATCGCCTATACCGCCGGGCCGGGATTGATGGGAGCCTTACTGGTGGGCGCAGCGGTAGGCCGTAGTCTGGCCTGGGCCTGGAATATCCCCGCCGTGGGTGTGCATCACATGGAAGGCCATCTGCTGGCACCCATGCTGGAAAATAATCCACCTGCCTTTCCCTTTGTCGCACTGCTGGTTTCCGGTGGTCACACCCAGCTGGTACAGGTTAAAGGCGTGGGACGATACCAGTTACTCGGGGATACCCTCGATGATGCGGCAGGTGAGGCCTTCGACAAGACGGCAAAAATGATGGGGCTGGGTTATCCGGGCGGGCCACTTATCTCAAAGCTGGCACTAGAGGGCCAGCCCGGACGCTTTAAATTTCCCCGACCCATGGTCGACCGGCCGGGGCTGGACTTCAGTTTCAGCGGCCTGAAAACCTTCACGCTGAATACCCTGCAGACTCAACTTCAGGATGATCCTGCTCAGGATCCACAAACCCGCGCCGATGTGGCGCTGGCCTTCGAACAGGCGGTGGTGGATACCCTGGCAATAAAATGCAAACGGGCTCTGCTGCAAACCGGGCTGGATCGTCTGGTCATTGCCGGTGGGGTCAGTGCCAATACCCGTCTGCGGGAAAAGCTACAGGCCATGACCGCCGCTCAAGGAGCCAGCATTTACTATCCCAGACTGGAATTTTGTACTGATAATGGCGCGATGATCGCCTTTGCTGGATGCCAGCGTCTACTCGCCGGTCAACAGGAGGCACTCGGCTTCAGCGCGCAACCACGCTGGGAGCTGGAAAACCTGCCAGCGGTGTAACGCTGTAGATACGGCTTCAGCCTTTGGTCGCCCACCCTACCTATTATTATGAAATTCTGCACCGACAACGGTGTTATTCAGCCGTGCCTGTCTGCGGCAGGAATCATTATATTTCCTCACCCTGCAGCAGCCGCTGGATATTGCTGCGATGCCGCCAGTAAAGCAACACGGTCATGATCGCCGTGGCAAACATAAATTCCTGTGAAGGAATCAGCAACCAGATATATAGCAGCGCAAGCGGGCTGGCGACCAGTGCCGCCAACGATGATATCTTCAGAACTTTAGCAACAAACAACCAGCTACCAATGGTAGCCAGCCCGACTCCCCAGTGCAATCCGAGCAGTACGCCAAATAGAGTCGCCACCCCTTTGCCACCTTTAAAACCGAAAAAAACCGGATACAGATGGCCCAGGAATGCGGCCAGACCTACCAGTGCCAACGTTAAACTGGACACCCCTAGCCACTGGGCAAGCAATACTGGAATCAACCCCTTGATAAAATCACCGGCAAGGGTAATTGCGGCCGCCTTCTTACCGCCTACCCGCAACACATTGGTCGCCCCAGGATTACCCGATCCCTGCGTGCGCGGATCGGCCAGCCCCATCAACCGGCAGACAATGATCGCCGCCGAGATCGATCCAAACAGGTAGGCGCAGACGATCAGACTGTAATCAATTATTTCCATAAGGGAAAGGTACAAGGGAAAAGGGGAAAGATACAAGAAAAATTAGCATCTCGCCTTGTATCTTGTATCTTGTATCTTGTACCTTTCCCCCATGGATATTATTTACCTTAGCGATTTACGCATTGAAACTATTATTGGCATCTATGACTGGGAACGCCGAGTCAAACAGATCGTCAGTTTAGATATTGAAATGGCCACCGATATTGCCAAAGCGGCGGCCAGTGATGATATTGTCGACACGCTGAACTACAAGGCCGTGGCCAAACGTCTTATCAGCTTTGTCAGTGAAAGTGAATTTCAGTTAGTCGAAACCCTGTCGGAACGAATTTGCGACATTATTCTGAATGAGTTCCATGTGCCCTGGATGCGACTGCGTCTGAACAAGCAAGGAGCCGTACGTGGTGCGCGCGATGTCGGAGTGATTATCGAACGCGGCAGCAAACCTGATTAATTATATGTCCCGAGTCTATATCAGCATCGGCAGTAATATTGAGGCTGAAAAACATGTCCGCCTTGCCGTGACCGAACTGCGCCGGCACTACACTGAGGTGCGCCTGTCATCGGTCTATGAAAGTGAAGCCGTGGGCTTTAAAGGTGATAACTTTCTCAATATGGTTGCCGGTGTCGATACCGATGAAAGCGTGCAAACCGTCTCTGCGGTGCTGCATGCAATAGAAGATCAGCATGGCCGCCTGCGAAATGGCCCGCGCTTTTCAGCGCGGACACTGGATCTGGATCTGCTCCTCTACGATGACATGATATGCCATGAAGACGGTCTACAAATCCCGCGTGATGAAATCACAAAAAATGCCTTTGTGCTCTGGCCATTAGCGGAACTTGACCCACACTACCGGCATCCGGTGGGCGGACAAAGTATGGCGGAACTCTGGGACAATTATGACCGGACTTCTCAGCGTCTATGGCCCATCGAGCTATTATTTTCCGGCTAAATCAGCCACCGTGCGAATTGCGATTTTTGAACCTTTGAGACTGAATCTGGACTGGCCCGTTTCCGGCAGGGTCATTTCTATATAATGACGCTCTTCCAGTAATATTTTAGTTTGCGCCGTATCCGCAAAAAATTGAAGGTAATGGTAGTCACCCTCATGTGCAACCTTATGGCACAGCAGCTGCAGCGGGGTCACACCTACTTCGGTTTTTACCTGAACCACTGACTGACTGTTTTCATCACAATGACTGTTCATGCGCAAATAGAAAAAACAGTTATCTTCTTCCGTGCTGCACCAGAAGCCGATGGACTGACCCCGGCTATTTTCAATATACGCCTCGTTATAGTTGACCCCATGATCTACGGTCCAGTCTCCAACTTTGACTCTTTGAGCATGCGATAAGGTAGAAACAAACAATAGAATGAAAACAGATAGAATTACAGAAAAATATTTCATGGCTCTTTTCCTCAGAGTTAAAGACATACGCCAATTGCTACGATTGAAAAATCAGGAATGCAGACTACGGCCACCATCAACGGTAAGAATCTGCCCACTGGTATACTGGGCATCTTTAATTAAATATAAAATTGCGCGAGCAATGTCATCCGGCTCACCCTTGCGCTTAAGAAAGGTGCGAGAAACAATGCGCTGCTTGGTCAGATCATCAATATTCTCCGGCCACATAATCGCACCCGGAGCCACCCCGTTAACCCGAACTTCCGGGCCGAGCTCGCTGGCCAGTGCGCGTGTCATCATGACCAGGCCGGCTTTGGCCATGCTGTAAATCGGATGGGCTTTAAGCGGACGATCCGCGTGAATATCGACCATATTCACGATACAGCCATGATTTCTTTTTAGTTGTGCAGCAGCTGCTTTGGAAAGAAAAAAGGGCGCTTTAAGATTGGTGCCCATCAATTCATCCCAATCTTTCTCACTGGCTTTGTTGATTGGCGTTGGATAAAAACTGGAAGCATTATTAATCAACGCATCGAGCCGTCCCCAGCCGTCTATGGCTTCTTTCACCAGCGCCGGCAGGTTGTCAATTTTGTGCAAATCGGTTTGCACCAGAATTACGGAGCCCGGCCGCTCTGCCAGCATTTGCTTTTGCAGTGCCTGCGCGGCATCACGCGAACTGCGATAGTGCAATACCAGGTTCATCCCCTCTGCATGCAACAGTCGGGCGGTGGTAGCGCCAATGCGATGAGCCGCGCCAGTAATCAATGCAACCTTGTTGCTAAGCATGCCTGTGGTATCCTCCTGCCAAGACCCACACTGTAACCCAGATTACGCGGACAAAACACTTAAATGAGTCAGCAAAAGAATGATTTTCCCGCGCACTCGCGCGCATCACAAAAATCATTATCATCATTACCAATACCTTCGACTGATGCTCAGCACCTTAGTATGAAATTATCAGCCACTATTGCAGGTGCGATTGCGGCTGCGGGAGGCTCTCTACCTTTCTGGCGCTATATGGAAATGGCTCTGCATGAACCGGGACTGGGTTATTACAGTGCGGGCAGTCACAAATTTGGAGCAGAAGGCGATTTCATTACCGCGCCCGAAATTTCACCTCTGTTTTCACAGACCCTGGCGCAGGCTATACAGCCGGTTCTCAGCAACATAGAAAACAGCCAAATTCTGGAAGTGGGCGCGGGTAGCGGGGTAATGGCAGCCGATATTCTGCTGCAACTGGCGGCAAATAAAAGCCTGCCGGAAAAATATAATATTCTGGAAATCAGTGCCGAGTTACGTCAGCGCCAACAACAAACCATTCACGAACGCATCCCGGAACTGGCAGCACGAGTTCACTGGTGTGATCACTTTCCTGATAATTTCAACGGCGTGATTCTTGCCAATGAATTACTGGATGCCCTGCCTGCCCATCGCTTTGTCATAGACTCAAACCATATCAAGGAACTCTGTGTCACTCTAGATGGTGATCGCTTTATCTGGCAGCCCGACAACACAGATAACCCACGACTCATGCAGCGGGTGCAACAGATCGAAGCACAAACCGGCCAGCCTTTTTCAAATGGCTATGTTTCTGAAATTTTATTCACCGCAGAAGACTGGGTTAGCAACGCCGCTAAACATTTAAACACAGGGCTAATCCTGCTACTGGATTATGGTCAACCGCGATCGATTTACTATCATCCACAGCGCAATCAGGGCAGCCTGAGTTGTCACTACCGGCATCGCATGCATGATGATCCTTTTTGTTATCCGGGACTACAGGACATTACCGCACATGTTGATTTTACCGCGATTGCCGATGCCGCATTAGAAGCTGGGCTTGATATTAACGGTTACACCACTCAGGCACATTTTTTACTCGGTAGTGGTATCACCCACGGCCTGGATGCAGAAACCAATCCCGCGCGGCAGCTTGAATACAGCAGTCAGATTAAAAAACTGACCCTGCCTCAGGAAATGGGAGAAACCTTCAAGGTCATGGGGCTGACTAAAAACTGTGATGTTATGTTAGCAGGCTTCATGCTGCAGGATATGCGCGACCGATTATAAAATAATCGCTGAAGACTTAACTTCAAATAGGCTGTGCTTCAGCCGTATCAGTACGACCAATACCACACCCAAACAATTGAAATCCATAAATCCATAAATCCATAAAAATTAAATACTAAACATAAAGTAGCCTGCCATACGACTAAGGTTGTATGGCAGGGGGTCAACTAACAACCATACTGAACAGGTAGTCGTCAGTAGAGATTCAGCGTTATGTTACGTATTTACTCCCATTTCATTCTTAATACACTCATCTTATTATGTAGTTTTAGTGTGGCTAATGCGCTGATTATTGAAGATGCTTCGGCACTGGTAATCGAAGATACCTACTGGGGCTCGGAAGATCACGGCTATGGTGATCGGATTGGTAATTCACGCTATGAAGTATATAGCATGAATGTCAATGTCACCGGCAGCTATCTGAATGTTCGCGTTAATACAAACTTCAACGCCGCTGTCGATCCCTATGGTATCGATTTTGGTGATCTGTTTATCAGCACTAACGGCTGGAATCCTTACGGCAGTGCTCCGTATACAGGAGATAATGCATTAACCGGTGAAGCCTGGGAGTTTGTATTCGATACCAGCAAAAAGACCCTGTACGGTGGCGAATTTACCATCCTCAACTCGAATGATCTTCTTGATGCCAGTCGCTATATTTTCCGCAATGGACAGGAAGTACAACGTGGCACCGGCGGGACAGCACTGTCAGGTAGTTCCGTGGAACTTAGCAATGCCGGCTATGGCGGTTATGTTGAGTACAATATATTACTGAGCAGCCTGGGTGCGATTAACGGTGATATTGGCCTAAAGTGGGGCATGACCTGCGCCAATGACACAATTGAAGGTGTCTACCACCATGAATCTGTGCCGGAGCCGGGAACCTTTTTGCTGTTTGGTGTTGGTTTACTTGGCATGCTTAGAATTGCACAAAAACCTTAACCCATTGTTTAAAACTTTCTGGCTATAATACAGGCCGTTCGACCGCTGATGGTTGGACGGTTTTTTTTGCCTGATAAGTTTAGGTAACCGTGCTCAACGTGTTGAGCCACTTAATAATAAAAAGGAAGTCGCAATAATATTGTTAATAGAACTTGTTATCCTCCCACCGAGATACCGAACGTTAACGAATGATTGCCTGCCCCTAATTGAGCTAATTAATGAGGAATAAAGATACATGGATATTTTACAGGCGATAATTTTAGGCATTATCGAAGGTATTACCGAATTTCTACCCGTATCATCCACTGGGCATCTAATAGTGGCCAGTAGCTGGCTATCAATAGAGCAAACCGAAGCTAATAAAGCATTTGAAGTTATTATTCAATTTTCTGCCATCCTTGCAGTGGTTGCCAATTACAAAGACAAATTTACCTTCGCACATCGTGCCTTATGGATGAAGGTAGCATTGGCTTTTATACCGCTGGGGCTGGTTGGCTTTCTGTTTCACCATCAAATCAAAGAATTTTTTACCGTATCCATCGTCGGCACCATGTTCATTATTGGCGGTATTGTGTTTTTAATTGTTGAATATTTTTACCAGGAAAGTTCTGCCCATGTTGAGGAAGTCGAACAACTGACCTATAAACAGGCCTTTCTGATCGGCATCGCCCAGGTCTTTGCCCTGGTGCCGGGCACCAGTCGCGCAGGAGCCTCGATAATTGGGGCCATGCTAGTTGGCTTAAATCGAAAAGCCAGCGCAGAGTTTTCCTTTCTGCTGGCTCTACCCGTACTGGCTGCCGCTGCCGGTTTTGACATGTTGAAAAATTATAAGGAATTTAGTGATGGTAATCTCATTGCCTTACTGGCTGGATTTGTAACTTCTTTCATCGTAGCCTATTTAACCATTAAATTATTTTTACGTTTCCTGCAACATTTCACCTTTGTCGGATTTGGAGTATACCGAATTATATTTGGTACGATTTTATTATGGATAATGTAATGGCCCCCACCAACGATTTCTCATCAACTGCACCATCCTCAACGATATGAACCCGCAGCTAAAATATACCCGGCTCTGGTTAGTCCTGGGCGGACTGCTGATTGCCCTGATCTGGTATCTGTCCCTGACATCAAATCCACCCGATACGGGCATTGAGAACGGTGACAAGGCTGGACATTTTCTTGCTTATGGCCTGCTAATGGGCTGGTTCGCACAAATTTATATTCAAATGAAACCCCGCCTATGGCTGATGCTGGGCTTTATTCTGATGGGCGTGCTACTGGAAGCCTTACAGGGAATGACAGCAGTACGGACTTATTCCTATGCCGATATGGCCGCGAACACAACCGGGGTTTTTATTGGGCTATTACTGTCGCAAGGACCCATGGCGAAATTACTGCAACATGTTGAGCAGCGTCTAATAAAAAATTAACCGATTTTAATCAGAGTACCTACGGGACTTTTCAAAAATCAAAAACTCTAATCGCAGTACGGTAGGCTGGGTTGAATGATTTTCATGAAACCCAACAATGTGCGGCATTCTGTTGGGCTTCGTGTTGCTCTGCCCAACCTACAAGGCTTTTCAAAGCTGAGTTATCCCCACTAGCGTAAAGATCAATAATCCCCTCGTTCCCACGCTTTGCGTGGGAACCAGAAAAATATCTCTGCACCTTCTACGGTTAAAATATTGTTTTTATTGTTCATAGGCTGCACTCAATCATGCTCGGCGCGAATGCTGCGTCCCATCAAGGCCTGCACGGCCTCTTTGGGTGAGCGGCCATGATGTAGCACCTTACAAATTTGTTCGGTAATGGGCATATCCACTCCCAAACTTTGAGCCAGCGCGTGCACTTCCCGAGAAGTGTTAAAGCCTTCCACCACCTGACCAATGTCCTTGATCGCCTGCGCTATCTCTTTGCCCTGACCCACGGCCAGACCCAGACGACGATTACGGGACTGGTTATCGGTACAGGTCAGTACCAGATCACCCAGACCGGTGAGGCCGGTAAAGGTTTCCGTTTCCGCTCCCAGCGCCACCCCCAGACGGGTGACTTCGGCCAGCCCCCTGGCAATCAGCGCTGCACGTGCATTTGCACCAAAGCCAAGACCATCAACTGCACCGGCCGCGATGGCCAATACGTTTTTTACCGCCCCGCCTACTTCCACGCCCACCACATCACTGCCGGTATAAGCACGAAAATAATCCGCATGCAGAGCTTCGGCCAGCTCACTGGCAAAGGCCGGATTGCTTGCGGCAACGGTAACCGCGCCGGGCAGTTTCTGGGCGACTTCTCGAGCAAAGGTGGGGCCGGAAACAACCGCAGTGGCGATGTTCTCACCCAGCTCTTCTTTTACCTGCTGGCTCAGCAGTTTTCGACTATCCGGCTCCAGGCCTTTGGTGGCCCAGGCAAGTTTGTGCTGTGCTAAAACGAAGGGCTTGATCGCCGAGAGTGTCTGTCGAAAGACATGGCTGGGCACAACAATGAGCAGGATCTCAGCATGTGTGACTACCGCTGCCAAATCGGCACTCACCTGCAGAGCATCGGGAAAGGCCAGACCCGGCAAATACGCACGGTTTTCCCCTGCCTGCAACATTTCATCGGCACGTGCCGCACGATGTGTCCAGAGCTGGACGGCATGGCCGTTGCTTGCCAGTAACATGGCGAGCGCAGTTCCCCAGGAACCCGCACCCAGTACGCTAATGCGGTGACAAGGGCGAGTCATGGTCGTTTAGTGCGTTGCCTGTTGTGGCTTTTGCTGTTCCAGATGCTGGGTGTACATAGCATTGAAATCAACCGGAGCCAGTAACAACTGCGGGAAACCACCACGAGTGACGACATCCGAAATGGCTTCACGCGCATACGGAAAAATAATCGAAGGACAGAATACGGCCAGCATACCGGCCAGCTGATCTTCAGGCATGCCCTGAATATTGAAAATACCGGCCTGCTGAACTTCAACCAGATAGGCCGTGTTATCATCCTGCTTGACTGTTACGGTAATAGAGAGCACCACTTCATAAACATTTTCACCAATGCCCTGACCGTTGGTATTTAACTCTACATTTACCTGAGGTTTAAAATCTGCGGTGAATACACCCGGTGCATTCGGTGACTCAAAGGATAAGTCTTTTACATAAACTTTCTGGATTGCGAATTGCTGGGCAGAATCCTGTGCAGCGCCCTGAGTTTCAGTGTCAGTGTCAGCCATATTAATATCTTCTTTTAGTGTAAGTTGAGTGGAAAAAAATTAAGCAAACTCTGCATCTGTTTTTGACTAAATAAAAACTAAAAATAGATCAGAGCATCATTAAGTATTCATTATTATCGTGGCGAGAATATTACCAGAAACCTCTCACTGGGGCATGACACAGGTTTATATATGCTGATTTACCCAGTTAATCAGGCCGGAAAGTTCCAGCGCACCGGCCATGCGTGTAATTTCCTGCCCCTGACGAAATATCGCAAGGGTAGGAATACTGCGAATATTATGCTGTGCCGCTAGTGCCTGCTCGGCTTCGGTATCCACTTTTGCCAGTCGAATCCGAGGCTCCAGTTGTTGTGCGGCCTGTGCAAATACCGGGGCCATCATTTTGCAGGGGCCGCACCACGGAGCCCAAAAATCAACCAATACCGGAATATCATTTTTACTGATCGTGCGGGCAAAATTCCCGCCATTCAGGTTCACCGGCAGCCCCGCAAACAGGGGCTGATGACACTTGCCACATTGACCCCCGTCAGCCAATTTGGCAGCCGGAACCCGGTTGATCCCCCCGCATTGCGGACAGACAATATGCAGTGCGTCACTCATGCGCGTTAACCGGCCAGTCTCGTATCCAGCTCACCAGCCGCTTCAAGGGCATGCAGTTCATCACAGCCGCCAATGTGCTGCTCGCCAATGAAAATTTGCGGCACGCTGGTCTGCCGACTGCGTTGTTCCATAATTCTGCGCTGCTCATGATCACTGTCCACAGCAATTTCCACATATTTGACATTTTTCTTGTCTAACAATGATTTGGCGCGAACGCAATAGGGACAGAAGCGGGTGGTGTAAATGGTGACATTCATCATCGGGAAAACCTCATGCTGCACTATATTAAGCCATAAACTATTTTTATCGTTACGTGTATTTTGTTATTTCTTTACCGGGGTCATTTCTTTACCAGGGGCAGGCTAGCACTTTGCCAGGCCATCACCCCGCCAGCCAGATTATAAACCGACTCAAAACCCTGCTTTTTCAGTTGCGCGCAAACCTGGCCTGAGCGGCTACCCGAACGGCAACTGACAATAATCGCCTTGTCCTTGTGTTTATCCAGCTCCTGCAAACGATCCTTCACCCGGCCCTGCGGAATATGTAGGGCATTAATAATGTGACCATTCTGGTATTCGCCGTCTTCACGCACATCTAGAACCACCGCACTATCATGATTAATCATGCGAATGGCCTCCGTCGGTGAAGCGCTGCTATAACCGCGCAAACGACTGCCAAACAGGTTGTAGCCCAGCATCCCCAGAATCACGACCAGAGCACCGAATAAGGGCAGGTTATTAGAAATAAAATTTAATGTCTGATCCACAATGTCTCCGGATAGTTCTTGACAGCAGAAAGATTGGGGCTAGACGCCACAGGAACCGGAATGTTTAACACCCACCTTTTTGAGCAGCAATTCGGGTGGACAGAAGCGGGTGATACCACTCTGCAGCAGGTTAAAGCCAATAAATGCGGTAAACCAGAGCCAGTGACTGCTTTGATAAAGGGGGCTGGCTTCCATGCCCAGCGCCACGGAAATAAGAATAAAGCTGCCCGCCATAATGCGGATGATACGTTCGATAGTCATGTGAATTACCTTACAGAAAATATTGAAAATTAAAAAGAAAGCAGTGCTCTGAATAGGGCTTAAATACCGGCGTTTCAAGGTCTGGAGAAAAATAAACCACCCGCCACGATGTGCCGATGGGGAGACGTACCTATTCCTGTGTAGTCTCCACTGCAGATTCGGCGGGAGTGGTGCAAAAAACCTGTCGCATCATGTCAATCAGGCGCAAGGTGCGCTCATCACCTACACGATAGAAAACCCGATTGGCATCCTTACGAGAGTCGAGGATACCCTTGTCACGCAGGATGGCAAGGTGCTGAGAAATATTACTCTGCGAGGTACCCACGCTTTCCACTATGTCCTGCACGCTGATTTCCTGATCACCCAGGGTACAAAGTATTTTTAGCCGCAAAGGGTGAGACATGGCTTTCAGCGACCGTGAAGCACGATCAATATCCTCATCACGGGTTATGAGCGTTGCCGTCGTTGTCTCATCAGCATTCATAGCATCGATTCTGGTATACACATTAATCACCATCAGCAGTGTAAATATTTGAAAAACATTATAAAGCTTAATACTGCCCTTTATTATCAAAACATTATACAATAATGGTGCCTTTGAGAAGGTTTATTTGTATAAAAAACCCGTTTTTTATCCGATAATCCATTTTACAGTCTAATTTGCTTCGCCTAAGGGTATTTGGGAGAATTCTATCTGGTTCCTTTTTCTAGAATTATTCCAAACTCACACAACTATTTTACTAGCAGCTTAATACACCTATGTCACTGATTCCTAAACCAATGGTTCTGCTCATCCTTGATGGATGGGGGTATTCCGAAGATCCCGAGGGTAACGCGATTCTACATGCAAAAAAACCCGTGTGGAATTCTATGTGGGAAAACAACCCGCATTCCTTTGTTCACGGCTCCGGCGCAGAAGTGGGTCTACCCTCCGAGCAAATGGGTAATTCCGAGGTAGGACACCTTAATCTGGGTGCCGGCCGAGTGGTTTACCAGGAATTTACCCGGGTCAGTCGCTCGGTGAAAACCGGTTCCTTTTTCAGCAACCAGACACTGGTAGATGCCGCCGATCTTGCCCGGGACAACGGTAAGGCCCTGCACATCCTCGGCCTGCTGTCGCCAGGAGGAGTGCATAGCCACGAAGAACATATACACGCCATGGTTGAGCTGGGTATCCATCAGGGTGTGGAAAAAGTGTATCTGCACGCCTTTTTAGATGGCCGGGATACCGCGCCCAAAAGTGCCCAGGAATCCATTGAAAAAATGCAGGCGGTCTTTGACCGCCTCGGTGGCGGTCAATTTGCTTCCATTATCGGTCGCTATTACGCCATGGATCGGGATCACCGCTGGCCGCGGATTCAAAGTGCCTATAATTTAATTACCCAGGGCAAAGCTAAATTCCAGACCCAAACCGCCCTCGAAGGTCTGCAGCAGGCCTATGAACGTGGTGAAAATGACGAGTTTGTTCAGGCAACCGCCATCGTTCCTGCAAACAGCCAGCCGGTGCAAATGGAAGATGGCGATGTCCTGGTGTTCATGAACTTCCGCTCCGACCGGGCCAGACAGATTACCCGACCCTTCATTGAAGCCGATTTTGATGCTTTCGAACGTGAACTCACTCCCAAACTTGCCCAGTTTGTCAGCCTCACCGAATACAATTCAGAATACGACGTACCGGTTGCCTACCCACCGGATCGCCTGCGTAATGTTTTTGGGGAATATATCTCCCGGCTGGGAATGCACCAGCTGCGCATAGCGGAAACTGAAAAATATGCCCATGTAACCTTCTTTTTTAATGGCGGCCGCGAAGAACCCTTTGATTTTGAAGATCGGATCCTGATTCCCTCACCGGATGTAGCGACCTACGATCTCAAACCTGAAATGAGTGCAGCAGAAGTCACCGAAAAACTGGTGGAGGCGATTGAAAGCAGCAAATACGATGTGATTATCTGCAACTACGCCAACCCTGACATGGTGGGCCATACTGGTAATTTTGAAGCCACAGTTAAAGCCATCGAATTTGTAGATCACTGTGTCGGTCAGGTTAAAGAGGCAGTACTCAAGGCCGGTGGCGAAATGCTAATCACCGCCGATCACGGCAATGCCGAGAAAATGATGAATTCCGAGACCCATCAGGCACATACGGCCCACACATGCAATGTAGTGCCGCTCATTTATATTGGCCGACCGGCAAAATTCGAGGCACGTGGTGCGCTCTCGGACATCACCCCGACAATGCTGTATCTCATGGGGCTGGAGAAACCCGGTTCCATGTCCGGTCACTCCCTACTGGAGCTGGAAGACTGAAACCGCTGCTCGTCAGTCTGCTGCTGGTTAATATTCTGTCTCTATTTGCAGGCAGCAGCCTGCAGGCTGACACACTGAGTGAATCAGAACGCCAGCTCAAGGCTGAGGAGCTTTCTCGACTACGCACACAAATTCAATCCCTGCGTGATGATCTCAGCAAAACCCGCAGCCTGCACAATTCAGTGCAGCACACCCTAAGCAAGATCGAAACCCGCATTAGCCGCCAGTCACGCAGCCTGCATACGCTTTCACGTAAGTTAAAAAACCGTAAGAAAAAACTCATCGGCCTAAAAAAAGAACGCCACAAAGAAGATAAAAAACTCATCGCCCAGCAAAATCTCTTATCCCGGCAGGTACGCTCAGCGTATATGATCGGCCGCCAGGAATACCTGAAATTAATCCTTAATCAGGAAGATCCCGCCCTCGTTGGCCGCACCCTGGTCTATTACGATTATTTCAACCGGGTCCGGAGCGAACAAATCCAGCAAGTACAACGGGTGCTGGAAAACATTGAGAGTCTCGGCATCAAAATTAAGGCCGAGACAGAGAAGCTACGCCAGACTCGTGCCACTCTACAGACCAGGAAAAAATCGCTGGAGAAAACCTACCGTGAGCGGGCACTGGTGCTGGCACGCTTAAATAAAGAAATTAAAAGCAAGGATCAGCAGCTGGCACAAATGAGTGCCGATGAAAAACGCTTGCAGGATCTACTAAATGCCATTAAAAAGGTTCTGCCGGATATTTTTGCCGACACCGGTAATCATAAATCCTTCCGTGCCTACAAGGGCAAACTGATCTGGCCGGTTCGCGGTAAAGTTAAAAAACTTTACGGAAAACGCCGCAAAGAAAGCAAATTAAAATGGAACGGAGTGATGATCGTGGCCTCAAAAGGACGTGAAGTCCATGCCATCTCTCATGGCCGTGTCGCCTATGCTGACTGGTTGCGCGGCTATGGCTTATTGCTAATTATCGATCATGGCGATGGCTATATGAGCCTCTACGGCCACAACCAGGGCCTGTATAAAGAGACCGGTGACTGGGTAGAAGCCAATGAAGTGATTGGTGAGGTGGGGGATAGTGGCGGGCAAAAGAGCAGCGGTCTGTATTTTGAGATTCGCTACAAAGGTCGGCCAACGAATCCTAGCCGCTGGTGCAAACGCACCCGACGAGGTTGATTTATCCTGCCAATTGCATATAAAAAGAGTGTCTGTTTTTTAACTTTATTGTAGTATCAGTCAGTGATGGAAATACTATTATAGATTAAGGTCGGCCACCGGCCTGGAGATTTGAATTCATGAAGCTATTCAACAAAAATTTTCTTATTCTGATGCTGGGCCTGATTATTGGTGTCTCGCTGGCGATTGGTCGGGGCGTGCTTGCAGATCGTGAAGCCTCATCCGCGCAGGGTGCGCTACCGCTGGAAACCATCCGCGCACTCAGTGAAGTTTTTGGCAAAATTAAAGAAAACTACGTTGAAAATGTCGATGATACCGAGCTGCTGGAGAATGCCATTCGCGGCATGTTGACCGGCCTCGACCCGCACTCCACTTATCTCGATGCCAAAGCCTTCGATGAATTGCGAGTCGGCACCAGTGGCCAGTTTGGCGGCCTCGGCATTGTCGTCGGCATGGAAGACGGCTTTGTCAAAGTCATCTCACCTATCGATGACACCCCGGCCGAACGTGCGGGAGTGGAATCGGGTGATCTGATCATTCGTCTGGATGACAAACCAGTTAAAGGCATGGGGCTGGATGATGCGGTCAAGTTAATGCGCGGCAAACCGGGCTCTGAAATCAAATTAACCATTGCCCGCGAAGGTGCTGACAAACCCCTGACCATCACCATCGAACGCGATATTATCCGCGTTAAAAGTGTCAAACATAAGCCACTGGAAGCTGGCTATGGTTATATCCGCATTTCACAATTTCAGGAGCGCACCGGTGAAGATCTGCGCAAGGCCATCACCGAATTGAAAAAAGAAAATGATGGCAAACTCAAAGGCCTGATTCTGGATCTGCGCAATAATCCCGGTGGCCTGCTGGATTCAGCCATTTCCGTTTCTGACACTTTCCTCACAAAGGGTGTCATTGTCTCAGTTGAAGGTCGCTCCGCCAGCAACCGTATCGTGCGTCAGGCAAAACCTGATGATTACATCGACGGTGTGCCCATGGTGGTGCTGGTCAACGGCGGTTCCGCTTCCGCCTCAGAAATTGTAGCCGGGGCTTTACAGGATAATAAACGTGCCGTGATCATGGGCTTCCAGACCTTTGGTAAGGGCTCAGTTCAAACTGTCGTGCCGCTGGGTAATACGCGGGCAATCAAACTCACCACTGCCCGTTATTACACCCCCTCCAAGCGTTCGATTCAGGCTGAAGGTATCAAGCCTGACATTATTCTGGATCACCTGAAAATTGCTGCCATTGAAGATCGTGGTTTCAAACAATTGACCGAAGCTGATCTCAGCGGTCATCTGAAAAATGACAACGATAAAAATGGCCTTAAGAAAAACAGCAAGAAAGATAAGAAGGGCAAAAAGGGTAAGGATGCTAAAGATAAAGGCAGTCTGGCCAGTAATGACTACCCAGTCTATGAGGCTCTGAACCTATTAAAGGGGCTGCATCTACTAAGTGCTAAATAAAACAGGCGAATGAGATCTTTATTGTGCAAAAGCTGAATAGCCGGCTATTACCGCTTACGCTAATAATGACCCTGCTGTTTGCATCATTCGCAGCCAGCGCAGAGCTACCGCAAACGGACGATGTCATCCACAGCGATGACATCGTTATCAGCATTATCATTGATGATCTTGGCAATCATCTGGCCTCTGGTAAGCGCGCCGTTGAATTACCCGGTGCACTAACCTATGCCTTCCTGCCCTACCTTCCATACTCTCCACGCCTGGCTGAATTAGCTAATACCCAACATAAAGAGGTTATGCTCCATCTGCCAATGGAAGCTGATAGCGGTAAATCTCTGGGCCCTGGTGGCCTCACCCAGGTTATGAATGAACAAGAATTCAAAAATGAACTTCGTAAAAGTATTAATGCCGTGCCCCATATACGCGGATTTAATAATCACATGGGCAGCCTGCTGACAAAACATTCAGAGCAAATGAAATGGACCATGCAGGCCGCCATGTTCCGTGATGATCTTTATTTTGTTGATAGCCGTACCACCCCCAAAACCGTTGCCCTGCAAGAAGCACAGAAGCGGGGCATTCGTGGAGCCAAACGCGACATTTTTCTCGACTATGAAAAAGATAAAGAAGACATTGTCAGACAACAGCTGGATGCCCTGATCGCACGCGCAAAAAAGAAGGGCACCGCACTGGCCATTGGTCATCCTTATAAAGGTACCTTGAAAGTACTGGAGGCCTGGTTGCCCACCCTGAAAAAGCAGGGCATTAAACTAGTACCAGTATCAGATTTAATTTCTATTCGCAAAGCCCGGAGTCATCAAAGATGGCAACTGTCCTCGTCCCACTAGCTCAGGGCTGTGAAGAGCTGGAAGCCGTCACCATCGTCGATCTGCTGCGCCGCGCCGGTATCGAAGTCATCACCGCCGGGCTCGACGAAAAACCGATAACAGCCAGCCGTGGCATGGTGCTGATAGCCGACATGACACTTACTCAGGCGATGCAAAAAAACTATGACATGATTGTCCTCCCCGGTGGACTCCCCGGTGCCGATAATCTGAATCAGGATTCCCGCATTCACTCTCTGTTGAAAAAAATGCACGCGGAAAAAAAATATATCGCGGCCGTTTGTGCGGCACCCAAAGTTCTGGCAAAAGCCGGTCTGCTTGATGGTCGTCAAGCCACCAGCTTTCCCGGGAGTCTGGATGGCAGTAATATTAGCAATATGAACTACCTCGAACAGGCCGTGGTGATTGACGGTCAGATCATTACCTCACGCGGGCCGGGCACCGCGATGGATTTTACCTTATGCCTGATCGAGCAGTTACTGGGGCCGGAAAAGCGTGCTCAAGTCGAAGCACCATTACAACGTCCTGCTTAGAGAATACTTTTAAATGAATTACTAGCCAACATGTGATTCCTTCCCACCATTGATATCTAGACATGCAAATACAAGTCAGTGAATTAATCGTAAAATATATGGAACGTCTGGGCATCGAATACATCTTCGGTATGCCGGGCGCGCACATTCTGCCCGTCTATGACAGTCTGTATGATTCAAACATCAAAGCCATTTTAGCCAAGCATGAACAGGGTGCCTCCTTCATGGCCGGGGGCTATGCTCGTGCCTCGGGAAAAATCGGGGCCTGTATTACCACCGCAGGACCAGGAGCGACTAATCTGGTTACCGGCATTGCCAATGCCTACGCGGACAAGCAACCGCTACTGGTGATCACCGGTGAAACCTCCACCCATATTTTTGGCAAAGGCGGGCTGCAGGAAAGTTCAGGCGAAGGTGGCAGTATCGATCAGGACGCTTTATTTAAAGGCATCACAAAGTATAACAAAATAGTTGAGCGCACCGATTATCTGGCTAATGTGCTTAACCGAACCAGCAATATTTTATTGTCGGCCAATTCCGGGCCCGTACTGCTGAGCTTTCCATTCAATGTGCAAAAAGAAATAGTTAATGATGAGGTTCTTGATCAAATTAAAGCTGAACGAAGAGTCAGTACGGTAACGGCTAAATCACAACAACTCACGCAAATGCTTGAGCATCTGCAAGATGCAAAACATCCCGTCATTATTGCCGGCTATGGCTGCATTCGCGCCGAGGCACAAAATGCCGTTGCCGAACTCAGCGAATTAATGCATATCCCGGTGACCACCAGCCTCAAAGGCAAGGGTATCATCAGTGAAGACTCGACCTATTCACTCGGCAGCCTCGGAGTCACCTCATACAGCAGTGCCTATCAGTACATTCGAGAAAAAGCCGATCTACTAATCTTTCTCGGCACCGGCTTCAACGAACGCACCAGCTACCTCTGGGACAAAGAGCTGATGCAGAACAAGCGCATCGTCCAGGTGGACATTGATGAGGAACAACTGGAAAAAGTATTTAAAGCCGATGTGGCAATTTATGCAGACATCAAAGATGTATTGTTAGATTTGCTAAATCTTATACGTGAACGAGGGGAGTCGATAAAAGAATCTTCCAATTTAGTTTCAAACCTGAAAACCCTCGCACAAACAGATCAAAACGAACGTAATGCAGGCGAGTTCCAATCCCGCTTCCCCTTAATAGAAGCCTTTTTCTCCCGACTGGAAAAAGACTTTCCAGAAAATATTCAGGTCTTCGACGATAATATTATTTTTGCGCAGAATTTTTTTAATGTCTCCAGCCACAACCGCTATTACCCTAACTCTGGCATCTCCTCACTAGGCCAATCCATTCCAGCCGCCATCGGCGCACGCTTTATCGAGCACAAACCCAGCTTTGCCATACTCGGTGATGGCGGTTTTCAAATGTGCTGCATGGAAATTATGACGGCGGTAAATTACAAACTGCCCTTAAACATTATTCTATTTAATAATTCTACCATGGGCTTAATTCGAAAAAACCAGTCACAACAGTATCAGGATCGTTACATCAACTGCGATTTCATTAACCCCGATTATGCCACGCTGGCAGCATCCTTTTCGATTAATTACAGCAGGATCACTGAAATCTCTGATCTCGATAGCGTCTTCGCCAATACGGATTTCCACAATGACATCAATCTGATTGAAATTATGATCGATAAAGACACCTTTCCTAATTACATCAGCAAACGATAATTTCCCACTCAGATCATGGCTGCAGCAAGTGAAACCGCACTCTACAACTTTCTTAGCACTAGCAACGATAGCGCCGCCCATAAACTAGCCGTCCAACTGGATAATGCCTCCGAGCATGATCTGATTTCAATTTATAAAAACACAATCTCTTTAGCTGAAAAAGCACTTTGGTTGGACGAACCCAATGAAATTTCACTCAGGAGTTATCAACAGATCTTCCGTGAGTTAGAAGCACTGATTACAAATAAGAAACAGGATGACCGACACCACTTTTTATTATTTATTCCTGTAGCAGACCGGCCCCGTCAACTCGATGATTGTCTCAACAGTATTTTTCAGCTCTGCAAGTTATTTAATTATGGCGGAAAACAGGGGCAATATTTTAAAAAAGTAAGTGTCATGGTTGCCGATGATAGTAAAAATGAGAATAGCATTACTCAGCACAAAAAACTCGTTGAGAAATTCAATCAACGGGGTTTGCCCTGCCTCTATTTTGGCCAACAGCAGCAACGTCAACAGTTACGAAACCTAAGCGAAGAACAAAAAGAAAAACTTACGGGTGTAGTCGGCCACAGCGATGCACTAAATTTTTATCACAAGGGTTCACCGAAAATGCGTAACATCATCAGTCTGAAACTGAATGAGTTACAACAACAATATAAAAAGGTATTATTCTATTCACTGGACAGTGATCAGGAATTTAAGGTTAAGCTGAATACCCGAAACGGCGATCGCGATCTTTATACGGTTAATTATTTCTATTATCTGGATCAAATATTCAGCCAGACAGATGCCACTATCATCACCGGAAAAGTAGTCGGTGATCCACCTGTCTCACCTGCAGTGATGGTGGTCAATTTTTTGCAGGATATTATCAGTTTTCTCAGCAAAATAGTTGAGCTTGATAATAATCTAGCCTGTGGTTTTCACGCGACCAAGATTCAGCTTGCCGATGATGCCGCCTATCATGATATGCCTGAGCTATTTGGCTTTAAGCATAAGCAGAATTCCTGTGACTACCGTTGTAGTTTGCCTACGCCACATGATAACGGCGAGAGTTTGAAACATTTCGCAAATAAATTAAACAGTTTTTTCTACGGCGAACATCCAACCCGTAAAACTTACTACCAGTATCAGCCTGCATTTGAAAGCCTGTCACCTGCAAGAACAGTCTATCCCGGAAATTATATTTTTAATCTTGAAGGCTTGAAATATTTCATTCCATTTGCACCGCTTAAATTAAGAATGAATGGCCCGGTGATGGGGCGAATCATTAAATCAGAATTAAAACAGAAATTTCTTTCTGCGAACCTGCCCATGTTGCATAAGCGCACCGTTGCCGATACGGGTCAATCAGAATATCGACCGGACATTATGCAACAATCAGAGCAGATTGATCTTTCCGGCGAATTTGAACGTCAGTATTTCGGGGATGTGATGTTATTCAGCATGGAGGTTCTCATCGAGCAGGGTTATCCTGAAACTCAACTTGAGCATGAGACTGTCAGCAGTATTGTTACCCAAACTGAAAAGAAAATGCAGCAGAAATATATCAACAAACACCAACTGCTGCTGCAAAAACGGGATCAATTAAGTACTCTATTGCAAGATCCTGATGCCTGGTGGAACCAACACTCTGAATATAAATCCGCCATAGCGCAGTACGATGCCTTCATTGCCAATATCAATGCTAACTTCGATGATGACTCATACTCATACCGCTTAATCAATTCAGCCTCAGAAAAAGAAACTCGCCTCAATCAGATAGTGGAGGCAATTCTTAATTATCCTGCAGAGAAAATTTTATGGGAGCAAACACTGGCCGCACATGCCGCCGGTACCCACTAGCCCATGTTTAAACGATTGCGATGCAGCTTACATAAAAGAAGGCATCCTGCCCGCTATCGTATTTTACCCGCCTTATTACAGCAGCAATCTTTAAGTCGAACTGAATTACTTAGTCGTCAAAAACAGGATCTAAATAAGATTATTCGTTTTTCAATCGAACACACTGACTATTATAAAAATAAATATGCCGGTTTGTCAGCGGGTGATTTAAACAATTTCGAGATTACGCAGCTGCCGATACTCCACAAGCATGATCTGATTCAGCATCGTGAAAATATGGTTTCCGATATCGTTAACCGGGAAAATATTCGCCTTGGCCACACCGGTGGTTCAACCGGAAATCCACTTTCATTTTATTATGACGATTACAAAACGGAATTGATGCGCGCCGGCATGAGTCGAAGTTACATCTGGTCAGGCTGGCAACCGGGAGAAAAGATCCTCAACTTCTGGGGGGCTAAACAGGATATTAAGGCTCACAAACTGAAAAACACATACCGCGAATTTACCGCCGCTGAAAAGACCATTGCGGCCTGGGAATACGCTGAAGCAGAATTATATCAATGGGTGTGTTTTATAAAAAATTATAAACCTGTTTTATTACAGGGCTACGCCTCAATTCTTGCAGATGTAGCGGCATATATTCTTGAAAATAAAATCAGCATGCCACGCAGCCTGAAAGGAATTTACTCAACCGCTGAAGTCCTTTATGACTGGCAACGCGAATTGATGCAACGGGCATTCAATTGCAAGGTCTACAATCAGTACGGTTGCCGTGAGATTCCAAATATCGGAGTGGAATGTTCACAGGGTAATATTCATGTTTTTACTGACATGGTTTACCTTGAATCAATCAATAATAATGGCGAGAATAAGTTGATCATCACTTCACTCACCAATTATCTGATGCCCATGATTCGTTATGAAAATGGTGACAATGGTAAACTCAAGCTCGGCCAATGTGCCTGTGGCTCAACTTTTCCGATGATGGAAATGGGAGTCTGCCGGAGCAATGATTTTATCAAAACCGCTAATGGTAATAAAATTGCGCCGTCGTATTTTAATCGTCTACTTGATGGGCTGACTGAAATTAAACAATATCAATTTGTACAGACTCAGATAAATCAACTTAATATTAATATTAATGCCAAAACCCGACTTGATGCTGCGATATTAAAAACGCTTAAGGAAACCATAAAAAATGATCTTGGAGAGGACATGCAAGTTGCCATCAATTATGTCGATAAAATTGAGCGCAGCCGTTCAGGTAAGCACCGCTTTGTTATTTGTGAGTTTGAATAAATTACCATCGTTAGCCGCGGGTGTATTTTAGTAACAGGATTTTCACCGCAGAGGACGCAAAGAAAAACAGGCTTGATGTTTTATACATCGTTTTTTCTGAAAAAACTGCTCCTGCAAATTAATACCACCTAGTATTGCCGGATTGTTTCTTAAGTTTCTCTGCGTCCTTTGTGGTGAAATATCATTTAATATCTTTACTTCATTCCTATCAATCATCCGGCCAGGCGGCGAGCAAGAAAACAATCCCCAATGCGCCAAGTACCCAGGTGTAGAGCGGGGCACCGGCGGCCATTACTTTACTATAACCATCCAGCGAAAAAATAACTGCGGCTGAAATGATTAAACTACCGCCTATGATTGAAAATACACTGCGACGACTGGAGCGGCGTATTTCATAGCGAAGGGCTTCAAGCTGCCGGGACTGCATCTCGACTTTTAATTTACCATCACGTGCCTGTTCAAATACATCAAAGAAAAGGCCGGGCATTTGTGGTGCTTTTTCCAGCCAGCCGGGAAGATTCTTTTTTAACTGCCGGGCTACTGCGCGCGGGCCAATCTGATCTTTAATCCAGTCTTCAAGAAAAGGTTTCGCGGTCTGCCATAAATCAAGCTCGGGATACAACTGCCGCCCCAGGCCTTCGATGTTGAGCAGGGTTTTTTGCAGCAGAATCAACTGTGGCTGTACTTCCATATTAAAGCGTCGTGCGGTCTGAAACAGGCGCAACAATAACTGACCGAAGGAAATATCCTTCAGGGGCTTGTCAAATATCGGCTCACACACGGTACGAATGGCCGACTCAAATTCCTCTACCCGGGTATCTTCATCCACCCAGCCAGATTCTACATGCAGCTCCGCAACCCGGTGATAATCCCGATTAAAAAAGGCCAGAAAATTTTCTGCAAGATATCGTTGATCAACCGTATTCAGGGTGCCCATGATGCCGAAATCCACCGCAATATACTGTCCATGTTCGGCAACAAAAATATTGCCCGGATGCATATCGGCATGGAAAAAACTATGATGAAAAACCTGGGTAAAGAAAATGATCACCCCGCGTTCTGATAAAGATTTTAAATCAATATCATGTTTTCGAAGCTCATCAATATTGCTCACTGGTATGCCGGAGATGCGTTCCAGCACCATGACATTCTTACGCGTGTGCGGCCAATAAACTTCGGGAATATAAATCAACTCCGAATTTTCAAAGTTGCGTCGCAGCTGCGAGGCATTGGCGGCTTCACGCATCAGATCGAGCTCATCGAGCAGGGTTTTTTCGATTTCATGCACCACATCCACCGGACGCAGCTGTTTGCCCATCGACCAGAAGCGTTCAACTTTGCTGGCAATGATATAGAGCAAACCAATATCCCGCTGGATCACGGGCAGGATGTCAGGACGCAGAACTTTAATCACCACTTCATCCCCGTTTTTCAGGGTTGCCGCATGCACCTGGGCAATGGAAGCAGAAGCCAGTGGTGTCACCTCAAATTTAGTAAATATCTCGTCAAGCGGACAACCATAAGCTTTTTCAATAATTGCGCGAGCCTGTTCACCCGGAAAAGGGGCCACCTGATCCTGTAATTTTGCCAACTCAATGGCGAGATCATCCGGTAATAAATCGCGGCGGGTAGACAGAATTTGTCCGAACTTAACAAAAATAGGACCAAGATCTTCCAGCGCCCTTCGAATACGCACCCCGCGATTCTGCTCGCGCCTGGGTAACCAGTGCCAGGGTAGAAAGAACCCGATAAAGCGCACAGGTCGAAACAGGTGGGTGGCGAGGATGAGTTCATCAAGGCCGTGGCGAACCAGCACCCAGCTAATTTTAAGCAGTCGTAAAAGTTGGCTTAGTTTTATCATATTACTTTGTAACTAACGCAGAAAATTCAGGCCGCGTCCTCTGCGTTAATGGGTGAGCGAGTACAAATAAGCTTTATCAACAAGGCAATTTCTCACCCAGCATGATGCCTTTGCGATAACAATCTGCGGCTTTGTCTTTTTCTTCCAGTTGTTCCAGTAGCAGACCGAGTTCACGGTAGGTTTCAGGAAAGGCGTCACTACCGATACTGGCTTCCAGATACGAACGCGCCTTACCCCAGAGCTGATTATAAAGACAAAGCCGTCCAAGCGTCAGTAACAGAATGGCATTATTTTCATGGCCTTTGAGCCAGCCTTCCGCCTGTGCCAGTTGTTTATCTACCTTGTTGCTGTGTGACTTGCCAAAAAGATAAACCAGATCCTGATCCCAGTTCTGATTAACTGCCTGGCGTAATATTGCCGTTGCCGTATCAAACTGTTTCATATTAATAAGGTGGTGACTGTAACGTTTGATCAGGTGTATATCCTGACGCAAATTGCGCGGCAGATTTTTCCAGAAGATTTCCAGTTTATCGGCCTGATTTTTCTTTGCGGTAATCTCAAGCAACTCAGTAAAAACCTTAATTGACAGCTCACGGTGCTGCTCGTCGGTGATAACTTTCTGCTTTTTCAGTGCCGGTAGCAAGTCTTTGAGATCCCCCCAGCTTTGCAATTTTTCATACAACTGCATTAACAATAAAAGCACATGGGTATGTTTTGGCGAAATCGATTGCAGATGAACCAGGGTCGCCAGTGACTGCTCAAGCTGCCCGTGCACCAATTGTAATTCCGCCTGCGTCAATTGCACGGCAAAATCCGCATCGGGCGTACTTTTGTGTGCCTCGGCCAGATAATAATCGCGCCGCTCATGCGCCAGTTGCTTTTGGGCGGCACGCGCAGCTGAAAGATAATTCAGTAAGGGCTCTTCAGAATAATGCGCGTACTTTATTAGATTCTTTTCAGCCTGTGGCCAGTGCCCCTGGGCTAGATCAATCAAACCGCGAACGCTAATGCGGTGCGCTTTTTTAATTCGCCGGTGACGACGCCACTGACGTAAATGTCCCGGCATACGCAAAGTCTGCAGAGAAACCCGAATAAATAGATACAAGCCAGTAAAACCGGCCACAAGAATTAGTAGTAATAAAGTCAGACTAAGTTCGTAACTCACCTCACCTCGACTGATGAGCACGTAACCGGGATCCTGATAGGCCAGCAAACCCAGCACCACGGCAATCAGCAGGGTGAACAGGGAGAAAAACAACATTCTCATGAAGCTTCCCCAGCACTATTATTGCTTTGCATTTGTTGTTCACGAAAATCCTGCAAGGCCCGATAGCTGGCACTGATATCGGGTAAGGTTGGTTTAATATTTTCAGTAGCCAGTTGCTGGAGTTGTTCCTGCATGGCAATCGTGGCCGGATCATCTGCTTTGAAAAAATCTTTTATCCATTCGCTGGCGGTTTGCAAACGCTCTTCATAAACCGCCTGCTCAGCATTAAGCAAGGCCAGTCGCGCCTGTTCCAGTTTTAACTTTAAATTCTGCAACAAAAAGAAATGTTGCTCCGGTGAGAGCAGGGGAATAACACGGCCATGACGCTCACGAATGACCAGCAGTTTTTTCATGTCATTCCAGATGGCATCAGGAAGTTGCTTCCAGTTTTCTACCTGAGTCTTTTTCGGCTTCTGCTCTGTGTCCGTTTTGCTGTTTACATATTCTGAGAGCAGGGGCAGACCATCAACCCCATGAGCAAGCGCACTAAGGCTCGCGGAAAGTCCGGCAATATCAGGGAGGGAAACGGCTTTGAGTTTGGCAATATCTTCGGCCAGCATATTGCGCACCGGTATCACCGCCGGATCCGACATATCATGCAGGCGTTCATCCGCAGTTTGCATAGCCGCCAGTGCGCTACCGGTGTCAGCAGCCAGCAACAGACGATGATTGGCAATTCTGAGCAGGTAATCGGCTTCGGCCAGTAACCAGTCATTACGCAGATGCCGACGGGTCTTCAACAGATTACTGAAAGCTTCATTTAGATCCTGCTGGTTTTTTTCCTGGGCAGCCAGTCGCGGCTGCAGATCCTGGGTGCTGGATTTTAAATCTTCAAGGGCGGGAGTCAACTCCTTGCGCAGTTGTTCAATCTGATAGCGGCTGCTAATCGCCAGTTCTTTTTGCTGCTTTTCAATCCAGTACACCAGACTGCCGATCACGGCGACAAAAAGTACAAAAATAATCAGGCTGGAAAATCCACCCAGGGGAGTCTTGCTCCGGGACGAGCGCGACCGACTTGCAGCTGGCGCAGATGATTTTGTCTTGCCTGCATCTTTTCCTGAATCCACTGTGCTCTCTTTTGCCGGGGAGCTTTGTTTTTCAGCTGAAGATTTTTTAATCTCACGACTGTTTTTTTCTGTCGAGCTCTGGTTGGATTGCTTATCGGTCATTTTGAAATTCCGCTAGTTTCCGTTATTCACTTGCCATTGTTGTAGCGTGTTGAGAATACCTGCATCACTGGCCTCATCACTAACCAGAATTGGCCCGCTAACTCCCTGCGCCTGCAGTTGTTGAGCCAGTCGCTGATTAACCACGATAAAAGGCATGACTTGCAGCAATGCCGGTTCCATCAATACAAACAAATGCTCGATGGCCTCACCACTGGTGAGACTGATAATATCAATTTTCTTCTGCTTTATCGCCTCTGCCAGTCGATCTGCATCGCACTCGGCAGGCCGACGCTGATACACCGGCAGGTAGTGAACTTCCGCGCCGCGCTGATGCAGGCTATCGGCCAGCATTTCCCGCCCTGACTGACCACGAATGATCAGAATGCGCTGACCGCGCACCTGCTGTAAAGCCGGCAGTGCTAATAAACCTTCGCTACTGAAATCACTCTCTGGACAATAGTCCACTTCGAGACCACTGAGTTCCTGAAATCGTTTTGCACTGCTTTGTCCCACCGTGGCAATACGCATCTCAAGGGGCAGACCACCGTGGGCGTGAATCAGCTCCAGGCCGAAATTCACTGCATTGGGACTGATAAAGATAGCCAGCTGATACTGATCAAGATGATTCAAAATAGCGGCAAATGACCAGGTATCGGTAGCCGGCTGAACCATCAACAGCGGATACAAATAGGCTTCCCCCCCGGCATCGCTGATTAGCTGCTGCAACGGCCCGGCCTGATGGGCGGGCCGAGTGATCATGACCTTCATTCCCGACAGGGTATTATTATGACTGGCACTCACTAGCGCAGGCTTATTGCGCATACAGTTCGGCAAGAATCTCATCCGCACCACGGGCCAGCAAATCCTCGGCCAGCACCTGACCGAGATGGGCAGCATCGGTGGGGGGGCCGGCAATCTCACCACGAATAATTTCTGTGCCATCGACCCGTCCCACCAGTCCGCGCATCAGCAATATGCCGTGTTCCAGCTCGGCATAACCGGCAATCGGCACCTGACAGCCCCCCTGCAGACGCAGGTTCATGGCGCGCTCGGCAGCAAGCCGGGTAGCCGTGTCCGGATCATTTAAAGGGGCAAGTAGTTCATTCACCCAATCATCATTGCGGCGGCACTCGATCCCCACCGCCCCCTGACCGATGGCGGGCAAGCTGATATTCGTCTCCAGAAATTCAGTGATTCGATCTTCGAATTTAAGCCGCTTCAACCCAGCGGCAGCGAGAATAATCGCATCATACTCACCATCATCCAGCTTTTGCAGACGGGTATTGACGTTACCGCGTAAATCAACAATATTCAGATCCGGACGCAGGCTCGCCAGCTGGCACTGGCGACGCAGACTGGAGGTACCCAGACGTGCACCTTGAGGCAGGCTTTCAAAGTTTGTGTATTTATTGGAAACAAAGGCATCACGGGGATCTTCACGCGGACAGATCACCGCCAGATGCAGATCTTCCGGCAGCTCCACCGGCACATCTTTCATGGAATGTACGGCAATGTCGGTTTTCTCATCTAACAGACTGCGCTCCAGCTCCTTGACGAACAGCCCTTTGCCACCGACTTTAGCCAGCGGGGTGTCGAGAATTTTATCACCCTGAGTGCTCATTTTGACCAGCTCGACGTTTAAATCGGGGTGGTGTAGCTGTAACATGTCGCGGACATATTCAGCCTGCCAGAGGGCCAACTGGCTCTTTCGGGTAGCGATGCGCAAGGTGTCGGTCATGAGTAAGTACTTCCTGACTGGGGTTGTTGTAAATGTTTGCTAATACGGGGAACAAATTTAGACTGCCATACGTCCTATAATACACCAAATTAAGATAAACAGGCTGATGGCCTAATTTAGTGGATCGACAATATTTATGAAATTACCCCTGCTGATTATTTTACTCATACTCTCTGCATTGACACCGGCTATTTCCGCGCAGAACGTCATGGACGTGCGGGTCTCGCTGAGCACAAATTTACAGGCTGATGCTGCCATTGCGAAGGCCAGAGGTGTGCCCCTGCTGCTCATGTTCAGCCTCGATAATTGTCCGTATTGTATGGTGGTACAGGAGGAATTCCTTGATCCCATGCAGCGCAATCGTGATTACGATAGCAAGGTGTTGATGCGTATTTTAAAAATGGATGAGGCTTATATCACCGATTTTGATGGTCAGCGCATTGCCGTGGATGATCTCACTTTGCGCTACGGTGCGGCAGTGGCTCCCACCGTCGTCCTGCTGGATCATCAGGGCCGGATGTTGACGGAACGCTTGCTTGGCATCACCACACCAGATTTTTACGGCGGCTATCTGGATGCCGCAATTGAGCGGTCTTTACAGCGTCTGCAACAACCCCTGACCCTGGTGCAAGATCAAACTCAGTGGGACCGGTAGAGTGGTGTATAACTGAAGTCGTACCTCGTTTATTGAAAACCTCAGTCAGCCACTGACTTCAACCAGCGTCGAACATCCGGCAAGTGGCGACGACTCACTTCCAGTTGTTTTTCACAACCTCGCAAGCATACATGACAACGGCCTTCCGCATCTTTTTCCAGTGCACTGATATAGGTGCTGGACACCAGCGCATTGCGGTGAATCCGCAATAGTTGTGGATAACGCTGTTCAATCACCACCAATGAATCATCGATCAGCACTTCGCCCTCCTTGTAGCCAATACTGACATATTTCTGATCAGCCTGAAAATAATAAACATCCTCAAACAGGATCAACTGCATGCTGCCCTTCACGCGGGCACTGATATATAACGGAGTGGAGGTATTTGCTTTCAGCTCATCCAGCGCCCCCTGCTGTGCCACGCTCAGTCGGGTCGCGGCAAGCAACGCGGCTTCAAGTTCACGCAGACGCACCGGCTTCAGTAAATAATCGACCGCATGAGTCTTAAATGCCTTGAGCGCGTATTCATCAAAGGCGGTGGTGAAAATAATAGCCGGAGCCGGGGTCAATTGTGAAAGGTGGTTGGCCGCCTCCAGCCCGTCCATACCCGGCATGCGAATATCAAGCAGAATAAGATCAACCGGTAACTGCTGGCACATTTCTATGGCCTGCTCACCGTTGCCGGCTTCGCCGATAATTGTATGCCCGAGTTCTTCCAGCATACTGTGCAAGCGTGCACGTGCAAGATGTTCGTCATCAGTGATAAGGATGTTCATGCTGATTCGTTATATATGGGAAAAATAAGCGGGTGCGATAACGCTGTTCATTTTGCTCGGTTTCCAGCCCGGCACGCGCACCGTAAAGCGTATGCAGACGTTCACGAATATTAGCCAGGGCAATTTGGTTACCACTGCTCTTCGCATGGCCCGGAGTAACCGGTAAAGGATTGTCGATCAGGATTTGCAGATACTGTTTATTCGAACTTCCTGTGATGTCGATGCGTCCACCGCCAGTTAATGGCTCGATGCCATGATAGATGGCATTTTCAAGTAAAGGCTGTAACAACAGGGGGGGGATTAAGGCCTGCAAGGGTAACTCATCAACGTCCCAGTGTACCTGCAAGCGATCACCCAAACGCAGCACCTCAATTTCCAGGTAGCGTCGGCAAAGTTCCAGCTCTTCTTCCATGGTCTGGTACTGTTTCGAATCAAGCAGACTGGCACGAAACAAATCGGCCAGATTTTCGGTCGCCATTTCTGCTTTACCGGGATCGCTGCGGGTAAGGCTGGCAATAGTGTTCATGCTATTGAATAAAAAATGCGGACGGATACGGGATTGCAGGGCCTGTAAACGCGCCTTTGATTCTGTCCTCACCTTTTGCCGCCACTGGTGTTGAACATAGAAATAACGTAATAGCGGGCCACTTATAAGCGTGCCGATAAAAAGGTTACGTAACAAAAAATTAGTGTGCCACTGGTTGTCACCCAGTGAAAAAGGTCGATGGAAGAAATACCAGGCACCTTCGGACACCAGGGTGATCACCCCCAGAATAAGACAAAAACTAAACAGGCTGACCAGCGCGGTGCCATAGCCTCGCAACCAGCGACGCGACAAACACAGTAGCGCACTGGCGGCCAGCGCACACCACTGCACAAAAAAGGAAATCGTACCCAGATTATTCAGGCGTTCGGTCAGCGGCAAGTTCAGCGGAGCTAGCGCCAGTACAAACGCCGCCAGCTCCGCAACCATCACCACCACAAAAACCATGCGAATCGCACAAAAATCGGGCAGAAAAAGGGGATCTTCTTCTGCCGTGTTTATTTGAGTTGCGGGTTCCGGTGTTTTCAATCTTCTGTATATCCCATATTAAGTCTATGAATTATTGTCCAAAATCACTCGAAATGATATGCGCAGTCTGCGCCGGGGGAGCAAAAACGCTATACTGTTCAACCTTTTTTATTTGATGAAGACATTCTCATGAGCGATACCAATAAACCCGATACCATCACCAACAAACCCTGGGCAGGCCGTTTTACCGCCCCCACGGATGCTTTTGTTGAGGCCTTTACCGCCTCAGTGGGTTTCGACAAACGCATGTATCGGGAAGATATTGCCGGCTCCATCGCCCACGCCACCATGCTTGCCCACGTCGGCGTACTCACCAAGCATGAGCGCGACGCCATAATTAATGGCTTAAAAGACATCTGTATTGAGATTGAGCGCGACGAATTTGCCTGGAGCACGGAACTGGAAGATGTGCACATGAATATCGAAGCACGGCTCACTGATCGCATCGGCGTTACCGGCAAAAAACTGCACACCGGGCGTTCACGCAACGATCAGGTGGCCACCGATATCCGACTATATTTGCGTGGCCAGATCGCTAACATCAATACTACTCTACAACGGCTCATCGATGGCCTGTTAGATCTGGCGGAAGCCGAGTCTGATACCATTATGCCCGGGTTTACCCATTTACAAACTGCTCAACCGGTGACCCTCGGCCATCACTTGCTGGCCTGGTGTGAAATGTTATTGCGCGATCAGGCTCGCCTTGCCGACTGTTATAAACGCGTCAATATCATGCCGCTAGGTGCAGCGGCACTGGCAGGAACAACCTATCCGATTGATCGAAACTACACCGCCAAACTTTTAAGCTTCGATGGCATTGCCGAAAATTCACTCGATGCTGTTAGCGACCGTGACTTTGGCATCGAGTTTCTTGCCTTTGCCGCCACGCTGATGATGCACCTTTCGCGTTTCTCAGAAGAGCTGGTGTTGTGGTCATCCGCGCAATTTGATTTCGTTGATCTAGGCGACAGCTTTTGCACTGGCTCCTCCATTATGCCGCAGAAGAAAAATCCGGATGTGCCCGAACTGGTGCGTGGTAAAACCGGTCGCATTTATGGTCATCTTATGAGCCTGCTCACCCTAATGAAAGGTCAACCTCTGGCTTACAACAAAGATAATCAGGAAGACAAGGAACCCCTATTTGATTCAATTGATAACTTAAAAGGCTGTCTACGGCTGTATGCGGACATGATGCCGCAAATTGAAGTTAAACGTGACAACATGCGTGAAGCTGCACGCCGAGGATTTTCCACCGCAACCGATCTGGCCGATTACCTGGTGCGTAAAAATGTAGCCTTTCGTGATGCCCATGAAGTAGTTGGCAAGGCTGTACGTTTTGGTGTGGACAATAAAAAAGATCTCTCTGAAATGAGTTTGCAAGAACTCAAAATATTTTCAGAAGTCATTGACGAAGATGTATTTGAAGTACTCACTCTGGAAGGCTCGGTTGCGGCACGCAATCATATCGGCGGCACTGCCCCCGCTCAGGTACGTGCTGCCGTTGAGCGTGCACGCACACGGGGTAGTGATATCCAGGTTCCGGATCTTAATAATTTATTTTAATTTGATAATATGAATATTGATTACAAAATTAATGCGCCGGTTTCATCTGCACAATTTATTGCCTTATTAAAACAATCCAGCCTTGCTGCGCGTAGGCCAGTAGATGACACTGAATGTATGCAGGGCATGGTGGATAACAGCAATCTTATGATCAGTGCCTGGGATAGCGGCCAGCTGGTTGGAGTTGCCCGCTCAATGACCGACTTTCATTACGCCTGTTATCTTTCCGACATTGCGGTTGATAAAGGCTATCAACAAAATGGCATCGGTAAACAACTGCAGCACCTTACCCAGAACCAACTCGGGCCACGTTGTAAGTTGATCTTAATTGCCGCGCCCGATGCCCACTCATATTATGAACATATCGGCTATAGCAATAACCCGAGATGCTGGGTACTTCAGCCTCAGGACAAACTCATTTAATTCCCTGCTGCTTATTTCTGTATTTATAGATCCCGAGCATAGGTATAGCTGCCAAGAAAATTTCCTTTTTTATAATCTATAAAAATTTTATCCGGAACAAATGTTTTTTTATCTTTAACGATGGGAAAATCTTCTGCTTTCGCGCCATTATCAATGTCGGCAATACGGCAGGTTTTCGCATAACGCACAACATTAAAACACACCTCCAGCCCATTGATGACCGGAACCGTATCGCAATCCACCTGATCTCTGAACCAGACACGCTTGACTACCAGACAACCAAAGATAAGATGGATTTCTGCTATCAGCGGCTGACTCCGGGCAGACAAGGCCTGTTCCGCATGCCGGCTAAGCTCAATGGTTATTGGTTTGTCGCATAAACTAATGGCGTAATTCATCTACTTCCCTCGGTGGCTCGACCCAGTATGGGTTTTCACTGTACTCAATGATATGCTATTTATACACAGACTATCTATTGCGATAGGTAAATATCAGGTATATGTAAATGAATAGCATTGACTGGGACGGATTTCGATATTTTATCGCAGCGGCAGAAACCGGCAGTTTATCGGCAGCCGCCAAACTTCTTGATTCGAATCAACCCACTATTGGCCGACAGATTGATGCACTTGAAGCGGCTCTGGATATTAAATTATTTCAGCGTCACGCAAAAGGGCTGACCCTGACTCAGGAAGGCGCTTACATTCTGCAACAATCACAGTCCATGCGTTCACTTGTGGTTAAAGCAACACGGACAATGCAGGAGAAAACGGAAGATATAAGCGGCAGCGTTAAAATTGCGATCCCCGAAGGCCTGTGTATTGAAATCTTACTTCCCGAACTTGGCAAATTTTACCAGCAACATCCCGGCATCAATCTAGTCTTAAATGTTTCACCCAGCACCGCCAATCTCACCAGTGGTGAAGCTGACATCGCGATCCGTCTATTTCGTCCTGATAATGCCAATCTTGTCGTCACTCATATTGGTGATATGGAAATGGGTCTGTATGCCTCAAAAAGCTATTCACAGGCACATGATCGGGTAGATAAGCTGTCCGATCTTAAACATCATGCCGTTATTTTATATGGTGATACGCTTTCTGCTTTGCCTGAAAATCAATGGCTGGAAAAACAAATCACAGCTTCACGCTGTATTTTACGCAGTGATAATACAACGACACGTCTTAAGGCGACAAAATTAGGGCTGGGTATCTCGATCCAGCCGCAGCTATTTTCCACCCGCAATAACGATCTACAACGGCTCATTAAAGACGTCGTTATACCCGGTCATGAAATATGGTTGGTGTACCATCAGGATCTCCGAAATACCCAACGTGTCCGTGCTGTTGTTACTTTTATTCATTCAACCCTGAGAGCATTTATATGAAATTACAATTTTTAAATAGCATAAAATATTGCCTCTTTATTTCATGCATTGCAATCTGCCTGGGCGGTTGCAATGTCGAGACCTGGAAGCGAGCCGCCTATGAAACCGGCGAAAACATGCGGCAACAACAGTGCACTGAACAATTAGAGTCTGACTGTTCAAAAAGAGAGGACTACGAAAAATACCAGCGCAACAAAAGTGAAGTTTATAAAAAGGAATAAAAATCACCACCGCAAGTTATGCTATCTATTTTTAAGTTTTTTCAGTGCACTCAAACCCTTCTTGCGTTTCGCATGTAGTACCATAATTTTTCGCTTAAGCATTCTGCGCTTTTCACCATTTGCGGTGGCAACACATTTTTTATTCAGCTTTTTTTCTTTTTCCTTGATTTCCGTAAGCAGCGACTTCAAATCTGAACTATATTTTTCCTGCTTCTTTTTTCCCATGTCGAAATAATCACTCAATCTTTTTAACAACTTCCAGCGACTCATATTTTTAAACTCCCAGCTAGTCTGTATATATTAATTATTCAGCGTCTGTGCTTTGATCTCGTTAATATCGACCTCGTCTAATAATACGGCCTGCTCAACTTCCGTTAAATGATGACTACGCTTAACAAACAAGGTTTCTCCCATGCCAATCAAGTTTCTGAATATATTGGTCGAATAGGACACATCATTCATTAACGAAGTGGCCATCTCAGCACTAATCAGCTCTTCCCTAATAGTATGAGACAACCATGCATGGACATTTGACAGGTGCTCATCCAGCAATAACTTTAGATGTTCCAGTGAGAGCACAGTACTTTCATCTTCCGGCTCCAGACGAGTATTTTCCAGCTCACGAATCAACAGGCACAACTCGACCCGTATTCGATTATAGGCTTTACGCATCTGTGAATTAGTGCCGTTCAGATATATATTCAGATTTTTTTGTAGATGTTTCGTGTCTTTTACTGCATCAGATATATTTTGATTCGCCTTACGCAGCCAATGAATTTCACCTGACTGTTCCATTTCCCAGGAAAAACCTGCGCGACTGATAAAGGTCACTATTTCACTATACAATACTTTAATATTTAACATATAGGCCGTATCAATATCATAGGGCTGGAGATTTTTTTGCTCATTTGCAATTTTATCAAGATCGATATCACCCAAAATGTCTGCACGCTTAAAACCAAAAACTCCGGAGAAAATATCAATAGCATTACCCCAGATCCTCAGCGTTTCATTGCGTACCGCTTCATTTGCCGTATCAGGAAAATCAATCGCAGAATCAGTCAAAAACTGTGGTTGAGTCCGTGCGATTTTTTTAACTTTAAACAGCCCTTCAAGAAATTTCACCAGGCGTTTAATAAAGGGCAACATCACCAATACCCCCAACAAATTAAACAGGGTATGAAAAACTGCCAGTTTGAGCGTGTAATCATCAGCTGCGATCCCCAGCTCAACACTGATCCAATCAACGGCCACCATCATTTTATATATAAATACAATGGCAATTAACCCTGTAACCAGATTAAAAATCAGATGTGCAACGGCCAGCCGTTTACCCTGTTCGTTGGCACTCATTGCACCAATAATGGCCGTAATCGTTGTCCCTACATTAGCACCAATGGCCAGAGCCAGACCATTTTCATAACTTATCTGCCCTGCAGCCAGAGCCGTGATCGTCAACACCAGTGTCGCATGGCTGGACTGCATCACTACCGTTGCGGCAATGCCAATAGCAGAAAAAAGAAACACTCCCGGATAACCAGCAATTGCAAAACGGGCCAGGTCAAAGCTTTCCTTAAAGGCATCAAAACCCTCTTTCATATAATGAATGCCAAGAAAAAGAAAGCCAAGTCCAGTAAGAATATATCCAAAACCTTTTAGAGTTTTTGATTTTTGAAATACCAGTAACACACCAAACACCAGCATAGGCATGGCATAGGCTGAGATTTTAACTTTCAGACCAAAACCTGCCACCAGCCAGGCTCCGGTTGTGGTGCCAATATTCGATCCAAAAATTATTCCTATGCCTTCATATAAGCCCAAAAGGCCAGCACTGAGAAATGAGATGGTAATTACCGAGACTAAAGAGCTGGATTGCATAATCGTGGTGGAGACAATGCCAAATGACAGACTTTTCCAGAGACGATTGGTACTTAATTTGAGAATTTTTTCCAGCGTGCCGCCCGTAAATACCTTGAAACCATTTTCAAGAGACAACATACCAAATAAAAAGATCGAGACCCCGGCAGCTATGACTTTAAAATCTGGACTGAGCCAAAACCCCCATACCAGGATAATAAAAATTACCGGCAATAATAGTTTACGTAGCATCCATAACCCACATATTCATCATTTATACAGACATATCAATAAATACTAGCTCAAACTCAGCAACTTGTTAGTATTAATCGTTGCATAAATATTTACATCTGTTGTATCCCCACCCCTTTCACAGAGCGGTCTCTTGAACAAATCTAAATAGAGGTAGAGGGTGCACACGTTTTTGTGCCCACGCAGTGTTCCCCCTGGCAGTCACATTCGTAACGGTTGGTAGACATATACCCATGCCACCCTAACTATATACTTGTCACCACCATATGCATTCCCACACAGAGCATGAGAACGAGGTTATGATTGAACACCTCAGTCTTTATTTAAAGATTGCGTCCACAGCAAATATACGCAACCCACGGCTATCACAAACCACAATGCCACCCAGAAAATTTCCGGAAATATACTTATTTGTGCCAGGCTGGCACCATCACCCAGATCACGGCCATCCAGTAAATATAATGGGCTACGGATGGCATCCAACATTACAAAAACACCCACCAGCTGAATGAAAAATTTCACGCTGAGCCAGAGAGATCTATACAAAGGAATAAGGTACATGAGTAACAAAACCATCAGAATAATAATCGTGGATAGATCACGCGCCCATAGCAACAAAGTTATACCTAACATGATGGCGATGCTTGCGACGATGAATTTTGCCCGAGTTTTAGACAGGCTGTCGGCTAGTGCATAGATCAGAAGCCCCCAGAGGGCGCTGCCTGCATAACCTGAAAAGCTAACCAGAAAGCGAATACCGCCGCTACTGGTACAGACACCGGAGCCATTAAAGTTCAGGCTGATTTTATGGATTTGGCCACCCGTTATTATCGCCATGAGGCCATGACTGATTTCATGGAAAAAAGTCTGGCTCCATAAAAAGGGCAAATTAATAATTGGTAGATAATCGATAATAAAAGCAGCGACTATAAAAACAAGCAAGCGCTGCCTTGATGTTAAGCTCATGTTTGAAATTTAAACAAATTTGAAAATAGTTTATCTGTGAGCCGATTTAATTTACGCACCGATCAAGCCCGCCAGCAATAAACCCACGACGATATAAATACTGCCCTCGATTGCACCAACGGCAATGTTGGCCTGCTGACCCACTTCTTCACCTACATTAACTCGATGTAACACACCATAACGGATGACAATGGCGATCAGGGTCAGGAGCACAAACAGGAGCAGGGCAATCGCAAACCATAGTATGAAAACACTGGCAAAGGCATCACTATCATATTCAACTGCGGTGAAGGCCGCACTGACAGCAATGGCAATACCAATTCTATAGGCACTAAAGCGCAGTGCCAGGGCGATATTATTATTTTCAATGGCCGAGTGTAAGCGCAGCCCCTGATGACGTTTCTCGTAGACTTTTACCCGATACAAAGTTGCCAGGGCCATGATAATTTGCGCGGCAATAAAGCTCACCACCACCGCAATCAGGGCCATGCTCAAGTTTCCATCTACCCAGGACATGGCACCTTTGATAATAATCGCGGTTGCAATCATATTACAGGCATCAATGATACTGGCCGCCATATTGCCTTGCATGATTTGTTGCTGAATGGATAATGCAGGAAATGAAATCCGGTCAAAGGCAATTCGGGTCAACCACATTAAGACGATACCAATGACGCCAAATAAAATCACGGTGAAGGCTTCATTGGCAAGGCTATAGCCTGCATCGCCCGAAATAACGCCGATTAACATGATGCTGATGGCTATCATGGCTCCGCTCAGGGATACACCAAAAGCGGTATTATCTTTACTTGAAATTTCATGGGTGGCCGAGACATTACTCACCAGCCCGGAAAGAAAACGCATTCCGGTCAGCAGTATTAGTGCAATTAAAAAATCCACCAGGTAATAAAGTCCCAGGTCCACATCGATATTAATAAAATCTGTCAGCATTTTAGATGTCCTTATTTACCTGAGCTAAAGCCACGAGAACTTGTGAAGGATGAACTGCGACTGCTCGAGCCATAACGTGAAGGCGATGACTGACTGCCACCAGACTTTGAACTGCCATAACTGGATGAACGACTGGGACTGGAGGCATAACGTGATTTAGATGCGGCGCTGGGTTTATTATAGCGGCTGGGGTAACGTCGGCTTAAATCATGGTTACGATTGATATCAGAACTCGAACCCCAGCGACTGCGACCATAGTTATTGTAATAACTATAATGCGGACGACCCGACCATGAACCATAATATGATCGCCCAAAAACATTATTGAACATGGAATACATGCCATACCAGGCCCAGAAGGAATTGCCACTACTATTCTGTTGCCAATTACCATAGGCAGGGTTACCAATTAAGGCATTGGCCTGTTGCGCTGACGCTTTTTGCGATGCGGGTACATTGACCAATGGCAGGCTGCCGTCTGACAGGGAGGCCAGAGTATTGACCACATCGGCGAGGCTATTATTAAATTCGACCACATCGGCCGCCGCATTAATTAACTGCAACTCCTGTAATCCAGAAGCGGCCTGCTCATTATTGGTGGGTGCCAGATTCACACTGGCCAGACGTTTGCTTAATGCTGTGAATGCCTTACCCTCGGATGTCGCTTCTTTCACCATTAGACTGGTAATATCTGCATAATCGGGTTTTTGCCGACTCAGCGTATTGGCGTATTTAATGATAAGTAATGAATTTGTTAACTGCTTGCCATCCAGCTGACTTTTTAAATATTCTAAATTGGCGGCAACTATTTTAGACGTTTCACGTAACTGATCTTCGAAGCGATTACCGCAGGCAGATAATAATAATGCACTCAATAGCCATAGCCATATTAGATGCCTGAAGTTTTTTGAGCCTAGTGTTTGCATGTTTTATCCTGCGCTAACAACGCTTTCACATCGTCATTACTGTACATATTGTTGTCCTTGCTAATGGTAATTAAGGCCTGAATATCTGGACACGCCTCGGCTGAAGGATTATATACCATCTCATTGCTGTGCAGATCAATATAGGCCACGGCGATGCCGGCATTATCTCGAATCAAACGGCTCACAATCTCACACCAGTTCATACCCTTTATTTGTACCTCATAGCGGTGATAGCCATCACCCTCGCTATTGAACATGTTTTCTATAATACGCTCGGATCCCGGCGCATCAAATGCGCGCACGATCATTTCAGGGTAGGCGCGTATCGGGCGCAGCACAATGTCCGCACCGGCTTCTTCTAGTCGCCTGCGATTAATGTCTTCAACACATTCAACCAGAATATTAGCCTTGATATTTCTGTCTTTTAAGCGGTGCAGAATATCAAATGTTCGTCCATCGGAGCTTTCATCATTCTCATCCTTGGTCAGAATAATAATATCACGGGCATTATCCACATAAACTGCTTCTAAATCCTCCGGGTTACCCGGATTGCCATTGTAATACATTACCTTATCGAGTTTTGTAATGAATCCAGGTAAGCCGTTAGGGAACTGCCGTGTCAATAAGTATATCGGTGTATCTTTATAGTCCTGTGACGCACGAAATTGTTTAATCAGTCTTTGTAGATAACGCTCTCCGGAAAACGACGGCGTATTTAATATAACAATATGTTCCTGCATGTCCCAGCTCCATAGACCCTTGTTTTTTTTGTCACGAACTTCAAGTCGATAATTGAAATAATCACCTACCACCTTGGCCAATATAAAAATACCACCAAGATATAATAATACAATGGTTGCAATCCGCCCCTGCGTGGTACTGGCCGAGAGGTCGCCATAGCCAACCGTGGTGGCGGTGGTGAAGGTAAGCCAGACTGCATCGCCGAGGCTTAAGTTTTCATAATACAGCATAAATCCAATATGCAGGGCAAACAGAATAATTAATAGTATGCTCGACTTTATTATCGACTGGATTAAATCATTGCCGATATTGTGCTTGAGTCGGCCGCGTCCTCTAGATAGATATCGTAATATAAAATGCATAAGAATCGTCTTTATCTATTTTCATCAAAGCTTACATAATCTGACCGACGGGTATCCAGCACTATAGCATCAGAATCATTTTTCAGTGGTTTTTATAAGCTCACTTTTAATGCGTTCCCGGATTTTACTTTTATCATCCGCATTTAGTTTATAACGCTTAGCCAGGTTCAGGTAATCCTCGGTAGACAGGCTAATGCTTAAGCGGGGTCGAACCGGTTTTTTTTGTGGCAGGCCAATTATGGCTCGAATATAATCTGAGGGGCTTAAATCTTTTTCAATGGCTTTAATTCTTAACGCTCGGGATTGTGCTTGCTCTAACTCAAATATTACCTGAACGGCACGAATACTTTTGTCAGATTTAGTCCAGGACTGGGGGATTTTTTTCTTTACAGGCATACTAGGCAGGCCAATATTCTTCTACTTTATTTAATTTTAAATAAGCAATTAAATAGACATCAGTACGACCCCCATCGAAGACTTCAATACGAACGGCATGCTGCCGATCATCAGAAACCATTAATTTATAATCAAAGGCACTCCAGTCGGAATCTAACAAGGTTTCATGACGACAATCTTTATTACTCCGATAGGCTTCATTGGTGCGTTCCTGAAAATAGGACTCGGCAATAAAGCCCTGCAATGATGCCTGCTCAGTCGCTGTATTTTTACGATTAATCCGATGATCGTTATTATCAGGCTCCTCAAAAATAGCGACAAATTGTTTGCGTTTAAAGATCTTAAATACAGTCTCGGGTAATACCGCCACCGCCAACTCCAACGGTCGCTCCGGATTAACCGTGCTGGTGGATATCAACACCCGTTGCTCCACCCCTTGTAAAATTGATATCGTTTTACATTTTTCAACCGCATTTAAATCATAGAATAGCTGCTCGGTGACTTTTAATGTTTGTCCTGAGATCAAAGCCTGATCGGAAAATTCCATTTTCAGCATATCACCAGGCTTAAGATCTCCGGGTGATTCGATTTTACTCGAGGGTGGTGGCGAATTGCCACCACCAAACACCGATTTAAACAAACCCATTTAAGACTTCTCTTTTTGTTTCTTTAATCGATCCAGAACCGATGAGCCCGAGCTGCCAGAATTAACGATACCTGCATTTTTTAAGCGTGCCTGCAAATCATCGCCCTTGTCTTCAGATTCAAGTTCCACTGCGGCAGCCGCCTGATCTTCACGTTTTTGCTGACGCGCCTTAATTCGCTCTAGTGAATCCGTGGCACTACGCAAGGATGAATTCGAGCCGGAAAATTTAGCCGCCGCCAACTCGTTAGCCTTTTGCACTTTCTCCGTGGTTTTCACCACCGAGATTTCACGATCCATGGCCTGAATGTTTCGTTCAGTCTGACGAATCATTTTCTTCAAGCTGGAAACTTTCGTTTCATAGCCATCGAGTATGCCCTGCTGAATATTTTGCTCATATTCGAATTCAGCAATTTTCTCGGCAATATCACTAGCCAGGCTCTCATCACCTTTATCCAGTGCTTGCATCACATAGGCTTCATGCTCGCTAACCTTATCCGTGAATTCCTTCACTTTGCGGCTAATGGCCATTTTTTCAGCCATAATCGCGGTGAGATTGGTTTTCGCATCATTCAGTGCTTTTTTTGCATCTCGCAATTCCTGCTCCAGGATTCGGATCGCCTGTGTATCGACGATGGCTTCACCCACTTCCGTGGCTCCACCCCGTACGGCGGTAATTAATTTTTTAAAAATACTCATAGCTTATGCAGCCTCCGTTAAATAGTCTGCCAGGGCATCAATGGCTTCAAGCACATTGTCACTTAACATCTCTATTTCGTTTAATAGTTCGTCCGTACTTGATTGCGGAGACAGGGCTCCAAACATAATATACTGACTGCCAATTTTGGAAAATGCGGATAGCGGAATGGAAACATTCATCAACAACATACCTTCTGCCAGCTGTGCGCGTTTAGCCTGCGCCACCTGTTCATCACCAAATAAATAAGTGATGCAGAGGATCTGTCCTTCATCAACCGTCATGTAAATAGGAAATTCATCCCGATCTTCGACTGTGATACAGGCCACGGCATTTTCGCCATCAAACATTTCCAGGGAAAGGTTTGCGCCATCGGATAATTGACTATCCGCCAAATTTGTCATTAATTGTTCCAGCTTTTCGTTACTCATGTTTCCTCCAAATATCCAGCACCAGGACATAATATGTCAGCACGACATATTATGTCAACTATTTTTCTATTAAATAAATGCCCTGCTGTTTTTCCCAGTCAGCCTGATGATATTTATAGGCCGCCTGATTATTGATTCTATTGACGTGTATATCATCAAGATGTTCAAAATAATGTTGATTAAATTCGAAGGCTGCCAGTATAACGCCCTTAGTTGACCAGTTATCATCAACTTCCAGCTTATCTTTCTGAGCGATTCGGGCACGGGCGGAAAGCCCATTTTTAGTGGCAATGGTCCAGCCCCATTCGCCAAAACTGGGGACATTGTGATGATATTGCTCAACATGCATAAAACCGGCGTAATGCACGGTTTTGCCAATAGATAAAAAGGTATTTTTCGCATGATAGGGTGAGGTGGATTGCACCACCATAGCCCCGTCACCGGTCAACAGGATTTTGAGTTTGGCATAAAATCGTGCGGAATAGAGTTTGTTTAAGTCCGGATGACTGGGATCGGGCAGATCCACAATGATGCTGTCATACAGTCGCCCCTCTCGAATCAGCTCATCCACTTTTATAAAAGCATCACCAAAATGGGTATGCACCCGTGGATCGCTGAAGGAATGCTGGTTCAACTCAAGTAAAGGCTGGTTAATGATGCGGCCATCTTTTTGATAGGGCAGGGTAAAAAATTCAACAATCGTTTGATCGATATCGACCAGATCGACGGATTGCGGTTGCCAGCGCAAGACTTCACGCAGGGCCAGCCCATCACCGCCACCGATGATCAAGATTTTCTCATGGCGGGCTGAGGCATTCATCACCGGGGCCACCAGCATGGAATGATATATCTGCTCATCATTGCTGGCGAATTGTGAACGACCATTAATAAACAGGGAAATAATTTTCGGCTTAGCCGGATCCATAATTCGCTCAGTAACAGTAATGTGCTGGTATTTTGAGTTATAGCTAAAGATAACCTTATCTTTATAGAGCAAATCTTCCATGGCGTTATCCCAGTCGGTTCCATATAAGGCGATCACCACGATAACCACACCCACCAGAACATGGGCTAAAACCACCAACACCCCAAAGCGAATATATTTTCGATATACCACATAGAATAATAATCCCACCAGCAGATTCGCCGTTGCCGTGATCACGGCGGCCTGTGTCGGCGGCAGGCTCAGCATAAACATCACCCAGATAGCGGCACCGATACCCGCACCGATGTAATCTACACCATAGATTGAGCCAGTATTATGTTCAACATGCTCGCCATAAATTTGTTCACGAATATTGGCGATGAGGGGGATTTCCATGCCGATAAAAAAACCTAAAATAAAACCGGCTACATAAGGCATAGCCGAGGCAATATTATTGGCCCAGATAATCATGCCGCCACGGGGAATGAGATCGGGCGGCAGAGAAAATGTTTGCATTAAAATTTGAGGAAATAAATTGGCCAGGGCCATAGTTGCGGCCAACACTAATACCGAAGTGGCACCGATTAACGCAATCGAGACTTCCAGCCAGGCAAAGGCATTAAAATAGGATTTGAACACTCGCGCGGCAAAGGCACCCAGCCCCATCGACACAACCATAATACCAATCATGGCAAAAATAACCTGCTCGACCGCGCCTAAGACTCGACCGGCATAATGTGAGAGCAGGTATTCATAAATTAAACCACAGCCAGCCAGGATGCCCATGATGGTAAAGAGCACGAAGTCATGCAGGCGCAATGACAAGCCGGTGGGATGATTATTCATTTTGTTGTGGATCTTGCTCATAGTATTTATTTTGCATGAAGATCTGCATGGTGTTAATTCCCTCTCCCAAAAGACGAGGGGACAAATACGGATGCAAGGATTAACATATATTTTTCTGGTTTCTGGTGGCTACACTTTGCGTGGGAACGAAGTTAACGAAGTATATTTTTCCAGAGCTTAAAACGGCTGAAATTTTTTAACACTCAACGGCAATTAAGTCATGTTCGGTTGCCGCCGTCACTTTTATTTTAAGAAACTCACCGGCCTTTGCTTCTTCCACACCATCCAGAATCACCACACCATCCACTTCCGGCGCATCGGCGGCAGAGCGTGCGAGCAATAAGCCATCTTCACTAATGCCATCCACCAGCACCGTCATTTCCTGACCGACTTTGGCGGCAAGTTTTTCGGTACTGATTTTTTCCTGTACCGCCATTAATCGTTCCAGCCTGTCCTGCTTTATTTCTTCAGCCACAGGATCAGCCAGTTGATTGGCATCGGCACCCTCAACGGCAGAGTAGGTAAAAGCACCCACCCGATCCAGCCGGGCTTCCATTATAAATTGCAGCAACTCATCAAAATCCTGTTCTGTTTCACCGGGAAAGCCAGTGATGAAGGTACTACGCAGAGTAATCTCGGGACAGATCTCACGCCAGCCCTGTATTCGTTGTAAAGTATTTTCAATATTTGCCGGTCGCTTCATCGCTTTAAGAATGCGCGGGCTCGCATGTTGCAGCGGTACATCCAGATAGGGCAGAATTTTTCCTTCTGCCATCAGCGGGATCACCTTGTCCACATGTGGATAGGGATAGACATAATGCAGGCGAACCCAGATCCCCAGTTCACCCAAGGCCTGTGCCAGTGCGGTTAAGCGCGTTTTAAGTGGGCGGCCGCCCCAAAATTCAGTCCGGTATTTTAAATCTACACCATAGGCGCTGGTATCCTGTGACACCACCAGTAATTCTTTGACCCCGCTTTGTGCCAATGCCTCAGCTTCACGCATCACCTCCGCAATCGGACGGCTCACCAGATCACCGCGCAGAGCTGGGATAATGCAAAAACTGCAACGGTGGTTACAGCCTTCTGATATTTTTAAGTAGGCATAATGCTGCGGTGTCAATTTGATTCCGGCAGCCGGTACCAGATCGGTGAAGGGATCATGCGGTTTAGGAATATGGGTGTGAATCGCATCCATGACTTCACTTAAAGCATGGGGGCCGGTAACCGCAAGCACCTGCGGGTGATGCTCAAGTACGGTGTTACCTCTGGCACCTAAGCAACCGGTCACGATCACTTTGCCATTTTCATGCAGTGCCTCGCCGATAGTCTCCAACGACTCTTCCACGGCACTGTCGATGAACCCGCAGGTGTTCACCACCACCAGCTCGGCATCTTCATATTCCGGGGTAATGTCGTAACCTTCGGCGCGTAGACGGGTCAAAATTTGTTCCGAATCTACCAGTGCCTTGGGGCAGCCCAGACTGATAAATCCAACCTTAGGAGCCGCTTGTTGAATAGGGGAGGACATGAATGTTAACGACCTTTTAAACAGAGATGGGGAATTATTACAGAAATTTTAGGTAAAAATAAGAAAATGTCGTTATCGTGAATGCCTCGCCAGGCATTCGCATCATAGCCCCCTCTCCCATCGGGCTGTCTCTTAATATATTGAACTTTTTCTGGTAGTTAGGATCAGATCGATAACAAACTGATGAAAAATTCACTTTTTCTGGTTTCTAATTTCCAGGGTCGGTGTGGAAACCATATCTCGCATTACTTTGCCACCACGGTATGCATTCCCACGCAGAGCATGGGAACGAGGTTATAACCGAATACATTCTCTGCGGTTCAAGATCTTTTCTTTTTATAAAATCGAAAACCCGCTTTCCGTATAGAAATAAGGGCTCCTGATGGAGCCCTTATATTTTTATACGACTAATGCATTTTTCAACTTCTTAATCGCATTGTTTTCCAGTTGTCGGATACGTTCGGCAGAAACCGAGTATATATCCGCCAGCTGATGCAGGGTAGACTTGTTATCCGCCAGCCAACGTTGCTGAATAATGTCACGACTGCGATCATCCAGATCGGCCAGCGCATTGCTCAAACGTGAATGGTTGTAGGCTTCCCAGTCATTGGCTTCGGCCTGCGCTGAAGGTTCATGACTCATATCCTGCAAATAGGCTACGGGCGCAACCGTGTGACTTTCATCGTCATCGCTATCAGGCTCATCAAAACCCATATCAATCCCGCTCAAGCGGGATTCCATTTCCACCACATCCTTGCGCGTCACCCCTAGCTCTTCGGCAATGGCACCGACTTCTTTGTGATTCAACCAGCCCAGGGCTTTTTTCTTACTGCGTAAATTAAAGAATAATTTGCGCTGCGCCTTGGTGGTAGCCACTTTAACGATGCGCCAGTTACGCAATACGTACTCATGAATTTCAGCACGAATCCAGTACACGGCAAAAGAAACCAGACGTACACCAAAGCTAGGATCAAAGCGTTTTACCGCCTTCATCAAACCAATATTGCCTTCCTGTACCAGATCGGCCTGCGCCAGGCCGTAACCGCTATAACTCTTGGCGATATGCACGACGAAGCGCAGATGGGACATAATCAGTTCCTGAGCGGCATTGAGATCACCATGCTCGTGTAACAACTGCGCCAGTTCCCTTTCTTTTTCAACACTGAGAATAGGAATGCTGCGGGCTGCCTGAATATAAGATTCCAGACTCCCAGCTGAATGACCAACGGGAACCGCCAGTTGCATTGCCAAATTCTTGTTCATGATTCGTAATCCTCGTTCAAAGATATAATGAATATTAGCACTCACCACCTGTGAGTGCCAATATACAAAAAAGTTCAATATTAGTGAAGTCTTATGTTTTAGAAGGGTTTAAACATCAGGCCTGACGAGGCTGCTGCAGGCCGGGAATTTTAGAAGCCGGATATAATTCAGGGCCATTGGGGCCGTATACACTGACCCGATTACGTCCGGCTTCCTTAGAATAGTACAGGCCCTTGTCTGCCAGTGAGATCAACTGGGTCAAATTAGCCTCGGGATGCTCCTCGACCCCGGCCACGCCAAGGCTGATTCTCACTTCCACCCCGGCGGGTTTCAGATTCTCTATCTGCTCACGCAATTCCTCACTGCGCTGGAGAATCGCTTCCCGATCGCAATTTTTAACCAGCAGGCAAAACTCCTCACCACCAAAACGTACCGCCATATCATCCGAAAAATGGCTATTAAGAAATTCACCCAGTTCCGCCAGCACGTGATCGCCGGTGATGTGGCCGAGGTTATCATTAATATTTTTGAAATGATCGATATCAATGATGATCGCCCAGACGCCCTGATTTTCGGGTAAACGAATAAATTCCTCACCATTATCAACTAGATAGCGCTTGCTGCGCACGCCGGTGAGACTATCAGTGGCGGCTATCCAGCGCATGGTTTCGGTCTGTTTTCTCAAGGCATCAAACTGATGCTTGATCAATAACAGCGCCCGCACCCGGGCAATGAGAATTTCTTCAATAATGGGTTTATGCACGAAATCATTGCCCCCAGCATGAAAAATCTCCACCTGAGTACTGGGATCATCACTGCCGGTGAGTACCAGCACCGGCAATTCCTGCTGCGAAAGATGGTGCTTGGCACGAATAGCGTGCAACAGATCACCGCCGGTCATTTCACCTTCAAGATAAAAATCGGTAATTACCAGATCAAAGGTGAGGATAGCTTCTGCTTCGCTATCTCCATTTTCTCTGATCGAGGCTTCAATCATCTCCAATGCGCCTTCGGCTGAGCTCACATGGGTGACTTCAAGTCCATTTTTAGTCATGATTTTCAACAACACAGCGGCGGTCGTGCGGCTGTCCTCAATGAACAGAATATTGCCCACCAGACCAGAATTGCGTTGTAAAAACCCATGAATGAAAGCGCCAAAAGCTTTATAACCATTTGATTTATCGAAGTAATCGGTTACTCCAGCCTCATAGCCTTCACGCAGCAGGCGGCTATCGGCATCACCGGAAACCACGACCAAGGGAATAAAGGGGTGCTGAAAAGTATCACGAATTTTACGGCTCAATGCCAGACCATCCATATCGGCCAGCAACAGAGCTGTGGTGACCAGATCGACCTTTCTTGTGCTTAGCAAAGTCATCGCTTCAGCACCGGATTTACAACTGACGATTTCGCTATCCGCTAATTCCTCCCGCAGGATCCGGGACAGAATTTCCCGGGACACAGAGGAGCCGTCAACGACGAGAATACAGGTTTTCTGGTTCGACATGAGCTTCTTATACATAATAAAAATGTGTAAACGCTTATATCGGCAGGTGAATGGAATTTTGAACTTTTATCTGCATTTTTAGAGCTGTTCCAGAAATATAGGGGGAAGATCTCAACCAGATTCATCTCACACAGGTTCGATATCACGCAAGTGCCGTCCCACCGCCAGCCAGGATCCCACCAGACCCAGCATAACACCTGTCAGCAGCAACACCAGCACGGTACTGAGATCCAGCCGTGATAATTCAAAATTATTATGATACAGAGCAGTTAATTTCTCCACCGGGCCACTGAGCAATAGTAGGGCAATATAAACCATTATAAAGGCCATTAGTGCCCCGAAAAAACCGTACCAAAATCCGGTGTACAAAAAAGGCCGTCGGATAAAAGCATCCGTACCACCAATCAGTTTCATCACCACAATTTCCGCACGACGATTCTGAATTGCCAGACGAATGGTGTTGCCCACCACCAGCAGCACCGCCAGTGCAAGCAGGCCCGCGAGCACCACCACCCCACGACGCACGATATCCATAATTGCATACAGGCGCTTTACCCATTGCATATCCAGTTGCGCCACATCCACCCGCACATTTTTCCGCAACTCCTCCAGCAGCATGGCGGTCTGTTGCGGCTGGCTGTTTGCCAGCACCGGCTGCACTATCAATACTGAAGGCAGGGGATTTTTAACCAGTGCTTTGAGCGCATCACCAAAACCCGATTGTTGCTGAAATTCTTTCAACGCCTGCTCACGTGAGACATAGCTAACCTTGGCAATCTCTTTGCGCTGGCGCAGCTTGTTTGCCATATTTTTCGCCTGCTTATCAGTAACTGATTTTTTTAGGAACAGGGAAATTTGCGCGGCACCATCCCAGCCCCCGCTGATCTGCTGTGCATTTTGCAACAGCACATGCAGGCCGGTAGGCAGGGCTAGAGCAATGCCGATCACCGCAGCGGTCATAAATAAAGACATGGGCTGGCGGCTGAGCTGCCCCAGACTGTAGAAAAAAACCTGCAGATGCCGCAGCAGCAATACCTGGCTGCGAGTGACAATGTCCAGCTTGCTCATACGCCTGCTTCCTGCGGGGAGGGATCGGTATCGCCCACCAGCTGCCCGCCTTTGAGAATCAGCTGCCGGTAGGGTAGTTGAGAAATTAACTCCAGATCATGACTGGCTACCAGCACGGTCACTCCGACCTGACTGAAATCTTCAAAAATATGCATGATCTCACGGGACAGTTCCGGATCGAGATTCCCGGTAGGTTCATCCGCCAGCAGAAGGGGCGGCTTGTTGACCACTGCGCGGGCAATGCCCACTCGCTGCTGTTCACCGCCGGACAGCGTTACCGGATACACTTTTTCTTTTTTCAACAGGCCGACTTTATCCAGTGCCGCCCGTACCCGTTTGCCAATATCCCGCCGGGGCAGGCCGGCGATAATCAGCGGCAGGGCCACATTATCAAACACCGTGCGGTCAAATAATAACTGGTGATCCTGAAAAATAATGCCAATATTGCGGCGAAAAAATGGAATCCGTTTACGACTGACTTTAGCCAAATTCTGCCCGTTAACAAACACCTGACCCCGACTGCTACGTTCCAGCAGAGCAATTAATTTCAACAGCGTACTTTTACCCGCACCGGAATGCCCGGTCAAAAAAGCCATTTGCCCGGCCGGCATATGAAAATTCACCCGATTCAGTGCGTCATAGCCCCCGGGATAACGCTTGCAGGCATGGCTAAATCGAATCATAGTCGCGCAACATTACTCAATCATCACCGAACAGAGCGGCGACAAATTCACCGGCATTGAAGGGACGTAAATCATCGATGCCTTCACCCACACCGATAAAACGAATCGGCAGCTGCAATTTATTCGCTATCGCAAAAATTACCCCGCCTTTCGCGGTGCCGTCGAGCTTGGTCAAACTAATGCCGGTGAGACCAATGGCCTGATGGAATTCTACTGCCTGATTCAGCGCGTTCTGACCGGTTCCGCCATCCACCACCAGCATCACCTCATGCGGGGCATTGGCATCCAGCTTACCCATCACCCGTTTAATTTTTTTCAATTCTTCCATCAGATTGCTCTGCGTATGCAACCGCCCGGCGGTATCCGCAATCAAAACATCGATTCCGCGCGCACGTGCCGCTTCCAGTCCGTCATAAATCACCGAGGCACTATCTGCTCCGCTTTGCTGCGCAATAACGGGAATATTATTGCGCTCACCCCAGGCCTGCAATTGCTCAACCGCGGCCGCACGAAAAGTATCCCCGGCCGCCAGCATCACGGATTTACCCTGGGCCTGCAGGTGTTTGGCCAGCTTGCCGATGGTGGTAGTTTTGCCTGCGCCATTAATGCCAATCATAAGAATGACGTAGGTTGTGCTCGACACCTCTATGTTTAAGGGGGTCGAGCAAGGTTCAAGAATCGCGGCCATATCTTCTTTCAGCGCCACCATCAACGCATCGGCATCTTTGAGTTCCTTGCGCGAAATGCGCCGGGTCAAATCAGCAATAATGCGCTGCGTTGCCTCCACCCCAACATCCGCCGTGAGCAACTGGGTCTCAATATCCTCCAGCAACTCATCATCAATGGCCTTACGACCCAGGGCCAGACTGGCAATGCCTTCGGTTAAATTTGAGCGCGTGCGCGACAGACCCTGCCGGAGGCGGCCAAACAGACCGGGGGTTTTGGCCGGTTCCGCTGTCGCCGTGGGCATGGGTTCCTGAACAGGTTCTGGCACCGCTGGCACTTCCGGCTCAGCCTTGTCCGCCGCCGGGCTGAGAGCCTCGCTATTTTCCGCTTCTTTCGATTCGGTGTTTTTTGCTTTCGATTTTGATCTTCTGAAACTAAACATACTATTTGAGGTCGTAGAGCAGGCAGTTTAGGCTGCCTGTATTATTTGATCACTTTATCTATATAGAGATCAAAGATAGGCGATATGCCGAAATACGGTATCCTATCATGCTCAGGGATTTTTACGCACCCGGACGAACAACAATATAGGGAATCATCAACAATGCTACGAGGTATTTTTATGCTGCGCATGACGCTACTGGGACTTTTTCTATTTAGTGGGCTTATTTCCGCCACACAGGCGGTCGAAAGTGAAAGTCCGGTACATGAATTCACCCTGAAAAATGGTCTGAAATTACTGGTCAAAGAAGATCATCGCGCCCCGGTGGTGGTTTCACAAATCTGGTACAAGGTCGGCGCCAGCTACGAATACAATGGCATTACCGGTGTCTCACATGTGCTTGAACACATGATGTTCAAGGGTACAAAGAAACACGGCCCCGGTGAATTTTCTAAAATTATTGCTGAAAACGGTGGCCGTGAGAATGCCTTCACCGGGCGTGACTACACCGCCTACTTTCAGCAACTGGAAAAAAGTCGTCTGCCTATCAGCTTTGAAATGGAAGCCGATCGCATGCGTAATTTGATCCTGCCGCCGGATCATTTCAAAAAAGAACTGGCCGTCGTCATCGAAGAACGGCAGATGCGCACCGAAGACAAACCGCACTCGCTGGTCTACGAAAAATTTAATGCCAGCGCCTGGATCAGCAGCCCCTATCACCAGCCCATTATTGGCTGGATGAACGATCTGCAAAACCTCAAAGTTGAGGATCTTAAGCCCTGGTATGCACGCTGGTATGCACCCAATAATGCCACCCTGGTAGTGGCCGGTGATGTCAACGCCGATGAAGTCAAAGCCCTGGCTGAAAAATATTTTGCCGACATCCCGCCTTCTGATTTACAGGCACTTAAACCACGGATTGAACCCACGCAAAAAAGTACCCGGCGCATTACCGTACGAGTTCCTGCCAAGCTTCCCTACCTGTTGATGGGTTACAAAGTCCCAGTTTTAAAAACCGCCGAACATGACTGGGAACCCTATGCACTGGAAGTACTTGCTGGAGTCCTCAGCGGGGGTAGCAGTGCACGCTTCCCCAAAGAGCTGGTACGCAAACAACAGATCGCCGTGAGTGCTGATGTTGGGTATAACCTGTATGCACGTCAGGCTGAAATTTTTTTACTCGATGCAACGCCTGCTGCCGGACATACGGTAGAAGAAGTCGAGGCGGCGATACAGGCACAGTTGCAGCAAATAAAAGACACGCCAGTAACCACGAAAGAGCTGGCGCGCATAAAAGCCCAGGTGGTTGCCGGTAAAGTCTATGAACGAGATTCTATTTTCTATCAGGCTATGCAACTTGGCACGCTGGAAACGGTGGGGCTGGGCTGGCAACGCATGGATGAGTATGCTGATAGAGTGCGTACCATTACTGCAGAACAGGTACAGCAGGTGGCTAAAAAATACCTGATAAACGACAGCTTAACGGTGGCGGTGCTTGAACCCCTGCCGCTGGATAATGCGACAGCCGCAGATTAAACCAGCAGTTAAATTTTTAGTAGACATACTTTTTACCCGAAATTCAGGAAACCCTATGAACCTCGTAAATCGAATATTTGCCGTCAGCATTACTTTTTTACTGTTGCAGACAAATGTCAGCGCCGACAACAGCGTCAAAATCCAGACCTGGCAAACTACTAACGGTGCAAAAGTCATGTATGTCTATGCACCCCAACTACCGATGGTTGATGTGCGTATTGTGTTTGATGCCGGCAGCGCACGTGATGGCAAACAGCCGGGACTAGCACGTTTAACCAATACCATGCTCAGTAAGGGCGCAGGGGACTGGAACACCGACACGCTAGCCGAACGCTTTGATGATATCGGGGCTGTTTTTTCAAGCTCGGCCATGCGTGATAGTGCCAGTCTCAGCTTGCGCAGCCTGAATGATAAGGAATTACTGAACACGGCACTGCTCACCCTGCAAACAATCTTAACCCAGCCGCGCTTCGACAAAAAAGAACTGACACGAATGCGCAAGCAAACTCTGATTGCTTTAAAATCACAGCTGCAATCTCCGGGCACCATTGCCAATAAAACATTTTATAAAGCACTCTATAACGATCACCCCTATGCATCACCCACACTGGGTACGGAAACCAGCATCAAGACAATAAGCAGAAAAGATCTGCAGACTTTTTATCAACGTTATTATGTTGCCAGTAATGCCTTGATTGCCATCGTCGGCGATGTTGATCTTAAGCAGGCAACGCAACTTGCCAATGAGCTGCTCGCCAAACTACCCGAAGGAAAACCGGCACCAACTCTGCCCGCCGTCACTCCGTTAAGTAAAGCTCAGACCATTAAGAAAACCCACCCATCTACCCAGACGCATATACTGGTAGGTCAGCCGGGACTGTACCGTGGCGATCCGGATTACTTCGCACTTTATGTCGGTAATCACATTCTTGGCGGCAGTGGTTTTGGCTCACGCATCATGCAGGAAATTCGCGAAAAGCGTGGACTGGCCTACAGCAGTTACAGCTACTTCATCCCCATGCGATTACCCGGGCCATTCCAGATGGGCCTGCAAACCAGCAACGCTCAACGTGATGAAGCACTGGCCCTGTTAAATGAAATTTTGCAAACCTTTATTAAAGAAGGACCAACTGAAAAAGAAATGCAGCATGCGATCAAAAATATCACCGGGGGCTTTCCGCTGCGCATCGACAGCAATAAAGACATCATCGGCTATATCGTTATGATCGGTTTTTATAATTTACCACTGGACTATCTTGGAAAATTTAACGCTAAGATTGAAGCGATCACAGCTGAAAAAGTTCAGGATGCCTTTCGTCGTCGCGTCCATCCTGACAAACTTATAACCGTGATGGTAGGTGGTGATGCGCCGCAAAAACACGACGACTAAAAAAACGCGCAACCAGTTGCGCATCATTGGTGGTCACTGGCGCGGACGTAAACTGGATTTTCCGGATGCACAGGACTTGCGTCCCACCCCAGATCGGGTTCGGGAAACCCTGTTTAACTGGCTGGATCCGATGATCCGTGGCAGCCGCTGTCTGGATCTTTTTGCCGGCAGCGGTGCACTGGGTTTCGAAGCCCTTTCACGTGGTGCTGCCAGCGTGATACTGGTAGACAGCCAGGCTCTAGTGATCGCCGCCCTGCAAAAAAACCTTGCCCTGCTGCAAGCTGAGCAAAACACTCAACTGCAACAATCTGATGCCTTGCATGCCCTGTCTTCACTGAATACAAAATTTGATCTTATTTTTCTCGACCCGCCCTATCATCAGGAATTATTACAACCCTGTATCGATGCAATCTTCCAGCAGGAATTATTAAGCCTGTCCGGCTATCTATATTTTGAAGCCAGCGAGGATGAAACCACGCCCTTGCTGCCCGAAGCCTGGAGCATCCATCGACAAAAAAGTGCCGGGCAGGTTAGCTACTATCTGGTGCGACATATCGATCAGGGGTAGACTATCGCTCAATTAGGCTGTTTTAATTCGCCTCGAGCTAAACCTCAACACGATCCAGTTCTATTATGAATACTATCGCCATCTATCCCGGTACTTTCGATCCGGTCACTAACGGCCACACGGATCTGGTGCAGCGTGCAACCCGACTGTTTGATCAGGTCATCGTTGCAGTTGCCAAAGGCGGTAGCAAACAACCGGTCTTTACACTCGATCAGCGCGTAGCACTGGTACAGGAAGTGCTAGCGGATATGCCGGGGGTCAAAGTCTGTAGCTTCGATACTCTGCTGGTTGATTTCATGCAGGAGCAGGGCGCAGGGGTAATTCTACGTGGCCTGCGTGCAGTATCGGATTTTGAATACGAATTTCAACTGGCGGGTATGAACCGCCAATTACGACCCGAGATTGAAACCATCTTTCTTACCCCCGCCGAGCACTATGCCTATATATCCTCAAGCTTAGTGCGGGAAATCGCCAGCCTCGGGGGAGACGTGTCCCGCTTTGTTCACCCTAAAGTTGTTGCTGCGCTAAGCAGCCGATTAGGCTAATATAAGGGGTCAGCGATATAAAGATTTGGAGTATAAGTTTTGTCTTTACTAATTAACGATGAATGTATTAATTGTGATGTCTGTGAACCTGAGTGTCCGAATAGTGCAATCACACAGGGTGACGAAATATATGAAATTGATCCTAACCTGTGTACCGAATGTATCGGACACTATGACGAACCCCAGTGCATCGAAGTTTGCCCGGTAGATTGCATTCTGGTCGATCCTGACAACACAGAAAGCAATGATGAGCTACAGAAAAAATATGAAATATTGACCAGCGATGGCTGAGCGTCGTTAAACAGGAAAATAGAGCAATACCAAAAACCCTGCTTTTGCAGGGTTTTTATTGTCTGCTAATTAGTGTGCATTAGTTATTCTTAACCGGCACCCACACTCTTCCAGCTTCAAACAAATTCAAACTTCGGGCAATCGGCTCCTCAAAGGTAAAATCGAAATCAGGGCTGGGAATATCGGTCTGCAATTGTTCGTAAGTTTCCATGCTGTACGCCATCAGTATTTTCTTTTTATCTTTTAAAACAACGTCAACATTCAGAGTCAGATAATAGGTGAATGAGGCATCCCACTGCTTAAAATCAACAGCACAGTTGCTAATTTTCATCTGAAATTCCACCCCACCCGTAACTTTTGTCACCTGTAAGGCGAGGGGCTTTATCCTTGCGGGTAGACGTTTGAGTAACTGTCGGCTCATCTCTTTTTTTGCTTCCCGGCATAAATCAGGATAGGTTGGATCTACTGCATTTGCCGGTAATTCAATTTCTGAAAAATAAAGTATAGCGCTTTTTATCGAGTGCCAGTCCCCGGCCGGCCGCTGATAGGCACAAGCAGCAAGCATGAAAACAGGTATCAGCAAAAATAAATGGGGAGAGGGTCGTGTGAACATATACTTTTCTCTGTTTATACAAGGTCACTTAGATGCGCTTAAACACAAAAAATTGACAGATGCTGAAAAAAAATAGACCCTGATACAAAATATCCGGCAAATTCCCTTGTTTGATTAAAGGTTAGTCAAGTTTTGCCGATCTTACGGTGTATGCCTGAACCTAAGTCAACGTCTGAATTCGATTCTACTACTATGCATTATTCGGTACCTATGCCTATTTTAAATCTACCTATTCAGGCCAATCGCCGCCCCAAACCCTATATCCGCGCTAAAAAGCTAAAACGCTGGATAAATGATCTGCCCACCGCAAACTGCCAACGTACGGCAACTCAATTTATAAAACAGCTGGGTGAATTAAATAATGCCCACTATCCACCACAGGATCGCGCCTGTCTAATGGATAATTTGCGGCCATTAGCTCAGCAACTCATTAATACGCTCAGCCAGCATGTACGCAAATCGCATATTCCCCTTAGCACTCGTGCACTTGAACGCAACCAGCTCCTGCAGAATATTCTCTCTGGAATGGCAATGGGCTATAAACTGGTAGTTAATCAATTAGCCATCAGCCGCCCACACCGTGAGCATGATGATATGTTGCTACGTGAGGCACTCTACTTTTCCTCACAATACCTTGCCCGCCAGTTACTCGAAGCTTATCTGGTCTATATGCCTGAGCCCAAAAATTGCTGGCTTGAATTGCATCAGCTATTTCAATATGCCACTGAAACGGCAATGGCAACCTTACCCGTTGATGATCCCTTTCCTGACATCAGCATTCCAATAGTCAATACCATCAGTCTTATTTACAAACGCATCGTCCTGCTATCACTCGCCGAGCCTTATCATTTAATGAAAAACGAGGCGCGAGAGTTTTACTACCTGCTTTCCGCCTGGTCCAATAACTGCGAGCTACTACCTTCCTCCAACATGCCCTGTGTAGGTGAGTTCAGTCTGGATGCCAATGCTGACAATCCACCGCGCTTTGTCTCCAGCGAAATAGAATGGGTAGCTAAAAAAGGTTATCTGCTGGATATCAGTGAAGTGCAAAAACGCCTTGATACGCAACTACAACGTGTCTTACGGGCAAACATTCTGGAGCTGGAAGATGATGCTAATCACTCCCTCATGCGGCAACGCTGCCAACGCGATATGCTTCTACGTCTGGCGGATGCCTGGCAGGGAAATCTTACCCGCAATGGAACGCGCTATAGTAGTGACGAAAACATCGAAATGGCAACCGGCCTAAATGCCGGTCATCACTATATTTCTCTTGGTCGAGAATTTTCACCCGAGCAGGATGAACTGCGAATCATTTCCGATAAGATCGAACCGACCACTTATGCGGCAGCTTATCATTCTGCATTGCAGAAAGATCGCCTGCATCATAACCATGTTTATAAAACCAATCCCTGGTGGCAGCGCAACTTCAGTCGTAATGGCGCAGCCCTGAATTGTTCGGTTGATTGCCCCAAGCTCCATACGGCAGTGGGTGAGCTGGTGGCTTATTGTGAACCGGAAAAATTACCCCTACGCTGGAAAGTCGGAGCGGTTCGCTGGCTACATAGCAGCCTCGACAATCATCTTGATTTAGGTATTATGAATATTGCTGATTCGGCTGTGCCGGTTGCCAGTAAAGCGATGGCCGGTTGTGGTGAAGGTACGGATTATTTTCGCAGCCTGCTTATTCCAAAACAAATTTCTCTACAACAACGACGCTGTCTGATCGTCCCGGCTCAAGTCTATGATATTAATTCAGTGCTGATGATTAATTTACGCAACAAAATATTTTATCTGAAACTTGTTCGGCTGCTACTTTGCACGAAGAGCTTTCATCAATTTGAATTTGAGATTGTTCGCAAGCCTGTTGT
>CAZNRP010000001.1:66183-83453 GCA_964575555.1 uncultured Thiohalophilus sp. | reverse complement strand
CTACAGACTAAATTTGTAGGTTGGGTTGAATGAAATGAAGCCCAACAATATTAAGCCTGTACTATAATTTCCAAATACCCGGGCATTCTGTTCTAATAGCTATATTCCTAATTGATTTCAATAAAATACGCGTAAATATATTTGTACTTTTATTTACAAAGTGGAACACAATACGGAGAATACCATGCCAGATTTAGCGGCCCAAATGGCAAGCCCAACGGGTGGCTTTACCATTGAAGGCATGATGATGCGCTACAATATTTTTATTCCACGGCTATATAATTTTTGCAAATCTCTGGGTATGAGAGCGGGTAAAATTCTGCCCTCTCGCGCCTTTTGTTCTGATGAAAATCAGGGCTATCCCATTATTATGATCGCCAAACACTTTGCCACCTTCCCCTTTAATCATGGACAGGTTGGCGGTGTGATTGCAACCGACCGTCATGGCCCACATGCGGATCACGGCGAAGACATGGTTATCATTCAGGCCAGTCATGTGGGTTATAATCCCGACAGCCATACATTTGGCTCTTATAAACGTCTGCAAAAAAACAAACAGAATTGCTCAGATTCCTGCGGGAAAATATACGCCATTATCGACTGGTATCAATCTGAATATGACTTTGCCGCAAAAAATATCAGCTTTGAAAAAATAAACAATGAGGTATTTATTACTGTCGACAATCATTTGTTGCGTGAAGATCTAAATGAAGGTCTTAGCCTGCATCTACATAAGCTAATCAAGGAAAATCAGGAACAACAATTTATCCCAGTAAAGATTTTAAGCACCGCAAAGACCTTTATTGCCCATGTGTCACTGGCAAAAAAAATGGAAGCCATGCTGGTTGAGGGAAAAAAAATTTCGATCGGTAATAATCTACAGGCAGAAATGTTTTACTATAAACATAATATCGAAGCCAACATAGAAGGTGCCTACCACCTGGAGCTGAACCTGATTAAATATATGCCATCCATTATTACTTCACCAGCACCCGGCATGCTGGCCGCGCAAATCAATACCCAGGTAGAATTTGATCGTGCTTTTAGAACATTGGCAAAAGAAAAAGGCTACCAGGGAAAAAACCTGCTTTTTATTGCCGGGCTGAATATTGATATTTCACCCAATGATGATCAGTTGTTTCCACTAACCAAATTTGTACCCTGGGCGGCCTATGTTCAGAAAGCAAATGGCGAAACTTACCTTCTCGAACAGGCTGAACTCCTGCGTAAACTCGAACAACAGTCAACAGACAACCCCGATCAAATTGATCTGGAAAATGCCATCAAAAAAATGCAGAATGCGGAAGAAGTTAAGATCGAAACCAGCCACTAAGTTGCTACGTCTTCAGTCATACATATATGGCTAAAGACCACCTAAGATGCCATATTAAAGATCACTCCCCTTATATCCCCTGCTGGGCAGTCTCTTAATCGCATATTAATAGAAGTAGGGTGGACACGATTTGTGTGCCCACAGGCACTTCCTTCGCTCACCCACTCAGCACCAAACTTAAGTGTTCTTCTAATCAGAAATATTCGCAACGGTGGGCATAAACCCCATGCCCACCCTACCTATACTACCGTCCCATCAACGCCCTCTCTCCAGCGAGTAGAGGGCTGGAAAGAGAGGGGGGGAATAACAAGACAGTAGTGTGACTAAAGACTTAGATTGAGTATTAGCTAAAACACTCACATAGCGAACGCTGTGCTTCCTTGTTTAGCGTCTTTTTGCCGCGATGCGTAAACGCAGAGCATTGAGTTTAATAAAGCCTTCAGCATCTTGCTGATTATACGCCCCGTCATCATCTTCAAAGGTGGCAATACTTTCGTCAAACAGACTGTCCTTCTCTGATTTGCGCCCTTCAACCACCACGTTACCTTTGTAGAGTTTGAGCCGTACCTCGCCATTAACGTATTCCTGGCTGCGATCGATCATTTCCTGCAACATCTCCCGCTCGGGTGACCACCAGTAACCATTGTAAATAACATTGGCATACCGTGGCATGAGTTCATCTTTAAGATGGGCGGCTTCCCGATCCAGAGTCAGGGATTCGATGGCCCGATGTGCTTTCAACAAAATGGTACCCGCTGGTGTTTCATAACAACCACGGGATTTCATGCCCACATAGCGGTTCTCGACAATATCATCCCGACCAATACCATTCGCGCCACCCAGTTTATTCAAATGCTCCATAACGGTGGCTGGGCTCATGGCTACGCCATCAATAGCCACTACATCGCCTTTTTCAAAACACAGCTCAATCATTGTCGGGCTATCCGGTGCGGCCTCTGGTGAGACACTCCAACGCCACATACTGTCTTCCGGCCCCATCCAGGGATCTTCCAGCACACCACCTTCGTAAGAAATATGCAACAGGTTGGCATCCATGGAATAAGGCGACTTTTTGCCTTTATTGAAATCAACCGGAATATCGTGTTCTTTCGCATAGGCCATGAGTTTTTCACGAGAATTAAGATCCCATTCGCGCCAGGGGGCAATCACCTGAACATCCGGTTTCAACGCATAGGCACCCAGCTCAAAACGCACTTGGTCATTGCCCTTGCCGGTGGCCCCGTGGGAAATAGCATCAGCCCCGGTTTCATTGGCAATTTCAATCAAGCGTCGGGCAATTAAGGGACGAGCAATCGAGGTACCGAGCAGGTATTCACCTTCATAGATGGTATTCGCACGAAACATGGGGAAGACGTAATTACGGGCAAAATCTTCGCGTAAATCTTCAATATAGATTTCCTTCACGCCCATGGCCTCGGCCTTGGCCCGCGCAGGCTCCACTTCCTCGCCCTGACCGATATCTGCGGTGAAAGTCACCACTTCACAGTCATAAACATCACGTAACCATTTTAAGATAATGGATGTATCCAGCCCGCCGGAATAGGCTAGCACTACTTTGTTAATTTTGCTCATGGAAAACCTCGGTTTGAAACGGGATGTCGAAATTCAGCACGCAATTATACAGGGTTTCGAGCATAAACCGAATTCAGCCCTGTATTAAAGCAGTGCCGTGAACTGGGAGGCGGAGAATCCCACCCCACCTAGCAATAACAAACTAGCTTTAACCACCGGCTGCTCAAGGAAAGGCTGGAAAGCCCCTTTTCCCAGCCCAGCAACGCTATCAGCAAGCTCATTCAGTTGAGCTAAATTCGGCTTGCCCGGCAAAGTTTTGCTACCACTAACCGCAATTTTCTCATCATGGAGGTATTTGATAAAATCACTGCGCACCACCTCAGCTTCCCGTCTAAGCTTGATCGCCGCATACAGGGCAATCGCAATTAAGCTGCTGGTAATAATAGCCATGCTCTGAGGAAATCCCCAGTCATCAAAATAACTAATTCGCGAAAACAAAATCAGGATGATAACAATAAAAGGGTAATAAATAAGTTTACTGACTTCTTCAGTACGCTCCGCCACCAATTTTAATTTTATCCAGTGCACGGCACAGGACCAGGGAATGTTCATCGTAACGGCGAGCTCATCAACTTTCGTTCCACGCCAATCATAATTATTCTTTGTCAGGCCTCGAATCCAGATAATGCACAGACGAGTAGCATCGACCATATAAAATAGCAAAAACAACATGCCCAACACACTGGCAACGGTAATCACAGAATCAATCACACGGGTATACTCACCGCGCAACGGCGGCGGTTCCAGCCCAAACAGAGTAAAAATAAAACTGACAAAAGCCTGAAAAATCAACACCACCATAAAGGCTCGCATAAAGCGGTTTCGTAGACTGCCATGCTCACCGTAACTTTTCCATAAATCCTGAACAGGTGTATCCTCCTGCTTCTTTACTTCCTTTTCCCAGCAATTGATGCTGGCTACAGGAATCAGGTATTTTGTAATAACAAACCAACTCAAAATCACCCCACCCCAACCTATTAACATCAACGGAATATTTCCATAACTAATGCTACGGGGCAGCAGAGCAACCAACGAAGCTGAAACCAGAAGCATAAAACCAAGAATTACTTTCCAGCTATTTCCATTTTTATCATTTTCATAGCAGGATGAACCTTTTTCCATTGCAGTTTTATATTTATCGCTCATACTTTCAGCCCAACTGAGTAAATAATATTTCTCGCTCATTTTGTAATAATTTATATTCAGCGCGCGCAATGAAGTACAGATAAAATACAGGCTCAATACCAAAGTTAAACTATTAATAATTTCTGTCGGCCAGACACTAACACCAGCAAGCAAAATAAAGGGCTCTTCACGCAGGGAACACCAGATCCCCAAACTGGTGACAAGGGCTAGCATCAGCAGCCCTGCTCCCAGCCAGGGCAAATAAGTCTTACCACCAGAACTCAGCTGCAACAGGGCTAATAGCGCAAGGATGATAATCGCAATGGTCACTAGCAACGGTGATAATAATTCACGTTCACCTATTGTCGGATGCAACTGGCTTTGCAGCAATCGTTGTGGTTCCGACTCAACGGAAGAGTCCTCGGCTGCCGTTAAAGAATGAAACTCATTCAGCGTATGATTTGGCGGTCGAATACCACAAAGCGTATTTCCATATTGATCTTTATCCTCATTCAGCGGTTGCAGAGACACGGCACCATTGCGTCCAATTTCAAACAGTTGTGGTTTCATTCGGGTCGGCATTTCTGCTCGGTCATGAAATTCCTGTGCCGATGAGGAAAGCGTCGGTAATTGCAGTGCCAAACCTGCCGAATAGAAAACTGAAGTCTGATAGTTATTTCTGAATGGCGGCGTAGTACCCTGAAATTTCTCGTTCAATTTTAAATTAAAACTGGAAGCGACCACCAGGTTACGCGTCCAGGGAAATTCAGCAGGATGCAGAAACTGGGCATCCAGATCGGTAGTAAAAAACATCATCCCCATCAGACGAGAACGCAGCGCACGCAAAATTAATAATTTATCGTAGACATCACTGCCCAGCACGCCAACCGCTAGAATCCCTTTACCATCTTGCTTGCGAAGTTTTTTGTCTAACCGAACTATTTCATCCGCAACTCGTCGGAGGTAATCAAACTGTCCTGAACCTACGGGTCGGCGGATGGCCGAAGCTGGATTCTGCTGCTTGCCCTTGCTTTTTGTTGCCGATGATTTTGAAGTGGCTAAGCCCAGATCGGTACTACTACCCGGTGCCACCCCATCAATGCCACGCAGATAACTAAAGGTATGGATATATTTTTTTCGACACTCAAGATCAAAACAACCACAGAAGGCCTGACTGAATGATTCCGGCAACGCTCGACCGAATGCAGTATCCCTTTCTGACAGTAACACCACATGATTTTTTCCCGGTGCAATTCCCCGATTATTCAATTCCATGACCAAACGAAGCATCAATTGATCATCACTATGTACAGTACGGTGGAAAGTCAAACAGGTCTGGCCTGCCTGATAGCGGGGAATGGAGAAACGTTGCTCCAGCCACTGCGTCGATTCAGGCATTGCCTGATATAAAAAATCATCCGCAATCGTCGCAACGGGAGAAAGAATATGCATACCCGCAATATTCAAGCTACAAAGTTTAGGTACACTGCCTTTATCCGCCTGCTTTGCCAATGCAGCTAAGCCACTTGAGGTTGCCGGCCCGAGAATAGCATATCGCATTTTTTGGCGTATGTTCTCATCAGCGGCAAGGTATTTTGCTAATTGATATAGATGAAGATAAGGAGTAGAACGATAATGTGACGAGTCCAACCAGAGCAATAATACTTTTTTATTGCCGGTGCCCGGATCATCTACCGGACTGATCTTATCCTGCTTAAACCACTCATAGGGCAGGATCAAACGATCCTGTGCTTTACTCCCATCACCCAGCTCCTCTCGGCTCATCTCGCCAACCTGAATATGTCGGGCATTTTCAGGTACATAACCGGCTTCAGACAATGCATTAACCAGCGCATAACGGTGACGACGACGGCGTTCTTCTGCATCAGCAATGGCTTCAGTAGAAACCATCACACCCAACACTAATAGTTCTTCTGCTTCTCCTTTAAGCTGTTGTTTAATCTCATCGAGCAAACCGGTCTTTTCCAGCTTTTCGATTGGCAGCGGTTTATTAGCTTTATCACGTGCATAGATCACCCGGAAGGGATCCTGCCACAGACGTGCAGGAATAGTACTCACATTAGCGGTAGAAATAACAGGTAGATTTTGGGTAGGCGGGCGCGCCGTCTTTAACGGATCACTGCTCCATATATAGGAACCAAATGCCGCAAAGGCAAGAAACATAACAAAAGAATAACTGGGCAAACCCTGATTAGAAAACGCCATAGACTCCCTCCTAAAACAGGAGTCTATTACGACCGAATCAACGAATCAACATCACCTCCACCCGGCGGTTCTTTTTGCGCCCGGCGACGGTGCGATTACTAAACTTGCCTTCGAGCTCGCTGTGTGCTTTAGCGCTGATTCTATCTTTTTCGATACCATTACTAATAAAATAATTACGCACGGTGTTTGTCCTTCGACGTGCCACAACAATATTAATGCGCTGCAGTCCCTTGCTATCGGTATAACCATCAACCCGCACGCCGCGGACACTGGGATCTTCTTTCATGTAGTGAATCATCTGATCCAGCCGGTGCTGTACATTCCGCTCCAAACCAGTCTTGCCCACTGAATATTGTATGACTGTTTTTTTGACATCGGCAAAATTGAAATTCAGTAATTGCTTTTCACATTGCTGGAACTCTGCCCAGGCTTCATGAAAATTAACCGCAGTAATAATCACCGTAATTTCATCTCGGCCATCCGACCAGTCACGATAACTGAATTTTAACTCCATACCTTCAGATAGCTCTGCCAGCATCCGTTTGGCCCAGATATCCTTCAGATAAAAAGGAGTCTTGCCTTCAACTACAGGGATGCGGCCAAAATCTTTGTTGAAAGAAACATGCTTCCATTCTGGTGCCTGTGAACGTAAGCGGGCATACTCTGGACGATTAGCCGCCTGTTTGACGTGCAGGGAAAATTCCAGTTCACTTTTTACCCGGCGAGAAAATTCGACCTCCCCATAAACCGGGATTGGATAGCGCAGACTGCAGAGTATGGGCGAGGTTTGTACCGACCATGCGGCATCCTTGAGTGGAACCTTGAAGAATTGATAACCAGCGTGCACCGGTGACACTAATAGCAACAGGAGAGAGATGATAATGAGATACATTTTTCCGAACATAACCGGAAAAATGCAAGAGTTGTTCCAGAATTGTAGAAAGGGAGTTTAAAGCCGTAGGTTGGGCAGAATGAAATGAAGCCCAACATTGTGCTGTGTCCCCGTCAGGTGTTGGGCTTCGCTATTACTCGGCCCAACACCTGACGGGTTAATTGGAGGCGCGTGCTATTTTTTCTTACGCTTTTCCGCGCGGCGCAGGCGCGAGGACAGCCGCCGTGCCAGTTCGCCAAACAGCTCGGTCTGAGTAGGATGCGGATGAATCGCCTGTCCCACCTGTTCCAGGGTCATTTCACCGGACACCATCATCACGCCTTCACCAATCAGGGTATCCGCATGATCGGCAAGAAAATGTACGCCGATCACCCGATGACTGACCTTATCGGCGACGATCTTGATCATGCCGTGGGTTTCATTGGTGATCATGGCTTTGGCATCGATGCTCATGGGCACTTTAACCTCAGCGGCATCAATACCTTTAGCCCTGGCCTGTTCCACGGAGAGGCCGACGAAGGCGGCTTCCGGACGGGTGAAGATCACGCCGGAGTCTTTGCACTCGTCGTAAACCCTGTCTTCACCACAAATGGTGGCTGCCGCCACCCGGCCCTGCTGACCAGCAGTATGCGCGAGCATCAGGCCACCAATAACATCACCCACGGCAAAGATATGCGGCACCGAAGTGCGGCAACGATTGTCCGCCTTGATGACACCTTTTTCCGTTTCAATGCCCGCCTTGTCCAGTTGCAGAGAATCCAGCGCGGGGTGTTTGCCGGTGGCCATGATCACATAGTCACAGCTGAAGTTATGCTGCTTGCCATCACTGCTTTCATAACTCACTTTCATCTCACCCGGCTTACCCTTGATTTCGCCAATTTTAACGGCAGTTTCAATGGCAAGACGCGGATCGTCATTGAGTACGGCGGTAAGCTGCTTGGCAATCTCGGGTTCGACTTCAGCCAGAATCCGCTCCTGACCTTCAAACAATTGTACCTTGCTACCAAAGTCCTGGAAGATCTGTGCCATTTCGACACCAATGGCTCCACCACCGACCACACCCAGACGTTTGGGCACAGATTTTAGTCCCCAAACCGTATCCGAGGTCAGCACGCCACCGGTTTCCACGGCATCCAGTGCACCGGGGATCGGCGGTACGAAAGGCGGTGCACCTGTGGCAATCACAGCCACGCCAAAACTCAGGCTCGAGGTTTTACTACCGTCACCTTCGGGCGAACGGCGATGCGGATCACTCTGATTGCCACCGGTATCCACTTCCACGTGATGGCTGTCGATAAAGCGGGCAAAGCCCTGAATGACCTTGATCTTCACACCCTTATCGGTATTGAGTGCCATTTCGCCGCGCTTCTCGAGTACGCTGCGGCGAGTTTTTTCCATTATTTTCCAGTCCAGCACCGGCTTGGTCGTACCCTTCACGCCGAGATGGATGTCATGGGCGCGGTCACGAATGCGATCTGCGGCCGCCCGCCAGGCCTTGGAAGGAATACAGCCACGCCACAGACATTCGCCACCGGGGAAAGGCGCATCGTTGATCATGGCGACTTTAAAACCGTGTTCGACTAAATCGCGGGCACAATCTTCACCACCAGGACCACCGCCAATGACCACGACATCGTAGTCCCAGTTGCCTTCTGGCATTTTGAAATCAAAGCTGACGGCTTTCGGTGCGGCAGCGGGAGTTGCAACAGCGGCGGCTGCGCCATCCAGCCAATCGGGATTCTGTACCAGATCGCGGAAAGTATTCAGGAATTTAGCCGCATCCGCACCGTTAACAATACGATGATCGGCGGTAATGGTCACCGGCATCCCCTGAGGGCCCAGAGTCGAAATCGCAAAAATCGCCGAGGTGCCCGGTGACGGAATAGCATCAAACTGTGCCACACCCATCATCCCCATATTGGAGATGGTAAACGTTGGATTGGAATATTCTTCCGGTTTCAGGCGGCGCGCGCGAGCGCGGGTAACCAGATCTTTCCAGTCAGCGGACAGTTCGGCCAGTGAGCGTGTGGCAGCATCACGGAGTACCGGTACTACCAGTCCCATGCCATCAGTTTCCACTGCCAGACCGACATCCACCTGATCGCGTTCAACGATGCGATCTTCATGCTGGTAAACCGCATTGATGATGGGGTGTTTTTCAATTGCCAGTGCCGCCGCTTTCGCCAGGGTCACGGTCAGTGAAAAGCCTTTGGCTTTAGACGCGGTTTTCAGGGCCGCCGGATCGATATCCACGGTAACTCGGAACAGCGGCATGGACAGCGAATATTCCATGTTGTGAGCCACCGCTTTTTCCATCGCGGTCATTGCCCGGCCTTCGCCCGGCACCTGGAAGATACGTTTGGTGGAAGTCTTCTGCACATTGCTGTTAAGCACATCGGCAGCGATGATCGAACCATCAGGACCTGTACCGTTAATGCTGTTTAAATCAATACCGTGTGCACCGGCAAGCTGCCGTGCATAAGGCGTGGCGGCCTTATTTTTAGGCCGGGGAGCCGGGGTCGCACCATGCGGCATGGCAGGAATATGAGTTTTCGCTTTTGAGGTGCCCGCCGGAAGTGACTTAACTTTTTCTTTGCTATCCACTGTTGCCTGAGGGCTACTAGCCGATTTTTTCGTATTCAGAACTTGTTCGCTTGCAGCCACCAGAAAGGCAATGGCTTCGCCCACCGGCACCGTGGCATCGATTTCCGCCATCGGCCCGGACAGGTAACCTTCACGGAAAACTTCCACATCCATGATCGCTTTATCGGTTTCCACCTGCGCGACCACATCACCACGTTCAACCTTGTCACCGATTTCTTTTTCCCAGCTCACCATCACACCCTCGCTCATGGTGTCAGAAAGCTTGGGCATTAATATGGTATGCGCATCCGCAGGAACATCATCAAGCGGAGCCACTTCTTCAGGCTCCTCATCAGCACTGACGGTGGCACTTTCAACCGGGGCATCACCACCATGCTGAACCTCCTCCGCCGTAGCCACCAGGTAGGCCATCGCTTCGCCCACCGGAATGGTGGCATCCACTTCAGCTATCGGTGCAGACAAATAACCTTCGCGGAAGACTTCCACATCCATGATTGCCTTATCGGTTTCAACCGTAGCCACGATATCGCCACGCTCAACTTTGTCACCGACTTCTTTTTCCCAGCTCACCACCACACCTTCTTCCATGGTGTCAGAAAGCTTGGGCATTTTTATGATATAAGGTTCAGACATAAGATCTCAGTATCTAGTTTCATCTAGTTTCTAGTAGCGAGGGACGAGGAATTGACTGCCATGCATCAAAACTCTGAGACATAACAAATCAATTACTACCTGCTCGTTACCAATTAAGCTTTAGTTTAACGAATGGTTTTCCTGGCAACTCATCACTAGTTCCTCGCGACTATATCTTGCCCATTACCTTAAGTACGCCCTGATAAACATCATCGACGCTGGGAATGGCGGCCTTTTCCAGGCGCGCATTATAAGGCACGGGGACATCAGCCGCATGGATACGCACGGGTTGGGCATCAAGGGCAAAGAAGCAGTCTTCATTGATCAGTGCCATGATTTCTGCACCCACACCGACGGGGGCTTCATCTTCTTCAGCGATCAAGACCCGATGGGTTTTTTCAACTGACTTGCGGATGGTTTCCCGATCCAGCGGTTTAAGCGAACGCAGATCCAGGACTTCCGCATTAATGCCGTCGGCTTCCAGACGTTTGGCCGCTTCAAGACATAAATGCACGCTGAAGTTATAACCCACCAGGGTAATGTCACTGCCTTCACGCACGATTTCTGCACCTTCCAGCGGACGAAAGAATTCTTCATCCGGCACCTCTTCCTTGATGTTATACATCTGCTCATGTTCGATGATAATCACCGGATCATTACAACGCACGGCGGATTTAAGCATGCCATAGGCATCAATCGGGCCACGCGGTGTGACTACACGCAGGCCGGAGGTACTCATAAACATCCGCGCTAAACGCGCAGAATGCTGAGCCGCCAGCTGATGCGCGGTACCGCCAGGAGTGCGCATCACAATCGGACAGCTTGCCCGGCCACCCGACATATAACGAATCTTAGCGGCAGCATTGACCAGGGTATCCAGTGCCAGCAGGGCAAAGTTAATTGACATGATTTCAATGATCGGACGCATGCCCACCATCGATGCGCCGATACCAATACCGGTGTAGGAGTTTTCTGAAATCGGGGTATCAATCACCCGCTCCTCACCGTACTTGTCGTACAGGCCCATAGTCGCTTTATAGGTCCCGCCAGCAACACCAATATCTTCACCCATAGCAATAACCATACGGTTATTCGCCATTTCCTCATCATGGGCGCGACGAATCGCTTCCCAATATGCAATCTCTGCCATGCTCTTTCCTCAATGATTACTGTTGCAGCGGACCAATCCAGCGTGGATCGGGATCGTCATCCAGTACAAATTTATGCAGATCTTCAACCTTCGGCTCTGGGCTTTCCTCCGAAAACTTAATGATGTCATTTTCCATTTCATCATCAATATCTTTTTCCATTGCCTTAATATCCACTTCTGTGATCAGACCCTGTTCGATTAGACGCTTGCTGAAGATTTTAATCGGGTCACGTTTTTCCCACTCGATTTCTTCATCACGGGTACGATAGCCTTTGGCATCGGACATTGAATGACCGCGGAAACGGTAGGTCATAAATTCAATGAAATACGGCCCCTTGCCACTACGGACAAAATCAATCGCAGGCTCGGCGGCTTCCATCACCGTTTCGATATCCATACCATCATGCTGACTGGCTTCCATATCATAAGCGGCGACACGTTTGTATTGATCCTTAACCGCAGTCGAACGATCAATGTGCGTGCCAATGGCATAGCCATTGTTTTCACACACAAACAATACCGGCAGATTCCAGACCTTGGCCATATTCATGGTTTCATGAAAGGTACCCTGATTATTCGCGCCATCACCAAGGAAACAAATCGCAATCTGTTTAGTACCCTTGTGCTTGCAGCCCAGGGCTAAACCTGCGGCCAGCGGGAAAGGCTGCCCCACTAAGGCATAGCCCCCCATGAAATTCACCGTGGGATCAAAAATATGCATGGAACCACCACGGCCACGGGAGGAGCCGGTTTCTTTACCATACAGTTCAGCCATCACTTCACGCGCGGGCGCACCGGCCTTGAGGGCATGAACATGGTCACGATAACCGGTGATCACATAGTCGTTGTCAGTACCCTTGCCGAGCATGGCTTTCTCGAGTACGCCTGTCGCTACCGCTTCCTGTCCGGAATAAAGATGTAAGAAGCCGCCAATTTTGCGTTCCATATAGGCTTCAAATGTCCGGTCTTCGAAACGGCGGAAAAAAATCATTTCCTTTAACAGACGTTTTTTATCTGCGTCGTTCATAAGGCTCCTTCGCTAATAAATAAGCTTGAGTCATTCTTTAAAAAATTCAGATTCACCCCTGAATACGTCAGGAATGCCAACGTGCCGGCCTGGAAATCATTACCACCCGTTCACAAAGCGACCTATGATCGGGGTTTTGTCTGCCAAGGTCAAGAATTCAGCCCCATCAAGCCGTTAAATTATTGCCAACATATCTATGAACGGCAGTAAAATGAGGCGATAACAGTATAAACCAGAGAGTATAAATCAGGATATAAGTGCCCTGTTTATACTTTTTTATCAGGCTGCCGTTAATATAGGATACTGTCTGCAAAAAGAATCCATCCACCATGCACGAAATGATTAATAATTAACCATATATTTGACTAATGCCCCAAACAATTGTTGGAAACTGGCTTAAACAACTGACCCGTAGCGTAGAAACACGGGATCTGGATGCTCACATGCGCCTGGTCTCCGAGCATGTACAAATATACGGCCTCCCCGGCGGTCAGATCATCGGCTATGCACAGTGGAAAAAACGACGCTATACCGAGTTTAGTCAGGCACAGTTGCTGGCACTGGACTACCGCCTGCTAAATCTCAAGACCATCACCGCCCGACGACTGGGCTTTCATGTTGAGGAAATCATGCAGGCCTGTAACGGCATGTGTATTTATATCGACAAAGACATTATTCTTGAGCGGGAACAAGACGAACAATGGCGTGTAGTCGAAGAAAAAATTCATCACTGGAAAATTGAACAGGCACAAAAAATATCATGAGTAACAAGGACAGTCAGTATCGAATTGAACACGACAGCATGGGTGAACTACAGGTTCCTGCAGATGCCCTGTATGGCGCGCAAACTCAGCGTGCGGTTGATAATTTTCCCATCAGTGGCCAGCCCATGCCTGCTGCTTTTATTCGTGCCCTTGCACAGGTTAAATACGCCTGCGCGATCGCGAATGAAAAGCTGGGGCTGTTAGAAAACGATAAGGCTGAAGCCATTAAAGCTGTCGCTCAACAGATTGCCGATGGCCAGTATATCGATCACTTTCCCATTGATATTTTCCAGACCGGTTCCGGTACCAGTACCAATATGAATGCCAATGAAGTCATTGCCCGGCTGGCCAGCACTGCTTCGGGACTGAATATTCACCCCAATGATCACGTTAATATGAGCCAGAGTTCGAACGATGTGATCCCAACCACGCTCCATGTGAGCGCCTGTCTGGAAATTAACCAGAAGCTGCGCCCATCACTACAACATTTGGCCAATACCATCGAAATTCGTGCAGATGAGCTGAAAAATGTGATCAAAACCGGACGAACCCATCTGATGGATGCCATGCCGGTAAGTCTGGGGCAGGAATTAGGCGCATGGAAAGATCAAATCGAACAGGCACTGGCTCGCATTGATGCCAGCCTGCCGCGCCTGCTTGCACTGGTGCAAGGAGGCACAGCGGTCGGCACTGGTATCAACGCCCATCCACAATTTGGCAGCCAGGTTGCCCACGAACTGGCCGAGAAAACCGGCCTGCCCTTCACCACTATGAATAATTATTTCAGCGGTCTTGCCAGTCAGGACAGTGCCGTAGAAATGAGCGGCCAGCTAAAAACACTGGCGGTGAGCATAATGAAAATTTCCAATGATCTACGTTGGATGAACAGTGGCCCGCTAGCCGGCTTAAGTGAAATTGCCCTGCCCGCCCTGCAACCGGGGAGTTCGATCATGCCGGGCAAAATTAACCCGGTGATTCCCGAAGCCGTGGCCATGGTCTGTGCACAGGTCATTGGTAATGACACTACGATCACTTTGGGCGGCCAGTCAGGCAGCTTTCAGTTAAATGTCATGCTGCCATTAATTGCCCACAACCTGCTGCAAAACATCGAACTGCTCAGCAATGCGGCTCGGCTACTGGCTGATAAAGCCATAGATGGTTTTAGTGTCAACCGCGACAACATCAATCAGGCACTGGGGAAAAATCCGATTCTGGTCACCGCACTTAATCGGGTCATTGGCTATGAAAAAGGTGCTGCCATTGCGAAAAAAGCCTATGCTGAGAACCGGGCGGTAATGGAAGTCGCGCTGGAAATGACTGAACTTGATGAAGCTGAACTTAAGCGTTTACTCGATCCTGCCAAACTCGCCCAGGGTGGGCTTGATTAAGTAAGGTACAGTTGTAGGCGCTATGATTGAAATCGAGTATCTACAGTCAGGCAAGCAACCAGAAACAAAGCTTGTAAACCATGTCCCATTTTTTTAATCTGCACTATGTTAAATTTAATTGTTAAGTATAATTTAAAATTATACATTTTAACCATTGGATAATTTAAGGAAAAATACATGAATGCTCTTGAAGAGCTGAAAAAACAGGCCAACAGTGTATTGGCCAACAAAGAACAGGCAACAGGTAAAAATGAAGCCCTCGCGGCATTCCATCACAGTGAAGTGACCAATAGCCTGGAAAAAATTCATGAATACCTGAATTTATTTCTGGAGCAACTTCAAATTGTCAATCCAACTATCGAAATCAGTCTTGAAGTTAATGATACCGGAATCATCAATGGTCTGATTCCCAGAAACTACCGCCTGCATACTGAAAACACCTTCAACCAGCTCAGTGTCGGTTTTAGTTTTACCCTGCAATGCAGCAAACAACACTGCTATCTTAGTAATACCTATGAGGCAGAACGCGATAAACTAAAAAATAAGCTGCGCCATCTAGGACTGGATATTAATAGCCACTCGAATGACAATGTTGAGCTCAATGGGCAAATCTCATCCAGTCTGGTGTTTCGCTCAAATTATCCCCGGCAACTGATTAACCTATCTATAAATAACCTGCTAAGCAGTGAACTGCAAACTCATGAAATTGATCCTGACAACATTAATGACGACTTTCTTAACCAACTCGGTAATTATATTCTCCAGCATGAAAATGACTTTGTTAAAAACATCGTTCAACAGGAAAAAAGTTCTGAAAACATTCAAGCCTATATTAACGAACAGGATGAACCGGAGCCTACATTGACGGAAATGATGGATTCCTCTCTGGTTAATAATTTATTTAAAGATCGTCAGCAACTTTATCTGACCTACCATGAGAATATCAAAGAATTAAATGCGCGAGATGTAGAAATCAGCCTTGGCCGCAGTAGCAAGTGTAATCTTATTATCGAGTCAGACTGTGCCTCACGCCAACATGCTTCACTGGTTTACCGCCGCGGAAAATTTATCGTCAGCGACAAGAGCACAAACGGCACCTTTATAAAACCACAGGGAAATAAAGAAATTTATATTCATCAGGAAGATTATCCACTCAGTGGCTCAGGCTTCATTAGCCTTGGGGAGTCAATCTCGGTGGATAACGAACACCTTATTTATTATTCCTGTCAGTAAGGTTCTATATACCAGCCCAGAGCACAAATAACGCACAACCGTTCGTACTGAGCCTGTCGAAGGAAACCTGTCGAAGGAAGCCCTTCGGCTTTGCTCAGAAGAGCCCCTTCGAAGGCTTCATCAGCAACGTGGAAATTTACACATGCACTGAAAATAAGAATACTTAATTTAAAACGCCGCAAGCATCAGAGATGAAAAATATAATTAAATAAGGATGAATGAATGAAAGAACTAACCCTCATACAACCTGACGACTGGCACTTACACGTGCGTGATGGCGACGTACTAAAAGATATTATTCCCCACAGTGCCCAGCGTTTTGCTCGCGCAATCATCATGCCCAACCTCAGGCCCCCCGTTACCCGTGTTGCGGATGCACTTGAATACCGCCAACGCATTCTTGCCGCCGTACCAGAAGAAAAACAATTCGAACCACTGATGGCACTTTACCTTACCGGCAACACCACAAAAAAAGATGTGCTCGAAGCCGTCAAACATGAACATATTCATGCCTTTAAGTATTACCCCGCCGGGGCCACCACGAATTCTGATGCCGGTGTATCATCCATTGAAAAGGTATACCCCGTCATTGAAGTCATGGCCGCAAAAGGCCTGCCCTTGCTAGTGCATGGCGAAGTAACTGATCCTGATGTTGATATTTTTGATCGTGAAGCGGTTTTTATCGAGACCATACTTATCCCGCTGTTAAAACAATTCCCAGATCTACATCTGGTACTGGAACATATCACTACCACCCAGGCTGTCGATTTTGTCAGCAGTATGCCCAATAATATCGCGGCAACCATTACTCCACATCATCTACTGATGAATCGCAATGCAATATTCAAAGGCGGCATTCGTCCACATCACTATTGCCTGCCTATTCTTAAACGAGAACAACATCGGCAAAGTTTAGTAAAAGCAGCATGCAGCGGGAACCCTAAATTCTTCCTTGGCACTGACAGTGCCCCGCATAGTCAGACGACGAAAGAAAGTGCCTGTGGCTGCGCCGGCATATACAGTGCCCATGCGGCAATTGAACTGTATGCCGAGGCCTTCGAACAAGCTGGGGCACTGGATAAGCTGGAAGGGTTTTCATCCTGCTTTGGCCCAGACTTTTACCGCCTACCACGCAATACGCGCCGGGTTAAACTTATAAAAGAAGACTGGCAGGTGCCGGATGAGCTGGCTTTCGATAATGGGAAACTGATCCCCCTGCGTGCAGGCGAGAGCGTTCACTGGAAACTTGTTTCTTACTGCGGGGGGATTCTGAAACAGACGTAAATAACAACGCAAAGGCGC
>CAZNRP010000001.1:4342-66083 GCA_964575555.1 uncultured Thiohalophilus sp. | reverse complement strand
GTAAATAACAACGCAAAGGCGCGAAGTTTTTAATTATGACCAGGCTAGCTTTATTGCAAGAAAACTGTGGGGGCTAGTTAGCCCAAAATGCCACCATTATAAAATATCTTCGCGTCTCTGCGCCTTTGCGTCAGATAAAACTATAATATTGCTACAGCGCACTTCGATATCCGTGTTAATCTTTTTCGTCTATCCAGGCCATCTGAATAGCTTCAAGAATGCGCTCGCTGGAGTTTTCAGGATTATCATCGAACTCATCCAGCGCGCACACCCAGCTATGCAAGTCAGTAAAACGCACATATTGAGGATCAAGATCGGGATGTTTCTCATCCAGCTCAATAGCGATGTCCAGTGTGTCCGTCCATTTCAAAGACATCGGTGACTCCTAATGATTTTCTGAAACCATGTTAATCGTGTACTTGGGAATTTCAATGATCAAATCTGTTTCACCAACAAGAGCCTGACAACTTAAACGTGAATCAGGCTCAAGACCCCAGGCCTTGTCCAGCAGATCATCTTCATCTTCGGTAGACTCAGCGAGTTCTTCAAAACCTTCACGAATATAAAGATGGCAGGTCGTACAGGCACAGGATTTTTCACAGGCATGTTCAATTTCAATCCCATTTTTTAAAGCCGCATCGCAAATTGTCACCCCCGGCTCCACATCAAACATCGCGCCATCGGGACAAAGTTCTTCGTGAGGTAAAAATATTAATTTAGTCATAATTTTTTATCGTTATAAAACATCGGTTAATGTCAGTGAAATAATTTCCCGACCTGATGATTAATCAAACTCATCAACCTTGTGGCCGGACAAAGCTTTCTTAATACTACCATTCATACGCCGGGCAACAAATTCATCAGAAGCTTTATCCAACTCGCCCATGGCCTGCTTAATTGCCGCCGCATCATCCTTGTCACGCACCAGCTGCAACTGATTCGCTGCGGCATCGATCAAGGCACGTTCATCCTGTTGCAATAATCCACCGTCCTGTGCAAGCGCAGCAGTCAGCGCTTCCAGCACCCGTTCGGCTTCAACCTGTTGTTCACGTAGCTTGCGGGCGGCAACATCATCCGAGGCATATTCCATGGAATCGCGCAGCATGGTTTCAATTTCTGTATCAGTGAGACCATAGGAGGGTTTAACTTCGATAGCACTCTCAACCCCGGTAGTTTCCTCTTTTGCGCTAACCGTCAACAGGCCATCCGCATCCACCTGAAAACTAACCCTAATGCGTGCAGCACCCGCCACCATGGGCGGAATGCCATGCAGACTAAAACGTCCCAGCGAGCGGCAGTCACTTATCAGTTCACGTTCGCCCTGCAAAACATGAATCGACATGGCAGTTTGTCCATCTTTAAATGTGGTGAAATCCTGCGCCCGGGCAACGGGAATGGTGGTGTTGCGGGGAATGACTTTTTCGACCAGTCCGCCCATGGTTTCCAAGCCTAAGGACAGCGGGTTCACATCCAGCAACAACATATCACTGTCCGGCTTGTTACCGGCAAGTATATCTGCCTGAATAGCGGCACCAATGGCAACCACCGTATCAGGATCAATATCGGTCAATGGTTCACGGGCAAAAAAATCGGCCACCTTTTCACGCACCAGAGGCACGCGCGTGGAACCTCCCACCAGAACCACCGCCTGTATTTGCTCGGCATCAACCCCGGCATCACGCAGGGCGCGGCGACAGGGAAGAATAGATTTTTGCACCAGCGGGCCGATGAGCTTATTGAATTGATCACGGCTGATGGATCCCTGCCAGTGCTCACCGTTTTGCAGTTCAATATTCAACTCAGCCTGCTCACTGTGAGTGAGCGTTTCTTTTGCCACGCAGGCATCTCGCATTAAACGACGCAGCTGGGCATGATCCGCATCATCACCGATCCCAGCCTGTTCCATGATCCATTGTGCCAGCAGCCGATCAAAATCATCGCCGCCCAGAGCGCTGTCGCCACCAGTGGCCAGCACTTCAAATACACCTTTATTCAGGCGTAAAATAGATATATCAAAGGTTCCCCCACCCAGATCATAAATGCCAATAACACCATCCTCGGCTTTATCCAGACCATAGGCAACAGCGGCGGCGGTGGGTTCATTGAGCAGTCGCAGCACATTTAAGTCGGCTAACTTGCCCGCATCACGGGTGGCCTGTCGTTGGGCATCATCAAAGTAGGCGGGAACCGTGATCACCACCCCGGTTAAATCACCGCCCAATGATTCCTCTGCCCGCTGTTTCAGGCTACGCAGGATATCAGCGGAAATTTCAAGGGGTGTTTTATCACCGACGACCGTGCGTATACGCGGTACAGCCGAATCAGTATTCACAAATTCATAGGGCAGCCGACCACCTAGATGCCGGATATCATCCAGACCTCGTCCCATAAAACGTTTGACCGAGGCAATAACATTTAAGGGATCCTGTGCAGCAAATTGTTTCGCTTCATAACCCACGCTAAGACCATCTTTTTTATAATGCACCACCGAGGGCAGCAGGTGACGACCCTCCGCATCCGGCAGGGTTTCCGCCTGCGCACTACGCAGCGTTGCCACCAATGAATTCGTAGTCCCCAGATCAATGCCCGCCGCCAGTCGATGCTGATGGGGGGCGGTGCTTTGTCCGGGTTCGCTGATTTGTAAAAAGGCCATAGTTAGGTTCCGTATTTCAGATTAAGCTACCCCACAGGTGGGGATCTTGTTAGTTAAGCTTGCCTAATTAAGTCGGCTACGACTGAAGCTGAGCCTACAGGAGATCTTCTTCCTGCTCTTCGGCTTCCTGTTGCAGGCGATTCAGAAAACGAACTTTCTGCACCGACTGTTTTGCGCTGTCCAGATTTTCCGGACTCTCATCGGCAAACAGGGCTTCCAGCTCAGTGTACATGGTCTGCCGGAGTTGCTTAATTTCAGCTAAAAATTTTGTAAGTTTATCGAATGGATCATCAGCCTGGGTAATAGCTTCCAGTTCCTCTCGCAATTCCATTTGTTGCATCAAAAAAGCGCCATCAAAATGTGTATCTTTTTCATCATCAAAGCCGATACCTTTTAATTCAAGCAGGTAACGCGCCCGGCGCGGAACATCACGTAAGGTATGAAAGGCTTCGTTTAGATGGGCGGTTTGTTGTACGGAGATGCGTCGCTCCTGATCGCTGGCACGAGCATAACGATCAGGATGTAAAAGCCGTTGCAATTCCCGGTAACGGTTTTCCAGCTCATCCAGATTAATAATAAATGAAACAGGGAAATCAAACAGGGAATAATAATCTTTGCTCAGGACATCAGACATACTGCGCCCTGATAGTTAAATATTTTTTAGATTGTGAAACTTTCACCACAGCCGCATTGATCCTTGACGTTGGGGTTATTGAACTTGAAGCCTTCATTTAAGCCTTCCTTGCCATAATCCAGTTCGGTTCCGTCAATATATAACAGGCTTTTAGGATCGACGATAATTTTTACGCCATGCGACTCAAAGACCTGATCCTGTTCATCAATATCATCAACGAACTCCAGCACGTAGGCCATGCCGGAACAGCCTGAGGTTTTAACGCCCAGACGCAGGCCGATACCACTGCCTCGGCTTTCAAGAAAATTCTGCACCCGTTCAGCGGCGCTATCAGTCATTGTAATGGCCATAATATTACTTAGCCTTTTTTGCCTTTATAATCATCAATCGCCGCTTTAATTGCATCTTCAGCGAGGACTGAACAATGAATTTTTACCGGCGGTAATTCCAGTTCTTCCGCAATTTCAGTATTTTTTATCTGTGCGGCTTCATCCAGTGATTTGCCTTTAACCCATTCCGTCAACAGTGAGCTAGAGGCAATAGCGGAACCACAGCCATAGGTTTTAAACTTGGCATCTTCAATCACGCCATCATCATTCACTTTAATCTGTAAGCGCATCACGTCGCCACAGGCCGGTGCACCCACCATGCCGGTACCGACATTGCTGTCATCTTTATCCATGTTGCCGACATTGCGGGGATTTTCGTAATGATCGATTACTTTATCACTGTAAGCCATGTGTCTTTACCTCGTTGAATATTTATACGTCGAATGACTAATGTGCCGCCCATTCGATTGAATTCAGATCAATGCCATCTTTAAACATTTCCCATAAGGGGGAGAGTTCACGCAGTTTGTCTATGTTTGCTCTGATTTGTTTAATCGCAAAATCTATTTCTTCTTCTGTGCTAAAACGGCCCATAGAAAAACGCAGTGAGCTATGAGCAAGTTCATCGTTACGACCAAGCGCCCGTAACACATAAGAAGGTTCCAGACTTGCCGAGGTACAGGCTGAGCCAGATGAGACAGCCAGATCTTTCAGGGCCATGATCAGGGACTCACCTTCGACAAAATTAAAACTGATGTTGAGGTTATGGGGAATACGCTGTTCCATATCCCCATTAATATATACTTCTTCGATGTCTTTAAGACCATCAAGCAAACGATCACGCAATTTACGTACATGTTCATTGTCGGCCTGCATTTCTTCTTTTGCCAGACGGAAAGCTTCACCCATGCCGACGATCTGATGAGTCGCCAGCGTGCCTGAACGCATACCGCGCTCATGTCCGCCACCATGCATTTGTGCTTCCAGACGAATACGGGGTTTGCGCCGTACATATAAGGCACCAATGCCCTTCGGCCCGTAAATTTTATGCGCGGAGAATGACATCAGATCAACTTTCATATCCGCCATGTCAATCGGCGTCTTACCGGCACTTTGTGCGGCATCGACGTGGAATATGATTTTATGTTCGCGCGTCAACTCACCAATGGCTTTGATATCCTGAATCACACCGACTTCATTGTTCACATGCATGATGGAAACAAGAATCGTATCATCACGGAAGGCGGCTTTCAGCTTATCAAGATCAATTAGCCCATTGGTTTCCGGGCTCAAATAGGTGACTTCAAAACCTTCACGCTCAAGTTGGCGACAACTATCCAGCACCGCTTTATGTTCGGTCTTGCTGGTAATGATGTGCTTGCCTTTTTTCTGGTAAAAATGTGCCACGCCTTTTATGGCCAGGTTATCTGACTCAGTGGCACCGGAGGTCCAGACAATTTCACGCGGATCAGCATTGATCAGCTCAGCGACATTTTTACGAGCCTGTTCGACCAGCGCATCCGCTTCCCAGCCGAAAGGGTGTGAGCGGGAAGCCGGGTTACCAAATACGCCATCGGCTGTGATACAGCTGCACATTTTTTCCGCCACCCGCGGATCAACCGGAGTGGTAGCGGAATAATCAAAGTAAATTGGTGTTTTCATCCAGACATTCTCTCCAGAAACAATATATATGCCATTCCCTGTAATGGGTAGCGACCTGGATCAATCAGATCAGGATCGACTACAAATTATCAGGCGTTGCTTGAAGCCGTGACTCCAACGACGGTTTCATTGCTACCGTTAGTTTCTTTATGATCCTGTTCCTGCCGGGCAGCCACTTCCTGTACCCCCTGGTTTTCAACCAGTTGTCCAAGGCTGATTCCCATCAGGAAGTCATGAATCTGACGACTCAGATCCGTCCATAATTCGTGGGTCAGACACTGATGATCATCCTGACAGTTGGATAAACCACCACAGCGGGTGGTTTCAACTTTTTCATCAACGGCCGTGATCACATCGGCAACCGGGATGTCGTGAGCATTACGACTAAGACGGTAGCCGCCACCCGGTCCACGGGTACTGTCAACCAGCCCCTGTTTACGCAGGCGGGAAAATAACTGTTCAAGATAGGACAGGGAGATCCCCTGACGTTGAGAGATATCTGACAGCGTGATGGGCCCTTCTCTAAAATGAAGCGCCAAATCAAGCATAGCAGTTACCGCATATCGACCTTTCGTTGTCAGCCTCATTGTATTATCCTATATAAATTAGTAAACTCTTAACTACTCGAAGAAACAAAGATAACAAGACCGAGTATTTCAGTCAAGTATTTTCGCACATATATTCACCAAAAGCAGGCAACACCTACCTAATCCTTCTTAACTGCTTTATTTTCTGGGCTATCCTTGTTGCTGTCTTTCACCGGCGGATTGATTTCGCAGGCTCCTAGATCGGGCAAACCCAGATCGTCTGGATCCATATCCATGCATTTCAGACGACGACACATTTTCTGCATCTGCCCGTCCATGGCATGAATATGATCCAGCATACAATCTATCGCACTGGCAATCGGATCCGGCATGTCATCGCGGGTGCCATAAGCATCAAAGCCAATCTTTTTAGCAAAAGCGTGGCGTTTATTATCCTCATGACTGCGATCCGATTTTGGCATCACGATACGGCCGGGAATGCCGACAACAGTGGCACCGTCAGGCACGTCTTTGACTACCACCGCATTGGAACCAACCCGCGCCCCGTTGCCCAGATTAATCGGCCCCAGCACCTTGGCACCGGCCCCAACCACTACATCGTTACCCAGAGTAGGATGGCGTTTACCTTTATTCCAACTGGTGCCGCCCAGGGTCACGCCATGATAGAGCGTGCAATCATCACCGATATGGGCCGTTTCACCAATCACCACACCCATGCCGTGATCGATAAAAAAGCGCCGGCCAATGGTCGCCCCCGGATGAATTTCAATCCCGGTAGTCCAACGGGCAAAATGGGAAAACACCCGCGCCAGCCATTTTAGCCCCAGATTCCATAATTTATGGGTAAAACGATGCATGATCACAGCATGTACGCCGGGATAGGTAGTGAGCACTTCAAAGCGGGTACGTGCGGCCGGATCACGACCAAACACGCACTGTATATCTTCTTTAATTCGGGTAAACATATTGGCTATTGTATCTATCCTGGCTCCGCTCAGCCAGCCGGATTATGATTTATCCTTATTTTCATAGTGGTATTTCTGGCCCTGTGCGGCGGAGAGGATCCCGCGCAAAATATTAACTTCCATTTCATCCAGCTGCGCTCGGTTAAACAGACGGCGCAGACGGCGCATTAACTTACGCGGGCTGGCCGGATTGAGAAAACGGATATCGGTCAAGGCAACTTCAAAATGTTCATACAAGCCTTCCACCGCAGCGGCACTTGCCAGCGGGTAGTCTTTCTTGCTCACGACTTTTTCGACTTCAACCCGAGATAAAGCCGCCATGCGTAATTCATAAGCCAACACCTGGGTGGCCGCCGCCAGATTCAATGATGAATATTCCGGATTAGCAGGAATATTCACCAGATAATTGCAGCGTTCCATTTCTTCATTGGTCAGGCCGGACTGCTCCCGTCCCATCAATAGGGCCACCTCACCCTCTTCGCGGGCTTCCAGCATGCGCTCAGCACATTCCCGTGGATTATGTACCGGCCAGGAAATAGAACGCAGACGGGCACTGGCACCCACCACAAAGCGACAATCGGCCAGCGCCTCATCCAGCGTCTCAACCACCACCGCAGAGGCCAGTAAATCATCAGCCCCAGAGGCGCGGGAAGTGGCCATAGAATGCGGAAATAGATCCGGCTTTACCAGATAGAGCTGGCTCAGCCCCATGTTTTTCATCGCCCGTGCTACCGCACCGATATTGCCGGGGTGGCTGGTATGCATGAGCACGATCCGCACCCGGGAGAGATCAATTTCGCTAGCCATTATAGAATTCTACCTGCTCAAATGCTTATAACTTTACTGCTCAGGACAAGAAAAGAGCAGATCATTTATCTGACCAAAAGCCGTGGCTCCTGTTAGAATACGCGGCCCGGTGAGATCACCTGATGTCATCAAGGCACCACACTTTTTTAAAGTAAGCTGTTTTGCCGCCCATCTGAACTGACGTGCAATGGGCGACCGAAGTGTACACGAAACCAGCTCGACGCTGAACTGCCACATCCGCCAGCTCAGCAAAAGCAAACGAAACCAGAGGACTACCCCGTGCATCCCATGCTCAATATTGCCATCCGTGCTGCCCGCAAAGCCGGAGATGTTATCGCTCGCCACGCTGACCAGATTGATAAATTAACCATCACCGAAAAATCACAGAATGATTTTGTCAGTGAAGTCGATCAGATGGCCGAACAGGAAATCATCCATATCATTCAAAAGGCATATCCGGATCACTCTATTCTCGCCGAAGAAAGCGGTCTTACCGCACGTGAAGAAGAATACCAGTGGATTATTGATCCCCTTGATGGCACCACCAATTTTCTCTACGGTTTCCCGCATTTCTCAGTTTCCATTGCCCTGCGCCACAATGGCCGGCTCACCCAGGCGGTAGTCTATGATCCCATGCGCCAGGAAATGTTCAGTGCCAGCCGGGGTGGCGGTGCCCAATTCAACAGCCGGCGCATGCGGGTAAGCAAGCGCAAGGATCTCAATGGTGCTCTGCTCGGTACCGGCATTCCCTACAAGGCCTCACAGGAAGGCGAAATGTCCGATGCTTATTTTGAGATGATGAAGGCCCTGATTCCCGGCAGTGCTGGTATCCGCCGTGCCGGTTCCGCCGCTCTCGACCTAGCCTATGTGGCAGCCGGACGGCTAGATGGCTTCTGGGAGCTGGACCTCAACATCTGGGATATTGCCGCCGGGGTACTGCTGATCGAGGAAGCTGGAGGTATTGTCAGCGGTATCACCGGCAACCCGGATCATTTACAAACCGGACACGTGGTTGCCGGCAATCCCAGGCTTTTCAAAAGCATGCTGCAAACCATTAAGCCGCATATCCCTGCCTCCCTTAAAACCTGATATTAATGCACCTACCCGCCCTGTAGATTCAACTTAACCTCACCTGCTTGTACAGCCTCGTTCCCATACTCTGCGTGGGAATGCATATGGTGGTGGCAAAGTGATGCAAGGTATGGATTCCCACGCAGAGCGTGGGAGGTTTAATCATACAAACCAGAAAATTAGAAATCAGGGGATTTATTATCGTGGGCATGGGGGTTCCATCCTCCCTGTTTTTATCCAGCCGAATACGAAAATAATTTCACCGCCAGACCTACAAAAAGCTAAACTGCGAACGCTAAGAGTTCCGAGACAGATTTTTAAAGGTTTTGGATTTTAGGCAATGGCAATACCCAAAAAACATTCCTGTTCACAGGATCGCGCACTGCAAATGCGTATGCTGGATGCCCTTGACGGGCTGGAAGAACTGGCCTGCGTCAGTGCCCAGCAAATGCAGCCGGAAGGATTAGATATTCTTTCAATTGAGCCCGCGCCGGTAGAAGATCCTGTACTCCGCTCAACTCGGGCAACAATCCACCATTTACCGTTGAAAAAGAAAACCGATGAGCCTGCCGATATTGCCGCCTGGCTTATTCAACAGGAACAGCAAACCTGAGCTCCGATGCTCCCCTTGAACAGATAAAAATTCCTCGACAACTATATTGAAAAACACCGGTATATGCGGCTTCGTTTAACTCCACGTACGATTAAAATCGTACCTGCATTGGTCGTGACCACAGATCAATCTTTTCCCTACCGAATGCACTCTAAAGTTTTCAGCCCATTTTACCGCTAATATAAACATACAACGAACTCTCGAAAAAACATGCTGATCAAATATTCATGAAACGTCACCTTACTTTATTATTAACCGGCTTCCTCTCCCTCTCAGTCATTTCGAATGCTCAACCTGGGACATTGAATGATGGCTTGCGAGCCTTCAATGCAAAAAATTATCAACAGGCCATGGCCGCCTGGAAACCCCTGGCGAAAAAAAATAACCCGGATGCACTCTATAATATCGGCTTGCTTTATATGAAGGGACTGGGTGTTGATGAGGATTTCCGGGCAGCCAAACACTGGTTCAAACAGGCAGCAAAATACGGCAGTGTTGATGCGGCTTATAACCTGGGTGTCATGTATAAAAAACGCCGCTTCGGTTACCCAAGTAGCAAAGATGCCCTTTACTGGTGGCGACAGGCGGCTGAACGCGGCCATCCTGAGTCCCAGTTCAACCTTGGGGTGATGTTGGCTTACGGCAACGGCACAGGAAAAGATGTCAGTGCGGCCTTAAAACTCTGGCAACAGGCGGCTAACCAGAACAATATGAGTGCCATACAAACACTGGCACAGGTGTATGAAAAAGGGCTATTTGATCTGAGCCCGGATCCGGCCAAAGCCCGTTACTGGGTCGAAAAGGCCAGTTTAAAAAAATAAGCCTCATCAGCAGAATTTATGGATTGCCACCGCCCTAACTCCCTCTCCCTCCGGGAGCTATCTCTTGAAACATTTTGACCACTATATAATAACCTCGTTTGTATGATTAAACCTCACTCAAACAAGGTAATGCGAGATATAGATTCCCACGGAGACAAACCAGAAAAATCATTGCATAAATATTTGCATGTGTTGTATCCCCTCGGCCGTTTCCCTAGCCCCGTTCGATTGAAATTGAACCTACGATGGATACCCCACAGCAGGCTGCTAGCCGATTTAATTTCCCCTTTCTTTTCCCCCTTACTCGCCAAGGTCTGATATTATTTATCCCTTTCCGCTATCACCATCATGCCGAGAATTATGGGCCCACTGCTTGAGCTAAAACATATTGAGTGCCATTACCGTGGCCACATCATCATTGAAGATCTCAGCCTGCACATCAATCAGGGCGATCTGATCTGTCTGCTCGGTCCCAGCGGTTGCGGTAAGACCACCGTGCTGCGCGCCATTGCCGGTTTCCAGCCCATAAGTCAGGGTGAAATACATATTCATCAACAGAAAATGTCCTACCCTGGCTACACTCGGGTACCGGAAAAACGTCACATCGGTATGGTTTTTCAGGACTATGCTCTGTTCCCACACATGAATGTTTGCCAGAATATCTGCTTTGGCCTGCGTAACATGAGTAATACTAAACGCCAGAAAATTTCCAATGAAATGCTGGAAACTGTCGGCCTCGATGGCCTCGGCCACCGCTATGTACACGAGCTTTCAGGCGGTCAGCAACAGCGCGTTGCACTGGCGCGGGCATTGGCACCCAAACCGGATTTAGTCCTGCTGGATGAGCCCTTCTCCAATCTGGACGTGGATATGCGCGAACGACTCAGTCTGGAAGTACGGCAAATTCTAAAGGACAGAAATGCAACTGGAATTCTGGTCACCCATGATCAACACGAAGCCTTTGCTATCGGCGATCAAATCTGCGTCATGAACGGTGGGCGAATACTGCAACGGGACACGGCTTATAATCTTTACCATTCACCGGATAACCGTTTTGTTGCGGACTTCATTGGTCAGGGTGTGTTTGTTCCCGGTGAACTGCTGGCACATGACACCGTTAAAACCGAGATCGGCACTTTTCAGGGCGATCGTGCCTACGAGTGGCCGCTTGGCAGTCGAGTAGAATTATTGCTGCGCCCGGATGATATTATTCCGGACGAAAATGGTGAGCTTAGCGCAGAAGTGACGCAACGTGCGTTTAAAGGAGCAGAGATTCTTTATACACTAAAATTTGATTCAGGGCTGGAAGTACAGTCCCTGTTTCCCAGCCATCACGATCACCGCACAGGTGATAAGGTACGTATCAGGCTGGGACTGGATCACATGGTGGCTTTTCCAAGCTGAGGATTTCAGACAACCCACAAATTCTGCTGAAGAGCCAAAATAACGTAATCACTCAATCTTTAAAATAATTGCGTGCATCATCAGCGACTTTTTCAATGCTGGTATGCCGCACATCCTTACCTTTCACCAGATAGATCACATATTCACAGATATTGCGTGAACGATCGCCAATGCGTTCCAGCGCACGTGCCGACCACATCATATCAACCAGGATGGGAATATTGCGCGGATCTTCCATCATATAAGTCATCAGATTACGCAAAATCGTTTCGTATTCCTGATCCACTTTTTTATCTTCCTTGGCAACCTGTGCAGCGGCTTTACTGTCAGTGCGGGCAAAGGTATCCAGCGCATTATGCAATTGCTTAGTCACCAGATCACTCATGTGAACAATGCCGGCCAACATTTTATTTTCGCCACCTTTCTCTGAAAAATGCAAGGCCATGCGACCGATCCGCTCAGCTTCATCACCAATACGTTCAAGATCAGTAATGGTTTTGATCACCGAAATAACCAAACGCAAATCACTTGCAGCAGGCTGACGACGAGCCAAAATTTGGATGCACTCCTCATCAATGGAAACTTCCAGTGCATTCACTTTATAATCATTGGAAATCACGACTTCAGCCAGCGTGGCATCCATCGTGGTCAATGATTTAATTGCATCGGCAAGCTGTTGCTCAACCACCCCGCCCATATACATAACGCGAGTGCGAATATCTTCCAGTTCTGCATTGAACTGCTGTGAAATGTGCTGTCCTAGTTTTGGCTTATCCATAATAATCTCTCAGTCTATATATGTAGCAAGGTACAAGATATAACGATACAAGTGAAGCCCATTATTTTTTTGTCATGAAAATTGTGATTTATATCTATATTCTAAATAATATTTTTCAAAAAGTGTAGCGTCATTCTCGCAAAGACGCGAAGCGCGCCAGGTAAAAAGTTATGATTTCTTTGCGTTCTTAGCGTCTTTGCGAGCTATTAAATATGTACCAAAATGGACAGATATTTGGAACGCTTATTTATTTAATATCTATCCTAACCATAACGTCCGGTAATATAATCTTCTGTTTTTTTCTTTTTCGGGTTGGTAAAAATACTCTTGGTATCATTATGTTCAATCAATTCACCCATATACATAAATGCCGTATAATCTGAGACACGGGCAGCCTGTTGCATATTGTGGGTCACTATAACGATAGTGTATTTTTCTTTTAGCTCGTAGATAAGCTCTTCAATTTTTAAGGTGGAAATGGGATCCAGCGCCGAAGCGGGTTCATCCAACAATAGAACTTCCGGCTCGATAGCAATGGCGCGAGCAATCACCAGTCGCTGTTGCTGCCCACCTGACAGCCCCATCGCGCTATCATGCAGGCGATCTTTCACTTCATCCCAAAGTGCCGCGCCTTTCAATGCCTGTTCAATATATTCATCCAATTTACGCTTATCTTTAACACCAATGATACGCATGCCGTAGGCAACATTTTCATAAATGCTTTTTGGAAACGGATTCGGCTTCTGAAACACCATTCCAACCCGACGACGCAATTGAGATACCTGTACATTTTTATGATAGATATCTTCATCATCCAGTAAAAAACGACCCTCGATACGAACATTGTCAACCAGATCATTCATCCGGTTGAAACAGCGCAACAAAGTTGATTTACCACAACCACTGGGGCCGATAAAGGCGGTCACCCGGTTTTTCGGAATGGCCATATTAATATTTTTCAATGCCTGTTTTTCACTGTAATAGAGATCCACATTTTCTACTCGCAGAGTAATCTCTTCGCTGGCGACATGGCTTACTTCATCATCACGTTCCAGCACATCCATATTTACCCCGTGGGTCAGGCTTGCTTCTTCATTCATATCTTTATCCGTATTAATACAACTTGATAAATGGCTCTATAAATAACTATCTAATTTTCCAGCATCCGATAATTTTCGCGCAGGCGATTACGAATCCGGATAGCAAACAAATTCAACAGGACAATAACGATAATCAATAACAACGAGGTTGCATAAACCAGCGGTCTTGCCGCTTCAACATTAGGACTTTGAAAGCCAACATCATAAATATGAAAACCCAGATGCATAAATTTACGTTCCATGTGCAGGAAAGGAAAATTTCCATCCAGTGGCAGTGACGGCGCTAACTTAACAACACCCACTAACATCAATGGTGCAACCTCACCCGCCGCACGCGCGACCGCCAGGATCAAACCTGTCATCATTGCCGGTGATGCCATCGGTAAAACCGTACGCCAGAGTGTCTCGGCTTTGGTGGCTCCCAGCGCCAGACTGCCTTCACGGATAGAGCGGGGAATTCGTGACAGGCCTTCTTCCGTTGCCACAATAACCACGGGCAAGGTCAATAAAGCCAGGGTCAATGAAGACCATAAAATACCGGGGGTACCGAATACCGGAGCTGGACTGGACTCGGGGAAAAACAACGCGTCAATATTACCGCCAAGAAAATAAACAAAAAAACCCAGACCAAAAATACCATAAACAATAGAAGGTACACCGGCCAGGTTATTCACAGCAATACGAATCAGGCGAATCACCAGCCCCTGTTTGGCATACTCACGCAGGTAAACAGCGGCCACCACACCAAAAGGCGTGACCAGCATAGCCATTAACATCACCATCATTACGGTGCCGAAAATAGCCGGGAAAATCCCACCCTCGGTATTCGCTTCACGGGGTTCATCAGAGACAAATTCCCATAACTTCGCAACATAAAACCCCAGTTTCTCAAACACCGACATCGCATTGGGATAATAGGCATGAACCACTTTTTCCATACCAACTTCAATCGACTGGCCATCAATAGTTTCCAGCAGCAGACTATCGCGCTTAATTTTTTTAGCCAGTACCTCCAGCTCAGCCTGCAATGCTTTATATTCTTCATCCAGAATTTTTCGCTCACTGACAATCTTCGCCAGTTTCACAGAATCGGTATCACCTTTTAATTCTAACTGCCGCTCGCGTAAGCGTAGGCGTTCCATGCCATAGTTAATCTTACCGATGTCATGCTTGCGGATGGCACTTATTTCAGCAAAAACATCCAGTGCCGCATCGATACGTTGCTGCAAAATAGCTTTTGCCTCTTCACCTTCAGCAACGACGTCACCATCCATTTTAATCGCTTTCAAAAAGCCGTAAAAATTACCCCATTCACGGCGTTCAATTACCATCACTTCTTGCGGATAAGCCACATCCTGCAGCATTGGTTTCAGCACGACTCTGAAATCGCTACCCTGCACATCACGGTTACCGGTTTTCACCAAATAACGAATGACATGTTCCTGATCGGTTTCAATTTTATAACCACTATCACGCAGGCGTTCAATGTTCACTTTTTCCTGACCCGTGATTTCGCCCAGCAGTTTGCTGACTTCACCCTGATGCTGGTAATTTGCCTGCATCACATCGGCCGGCCAGAAATAGGCCAGCCCCCGCACTGCAATCATCAGAACCAAACCAATTACCATCAGCAAACTAATGCTGACAGCTCCGGCATTCATCCAGATCCAGGGTTGCCCACTTTTAAACCATTTGCTAATGCTGTTCATGATTGTGCCTATAGATTGCTATATCGTTCGCGCAGGCGCTGACGCACAATTTCTGCTGCCGTGTTAAATATAAAGGTAAAGGAAAACAATACCACCGCGGCCAGGAACAGCACACGGTAATGCGTGCTGTCCACTTCCGCCTCTGGCATCTCCACCGCGATATTGGCTGATAAGGTACGCATACCCTCAAATACACTGAAATCCATTACCGGAGTATTGCCAGTCGCCATAAGAACAATCATTGTTTCGCCCACAGCCCGTCCCATACCAATCATAATGGCCGAAAAAATACCGGGACTGGCAGTCAATAAGACAACCCGAACCATGGTCTGCCAGGGGGTTGCCCCTAAAGCCAACGACCCTTGTACCAGGTGCTTGGGCACCGCAAAAATGGCATCTTCGGCAATCGAGAAAATAGTCGGAATAACGGCAAAACCCATCGCCAGACCAACAACTAAGGCATTTCGTTGATCGTAATTTATGCCTAATTCATTGCGCAACCAATTCGGCATATCACCACCGAAGAAAGCCTTTTCCAGTACCGGGCTCATTTCCACACAGAAATAAACCAGCCCGATGACCACCGGAATCAATAAGGCGGCTTCCCAGCCATCCGGCACGCTGTGACGGATACGATCAGGAAGCTGTTGCCATAAATAGGCAAACAACAGCAGGCCCATCGGCAGGATCACAAGAATACTGAAAACCCCCGGAAGATTCGCCTCCATAAAGGGAGCTAACCATAAACCGGCAAGAAAACCCAGAATCACGGTAGGCAGGGCTTCCATAATTTCAATACTCGGTTTAACCACTTTGCGCATCGAGGGCGACATAAACTGTGCGGTAAAAATTGCACCCATCACCGCCAGCGGAATGGCAAACAACATGGCATAAAACGCAGCTTTAATCGTACCGTAGGAAATCGGTATCAGGCTAAGCTTGGGCTCAAAATCATTACTGGCGGAAGAGGATTGCCAAATGTAATCCGGCTTGGGATAGCTTTCATACCAGACCTTACCCCACAGCGCTTTCATCGATACTTCAGGATACTCATTATCAATCGAGTAGAAATACAGACGCTGTGCATCCTGCAATAACATGGCATTCGCACGCGGCGCAATCGCCGCATTCAAAATGGTACTGTCACTGATGCGTTGAAGTACTAAGGTGTTTTCCGCTGTCGTATGAAACAGACCGGCAACGCCAGACTCATCCACCGCCAAAAAACCTTTACGGTTATATTCCGGCGCAACCACCGTAACAGGATGATTTAAATCAGAGAATCCACGAATCCTTCGCAACACACGTCGACCTTCCTCATCCTTCACCGGGAACCACTGGGCAACAGTGCCTTTAACATCACCTGCTAATAGCGATATATCACCCGTCAACAGTTGCAAGCTTCGCAGTTGATTGTGTCCCTTAAGTAACGAAAGATGCTGCACCAGTGACGGTTCGGTCTTGTCGCTGACATCATAGAAACTCAATTCACCTGCCGCATTTGCGATGTACAAATTACGCTGATTTTTATCCAGTAAGATAAAGCTGATATTTTTATGCGTCTGGGCAATGACCATGGTTTCAGATTCACCCCAGCTGACCTCATCATCCATCATCGATTCTTCTTTGCTCATCGAAGTCATCATCAGACGTTGATCATCCGTAACCGCCACCAGCGTCGCACTTTCCTCATCCACTTGTACGGCCAGTGTTTGCAAAGGGTGTTTGCCCCAGTCAAGCAGTAAAGGCTCCTCACCCAGTGGGTATTCAACCACCGGGGTCAGGACGCGTTTATCATTTGGGAAGCTGACATTGAAGTGATGTTTGAAAACGATGGCCTGACCATTCGACAGGCCCACGGCCAGCACTGAACTTTCAAAGCTGCCCTCGGCAAAACTGGTAATACTGCTATTTTCAGGCAGTGGTAATTGAACGGTTTTTACCTGCTTACCCGTCGTGGTCTGCAAAAACTGAACCTGTCCCTGATCCGTCACCCGAATCGCAATCTCAGCCTGCTCTTCCATGGCTAAATAAAGCGTTTTTCCACCACTAGCTGGGAGCGGGTAATCCGCTACTTTTTCAACGCTTGCCGAGCTAAACAGAGGCATGACGATATACAGCAAGTAGACGAAAATAAGAATAATCGCCATAATCACACCAATCCCGCCTACCGCCACCATGTAACGTGCTAGTCGATCCTTGAGCTGTCGCCACTCCATCTGCCGATCGGTGCTTGCTGTACTCATATAATGCTCATAGGATCAGAAACCATTTAGATAAAGCCAAAGACGAAGGATAATCGCAATATATGACAGAAATGTGACAATCACAACCAGCACTATACTTTTATTAAAAAAAGTAATTGTTTCTTAATATTCAATAACTTGAGTCCTGCCTACATTTTTACTAAAGCCCCTGCACACGAATCTGAAAGGAAACGATTATGACACTCTGTCACAAAATAGCCCGGCAAAAAAAGCCCCGCAGAGCGGGGCAGGAAAAAAAATGAAACAGGTATTACTAGTTAGTTATTTTAATTTTTTAATTTCTTTTGCTGCAACTTTAGCCGGTAATGGAATATAGCCATCTTTCACGACCACAGTCTGACCAGATTTAGACAATACCATCTTGATAAACTCACGCTCCAGCGGAGGCAATGGCTTATTAGGATGCTTGTTCACATAGATATAAAGGAAACGCGCCAACGGATAGCTCCCTTTGATAGCATTGTCCGGAGTGGCTTCAATGAAAGGCTTACCAGCTTTTTTCGACAACGGCACTGCGCGCACACCTGAAGTTTTATAACCGATACCGGAATAACCGATACCATTGAGTGAGGTCGTGACTGACTGCACTACAGAAGCTGAACCAGGCTGCTCATTCACACTGTTTTTATAATCACCCTTACACAGTGCTTTCTTTTTAAAGTAACCGTAAGTACCAGATACGGAGTTACGACCATAAATTTGGATTTTACGATTTTTCCAGGAGCCACTCAGACCAAGATCACCCCAGTTATTAACATCTTTGGTGTAACCACATTTACGGGTAGATGAAAAAACAGCATCCACGTCTGGAATGGTCATCCCTTTAATAGGATTATCCTTGTTGACATAAACGGCCAGTGCATCAATCGAAACACGAATTGCCGTTGGCTTATAGCCATATTTCTTTTCAAAGGCTTCAATTTCCTTTGATTTCATTTTGCGGCTCATAGGACCGAGATTAGAAGTTCCTTCAGTCAATGCAGGAGGCGCAGTTGAAGAACCCGCCGCCTGTATCTGTACATTAACATTAGGATAAATGCGCTTAAATTCTTCTGCCCACAAAGTCATGAGATTAGCCAGCGTATCTGAACCCACACTACTAAGATTTCCTGATACACCACTAGTACGGGTATAGTCAGTCAGCCCAGCATCAACCTTGCTTTGGGCCTGCGCCTGTCCTGCAACCAGTGCGGATGCGAAGACCAGCGAGGTAATTAGTTGTTTATGAAACATATAGAATTTCTCCTCGAAATATTTTTGTAACAAAAAACAAGTTTAAATAGCTAATATGACAGCCAGATGAATGTTGCGTGACAGTATTGTGACAACCGAAAAACTGTCATAATCAGAATATAAGTACGTGCTAGCCGCTCAGGCTGGTAGGTGCCGGCGGCATGATATCGCTTTTCTCTACCAGGATATCTTCCGGGAAGTCACAGATAAAAGCACTGCCTCGGCCAATTTCACTATCAATGCGTAAATTGCCCTGATGCCGTTTCAACGCACGGGTAACAATGGCCAGCCCCAGACCCGAACCACCAGTATGACGTGAGCGAGCCACATCAACACGATAAAAGCGTTCAGTCAGACGCTCAACGTGGTAAGGCGCAATACCGATACCGGTGTCGTTGACTTCAAAATGTGCACCACTGTCATCCCGGTACCAGCACACGCGAATCGCACCACCAGCCGGGGTATAACTGATCGCGTTCACTATTAAATTGGTAAACACACTGTCGAGTTCTTTAGAATCACCACGCAGGAAGAGTTCATTATCCACTTCAACCACAAAAGTATGATTGCTGTCGCCGCTGAGTATCTGTGCCTCTTCCTGCAGGCTGCTCAGCATCTGCGGTACATTCACCACTTCATTGCGCGGGCCTATTTTTTCATTATCAACATTCGATAGCGTGGTCAGATCATCGGTTAACTGACGCATCCGAATCGCCTGTTGCTGCATGACTTTAAAGGTATGCTGCAGCCGTTCAGAATCCATATCATCAACGTCATCTAGCAGGTTTTCCAGATAGCCGTTAATCACGGTTAAGGGAGTACGCAGCTCATGAGAAATGTTGGCCACAAAGTCCCTCTGCATTTCCTCTACCCGTTTATTTAAGGTCACATCCCGTACCACCACCAGTTTCTGCCGGTTTCCATAGGGAACAACCTTAAGAGAAAGGATCTTTTGTTCGTCCACAGGGGAGGGGAAACGCACCGGCTTTTCAGTGTCCATTTTTCTTAAATAATCCATCACTTCCGGGTTTCGTAACAAATTAGTTAAGCGTCGTTCAACATCCTGTGGGTACTTGAGCCCCAGTAGCTCATGAGCTTTGTCATTCCACCATTCAATTTCACCCTGTTCCCGCAAAACGATCACGCCCTCAGGCAGAGCCGCAGTGGACTCACGAAAACGACTCAACAACTTAACCAATTTTTTGTTGCGGCGGCGTTTGCGCTGCTGCATGTGATAAATTTCAGTGAAGATATGTCCCCACAGCCCTTGAGAAACAGGAGGAGAATATTTTTTTCCCTGTTCAAGCCACCGTTCCAGCTTAATCATATTTAGGAAATACCAACCTAGACAGGCCAGCATAAAAATCAGCAGCGCGGTTTTGACATGACCCGCCACCACCCCAATCAGGATAGCAATCAGCCCCAGAACTAAAAATTGCCAGAACTCTTTTGCCACCATAGGAATTTTATACCTGCTTGGAGAATCGGTAGCCGGAGCCGCGAACGGTCTGCACATGCCGATCGTATTCAAAAGGCGCTAAGGCTTTGCGAAGGCGTCGAATATGTACATCCACAGTACGATCCTCGATATACACCTGGTTACCCCAAACCTGATCCAGCAGCTGATCACGGCTGAAAACCCGTTCCGGGTGAGTCATGAAAAAATGCAGCAGGCGAAACTCGGTTGGCCCCAGTTTCACAGTTTTTCCCTTAATATTAACTCGATGTCCAGCAGTATCAAGGCTAAGCCCCTCGATTACCACCATTTCATCTTCCTGACTCACTCCTGAACGCCGCAATAACGCCTTAATTCTTGCTACAAGCTCTTGAGTTGAAAAGGGTTTTGTAATATAATCATCTGCCCCTACCGCAAAGCCTTTAATTTTGCTGGCCTCTTCACCGCGAGCAGTAAGCATAATAATAGGGAGTTCCCGAGTAGCTTCCTCACGACGCAAACGACGGGCAAAATCAATACCGCTAATGCCCGGCAACATCCAGTCCAGCAACACCAAATCGGGACGTGACTGCGCAATCTGTTCGGTGGCCTCACGGGTGTCTTCGGCTTCCAGTACCTCAAAGCCAGCCCGTGCCAAAGTGAAGCCCAGCATTTCCCGAATTGCCAGTTCATCTTCAACCACTAAAACTCTAGGAGAGCTTTTTTCTGTCATCGTTTATCCTGTTTTTTCTATAATTGCAATTTTATGACATATTTATGTCTTGCGGTAACAGCGTCGTATTACACCCAGAAAGTATGACATTGATATGACAGTCCGCCACGATCGCGTATTTATCTGTAACAATTCGAATAAAACGTGAATAATCACCTATTTGCGCTATGTTCCCCTACCAAATAATATTACTTTATATATAATTCAGAGCATATTTGCATCACTGTCAGAAGAATAATTAACCTTCAAGATTACAGGGCCTCAAAGTGAAACAGTTACTATTCAGCATTGTGCTTATACTCATTTCCTCGTTCAGCCAGGCTGAGGATATTCAGTATGTCAGTGACCAGCTCGTAATCACCCTACGTACCGGTCAGGGTAGCGCATTTCAAATTATTCGCACCCTGCCCAGCGGCACTCGGCTCAATGTTATTGAAATTACCGATACCGGCTATGCCAAAGTCAGAACCGTGGATGGCACCGAAGGCTGGATTCGTTCTCAATATCTAAGCCCCGAACCCATCGCAAGTTTAAAACTCGCCAGTACCGAAACTAAGCTTGAAAAACTGAAGACTGAAAATATCAGCCTGCGGGAGGAAGTACAGAATCTGCGTAAACACCGCCGCGAGTTAGGCTCTGAAGGGAAAGAGTTGCAGAACAAACTCAATACCGCTGAAACCGAGCTTGAACGGCTAAGCAAAGTGGCTGCCAAACCCATCCTGCTCGACAAAGAGAATCGTAAACTGCAACAACAGAATATTTCCCAGGAAAAAGAGCTGCAAATGATGGCGCAGGAAAATCAGGTACTTAAAGATCGTTCTCAGCGCGAATGGTTCATCGCGGGTGCCGGTGTCCTGCTTGGTGGCATGTTCCTGGGCTTACTGATTCCAAAGATTCGCTGGAGAAAGAAAAGTAACTGGTAAACTAATGTGCAGGGAGCCGACAGGTAAAATTATCCTGCGGCCTTAACTCCACCTAATTATTTTCCTGTTTCACTTTTCCAAACTGATATAATTTCTGTAAGCTAGCCCTATGAGTACGCCCACCCTCCCCGATAACAAAACCTTTGTCCGCTGGTTCCGGGACTCGGCCCCCTACATCAATGCCTTTCGCGGTCGCACCTTTGTCATTGCCTTTGGCGGTGAACTGCTGGCGGATGCCCAATTTTCAACTCTGGTGCACGATCTTGCCCTGCTCAACAGCCTGGGAGTCAAACTGGTACTGGTACATGGCTGTCGTCCGCAAATTGAAGCACGGCTGAAAAAACGTAAAGCCCGGCTGCATTACGTCAACGAGCTGCGGGTAACCGATGATGAGGCGCTTATCTGTGTGAAAGAAGCGGCTGGCTGTGTGCGGCAGGAAATTGAAGCCCTGCTCTCCATGGGGCTGACCAATTCACCCATGGCCGGTGCCTGTATTCGTGTCGTTTCCGGCAATTTTATCAGTGCACAACCTCTGGGTGTGCGCGACGGTGTAGACTACCTGCATACCGGCGAAGTCCGGCGGGTGGATACCGCCGCTCTGCAGGGACTGCTGGATTCCAATGCCATTGCCCTGATTTCACCAACCGGTTATTCACCCAGTGGCGAAATTTTTAACCTCAGTGCCGAAGACGTTGCCACCACAGTAGCCGCTCAACTCAAGGCCGATAAACTAATTTATCTAATCGATGGCAAAGGGGTAACCGATAATCGCAACCGGCTGATACGTGAACTCACCCTGGGTGATGCCGAACAGCGTTTGCAGGCAAAAAATAAATTCAGCCTGACACTTAAACGTTGCATAAAGGCTGCGATCAGCGCCTGTGATCAGGGGGTTACCCGCGCCCACCTTATTGACAGAAATATTGATGGCGCCCTGCTGCTGGAACTGTTTACCCGCGATGGTTGTGGCACCCTGTTAATGACTGATCCCTTTGAAGATACCCGCCAGGCTTGTCTGGATGATATCGGCGGTATTCTTGAACTCATTAAGCCGCTGGAAGATGACGATATTCTGGTACGCCGCTCACGCGAAAAACTGGAGATGGAAATTAATCACTTTACCGTGGTGGAACGCGATGGCGCTATTATTGCCTGCGCGGCAACCTATCCCTATATCAAAGAAAAAATCAGCGAGCTTGCCTGTCTGGCAGTACACCCCGACTATCGTGCACAAGGGCGTGGCGACTCACTCCTGACCTATGTCGAAAAACAGAGTCATCAACTGGGCATTACCCTTCTGTTTGTACTCAGCACCCGCAGCTCACACTGGTTTCGCGAACATGGTTTCAAATCTGCAAGCCTGGACAAACTTCCGGTCAAACGGCAGGCCCTGTATAACTATCAGCGCAAAGCAAAAGTCTGTATCAAGGATCTTGGCTAATGGATACCGCAGTACAGACAGAAGATAAAATCAACACACAAAATAATTCTGCCGCCATCCGTCCCTTTCTAAAATGGGCAGGAAACAAATACCGGATCATTGAGCAGATTAAACCGCTACTGCCCAATGGTAAACGCCTACTTGAACCCTTTGCCGGTTCTGGTGCGCTATTTCTTAATAGCGACTACCCTGCCTATCTACTTTGTGACTCGAATGCCGATCTTATTCATCTCTACGAGATCATAAAACAGGAAGGCCAAGTTTTTATTCGATACTGCAAACGCTATTTTGACGGCAGTTACAATAATGCTGACAGTTACTATGAGCTGCGTGAACAGTTCAACCGGATTAATCAGCTTCGTAAAAAAGCCGCATTGTTTCTCTATCTCAACCGCCACGGTTACAATGGCCTCTGTCGCTACAATAAAAAAGGTGGATACAATGTTCCCTTTGGCCGCTATGTTCACCCCTATTTTCCAGAAAAAGAAATGCTGGCCTTTCATCATAAAGCACAGTCAGCAAGTTTCAAAGTATGTTCTTTTGAAGAATCATTCAAGCTTGCACGTAAGGATGACATCATCTATTGCGACCCACCTTATGCTCCCTTGTCAGACACTGCCAACTTTACCGACTACAGCGCCGGGGGCTTTGATCTCACCCAGCAATTAAAACTCACCGAACTGGCTAAACTACACAGCAAAAATAAAGGTTCTGTTTTAATTTCTAACCATGATACCGCTTTCACCCGTAAGGCATATCGACATGCCGATATACTCCGCTACTTCAAAGTTCAACGATATATCAGTTGCAAGAGTCAAACAAGAAAGCATGCCGATGAAGTCCTGGCTTTATATCGCTGCCAATAAAATTTTCTTTAATCAGAACCTTACTATTTTTAATTTCCGGTTTAAAAAATTATGATGTTAAATTTATTTAAAAAACGTGAAACGCTTAGTGAAGATACACGCGAATGGATATTCGACAGCTTTGCATGGGCCTTGCAAAATTTTGATCAGGCTGTTTTTTTTGATGAAAGCATTCTGGTCATTCCTTCGAACAAACACTTCCCCGGAAGAGTTGATAGCGTCGAGGGTATGGCCAGTCTTATTTTTGAACAGGTAAAGGAATACGCAGGCATGAAACACTGGCCCTGTCGCCTGCTTGATCAAAATCAGGCCGCTACGGCAAGTCCAACCATGAAAGTTTTAATTAATGGCAATATTCGAGGTAGTGGTGGTATAGAACCTGATGCCGTTGCCGATGAACATAAATTATTAATAGCCTATAATTCGCATCAACTTAATAATCCAGAAGCTATGATTGCCAGTTATGCACATACGCTGGCACATTACCTAGGTTCAATGGCGCAACATGCGCCGCCAGGTGGCGAAGAACTCTGGCCGCAAACAACCGAAATCCTTGCCGTGTTCCTGGGCTTTGGAACCATGTTTGCGAACAGCGCATCTGTTTTCAGAGGTGGCTGTGGAAGTTGTCATAATCCCCTTGCAGAACGAACTGCATTTTTATCACAGGATGAAATCACCTATGCGCTGGCACTGTTTTGTGTGTTAAAAGAAATCCCCAAGAAGGCCGCCCTGCCGCATTTAAAAAAACATTTACGTTCAAGCTTTAAGAGTGCAGTTAAAGAAATCCAGCAGAAAAATATTGAGCTGGACAGATTACGAGCTGTGAAATAAATGTAACTACCCATGCATCGACACATGGACTTATATACCCCGTAGAATGTGCTGAGTGAAAACAAAGCGCATCGATCACGCATACAGAGAATGATGCTGGCATTTTTTAAACTCAGAGCAAGTCGTTATAAAAAAACAATCTTTTCTCTGCGTACCTTTGCGACCTCTGCGGTAAATATTTTTTTCCTTCTCCCATCAAGGGAAGAATAACCTCGAAAAAGGTTTATATCAAAGCGCCAGGCCTTGGTGTGACCATAGCGAGGTTCTATGGTAATTCAGGAAATTATCATTTTAAAAACTCTCGATCACGGATGCCCAATACCTCAAACGCATTGCGGCATGTTCTTTCAGCAATATAGTCGGGATCTTCGTCCCGTAGTTCAGCCAACACATTCAAACAATCAATTATATATTCAGGACTGTTACGCTCGCCACGATGGGCGGCATTGGGCATATCCGGGGCATCCGTTTCTAAAACAATGGCATCTATTGGCAATGCCTGTGCTAAGGCCCGTATTTTTCGTGAACCTTCATATGTCAGGGTGCCGCCAAAGCCGAGTTTAAAACCAAGATCAATATACTGCTGAGCCTGTTGCTGGCTACCATTAAAAGCATGCGCAAACCCCCCGCAGATAGTTTGTTTACGCAATAATGACAACACCTGATCATGCGCCTTACGAATATGCAGTATCACCGGTAATTGAGCATTGGCGGCAAGGCTTAATTGCGCGCTAAAATATTCTAGCTGCCGATCCCGATCAGGCCGGTCGATATAAAAATCCAACCCTATTTCGCCTATCGCAATGGGAGAATATTCAGCCAGATAGTTTTCCAGTTGTTTGAGATCGGCCTGCCTGTGTTTCTCTATAAGAACAGGATGCAAACCTAATGCCGGGTATAAAGATTTATCCCTTTCGCACAGAGCAAGAAGGCCATCCCAGCCTGCACGTTCAACGGCAGGAACAAGGATGTTCTCAATCCCTTTTTTACGGCAGTTTTCCAATACCACATTACGATCAGAATCAAATTCCTGATTATCCAGATGGCAATGAGTATCGAAAATGGACATGCGTTAATCTGGCGAATTCAGCCCTTTAACTTTGCAAAGGCCTGCGCCATTGCTGAAACCGGTGCATGACTGTCCTGCTGGCGCTTTGGATTTGATTTGTTTCTATTTGATTTATTGTTAGATGTCCGCTGTTGAGCAGATTTATTATTAGCCGTTGCCGGCTTGCGTACTGCTTCATCTGTCAGTCGCATACTTAAGGCAATACGTTTTCGTTGTGCATCGACTTCCAGTATTTTCACCTTGACCACTTCACCTGTTTTTACAACTTCACGTGGATCTTTAACAAATTTATCAGAGAGAACAGAAATATGAACCAGACCATCCTGATGCACACCAATATCGACAAAGGCTCCGAAATTAGTCACATTGGTCACTACGCCTTCAAGGATCATGGATTCTTTTAAGTCACTTAATTTTTCAACGCCTTCTTTAAAGCTGGCGGTTTTAAATTCTGGACGTGGATCACGTCCGGGTTTATCCAGTTCAGCGATAACATCCCGCACCGTGGGCTCACCAAAATGTTCATCAATATAATCATTAGCTGCAAGCGATGACAGAAAACGACTATCGCCAATAACATCATCCAGTTTGCATTCATTATGTTTTAGTATATGTTCCACCAGAGGATAGGTTTCAGGATGTACTGCCGAAGCATCAAGAGGATTATCACCGTTAGCTATACGCATGAAACCGGCGGCCTGTTCATAGGCTTTAGGGCCGAGACGTGAAACTTTTAAAAGTTCTTTGCGATTTTTGAAAGCACCATGCTGCTCACGGTAGTTAACAATATTCGCCGCCAGGGTTTCACTTAATCCGGCAACATTCGCCAGCAAGGGTACCGATGCCGTATTCACTTCAACACCCACGGCATTCACACAATCTTCGACTATGGCATCCAGTTTTCGGGAAAGTCGACTCTGGTTGACATCATGCTGATACTGACCCACTCCAATAGAACGTGGTTCGATTTTTACCAGTTCGGCGAGAGGATCCTGTAAGCGACGAGCGATCGACACCGCGCCACGCAGGGTCACATCGAGATCAGGGAATTCTTTTGCCGCATAAGCCGATGCAGAATACACCGAAGCCCCGGCCTCACTGACCACCAGACTCGCCAGTTTTAAATCCGGATGTTTACTGATCAGTTCTTTTGCTAATTTATCCGTTTCTCTTGAAGCAGTGCCGTTACCAATGCTGATCAATTCTACCTGATGTTGCTTACATAACTTTGCCAGAGTATTAATCGATCCGTCCCACTGTCTTTTAGGAGCATGTGGATAAATCGTGTCCTGCTCCAGTAATTTCCCAGTTTTGTCCACCACCACAACTTTAACCCCGCTACGTAAACCCGGATCAAGACCTAATGTGGTGCGCGCACCGGCCGGTGCGGCCAGTAGCAGATCACGCATATTTTCACCAAACACGCGAATGGCTTCTTCTTCAGACTGTTCACGCAGACGTAAATTTAATTCTGTTTCCAGTTGCATGGAAAGTTTGATCCGCCATGCCCAACGGGCACAGTCGCGCAACCAGCTATCTGCAGGACGGTTTTCATTACGTAAGCCAAAGTGCTGTACAACAAGGTTGTCGCAGTAACCCATCATATTAATATCATCCAGTTCATCCTGCCCCTCGACGATCAGCTTCAAGCGTAACATCCCTTCACTACGACCTCGGAACATGGCAAGGGCACGATGCGAAGGGATCTTTTTCAGTGCCTCACGAAAATCAAAATAGTCTGAAAATTTACTGCCCGCCTGTTCCTGCCCCTTGACCATGAGCGAGGTCATGATGCCTTTGTCCCAGACATATTCACGCAATGCTCCAACTAGATCAGCCTTATCCGCAGCCCGATCCATAAATATCTGGCGAGCACCATCTAATACCGTTGTCACATCAGCAAAGCCAGCTTCAGGGTTAAGATATTCCCCACTAAGCATTTCTGGTTGCTGTTGCGGATTTTCCAGCAAGCTATCCAGTAGGGCTTCCAGTCCGGCTTCCCGTGCAATCTGCGCTTTTGTGCGTCGCTTTTGTTTGAACGGGGCATAAAGATCTTCCAGCCGAGTTTTGCTGTCTGCTGCTAACAGACTTTGTTTTAATTCATCGGTCAGTTTACCCTGCTCTTCTATATTTTTCAGCACCACCCCTCGACGCTCTTCCAGTTCGCGTAAATAGCCGAGTCGTTCTTCTAATGTGCGTAGCTGGGTATCATCCAGCCCGCCGGTAACTTCTTTACGGTAACGGGAAATAAAGGGCACGGTGGCACCTTCATCGAGTAAAGTCACAGCCGCGTTGACCTGTTGAACTTTCGCCGATAATTCATCGGCAATGATTTCAAATATATTCATTAAACAATTTTTTCCTAAAATTTATAAACTATCTGTTGGGTTTCATTTCATGAAGCCCAACCTACATATATTAATATGAATTGCAGGTTGGGCTAAGCAGCGCGAGACCCAACAAAATATACCCGCTTAAGTTAAGCCTCGGGCAAGATCGTTTTTAATATCCTCGATATCTTCCAGCCCCACCGCAATACGGATTAAGCCTTCACTGATCCCCGCTTCTGCCCGTTCTTCATCGGTCAGGCGACCATGTGTCGTGGTAGCCGGGTGAGTAATGGTGGTCTTGGCATCGCCGAGATTAGCCGTGATCGATAACAGGCGCGTCGCATCAATGACTTTCCATGCGGCTTCTCTGCCACCGTTAACTTCAAAAGACAGCACCCCACCGAAATCACTTTGCTGTACACAGGCCAGTTCATACTGCGGATGACTTTCCAGCCCCGGAAAGTGTACTGCCGCAACATTTTCATGTTGTTGTAAAAACTGTGCCAGTAGCAATGCACTACGACTGTGTGCCTGCATGCGAATGCTCAGTGTTTCCAGACCTTTAAGAAACACCCAGGCATTAAATGGGCTCATGGTTGGCCCGGCAGTACGCAAAAAGCCAAATACTTTTTCACCCACTAATTCTTTATTACCGACCACCGCTCCACCGATACAGCGTCCCTGTCCATCAATATATTTAGTCGCTGAATGAATCACAATGTCCGCACCCAACTTTAACGGCTGTTGCAGTGCCGGGGTGCAAAGACAATTATCCACGACCAATAAACAATCATGCTCATGTGCTAATACTGCCAATGCCACAATGTCGGCAACTTCGGTTAAAGGGTTGGACGGTGTTTCCAGAAACAATAGACGCGTGTTCGGCTTAATGGCTTTACGCCATGCACCCAGATCAGTCAGTGCTACATAACTGGTCTGCACGCCAAACGGTGTCATGAATTTATTAAATAAAATAACACTAGTGCCAAAAATAGCATTGGAAGATACAATGTGATCGCCGCTCTGCAACAGACCCATGCAGGTGCTTAAGATTGCCGCCATCCCGGAGGATGTAGCCACACAGGACTCACCGCCTTCCATAGCCGCAAGACGCTGCTCGAAGGTACGCACGGTCGGGTTGGTGAAGCGCGAATAAATATTTCCCGGCTCATCGCCATTAAAGCGCGCAGCGGCCTGTGCCGCACTGTCAAACACATAACTGGAAGTCGGGAAAATAGGTTCAGAGTGTTCGTGTTCAAGTGTGCGCTGCTGTCCGGCTCGTACCGCCAGTGTCGCAACCGCCCAGTCATTTTCTTCATCATGCATAGTCTTTACTCCGCAATTCAAGTGTGGCTGTCAAGCGCTCAACATTACTGTAGGTTCGATTTCAATCGAACGGAGCGAGGGAAACCCGCTGGGGCGGCTTCGAACTGGTTCGACTGAAGTCGAACCTACACCGAACCTACACTGATTCGTTGCAGGTAGCGTGGTATTAAACGCTATTATGTATTTCCATGACATCATTGTCTTTATCACCCACCTGGCGCATATTATCCCTACGCAAAGTTTCAATCCGTTTAAGATAAGTTTGATCGATATCACCGGTAACATATTCACCATTGAACACCGCCGTATCGAAACGTTTTATGTGTTTGGCTTTTTTGCCCACCGCTTTAACCAGATCAGCCAGATCCTGATAAATCAACCAGTCAGCACCAATAACTTTAGCAATCTCTTTGTCATTTCGACCATGACCAATCAACTCATTTGCGGCAGGCATGTCGATACCGTATACATTCGGATAGCGTACCGGTGGTGCGGCAGAAGCAAAATATACTTTTTTTGCACCCGAGTCGCGCGCCATCTGAATGATCTGTTTTGAAGTCGTACCACGAACGATGGAGTCATCTACCAGAAGTACATTCTTGCCCCGGAATTCAAGCTCAATTGGATTCAATTTTTGGCGTACCGATTTCTTCCGCTCAGTTTGCCCCGGCATAATAAAGGTGCGACCAATATAACGATTCTTGATAAATCCTTCGCTATAATTAATACCCAGCGCATAGGACAATTGCAGTGCTGCCGTGCGGCTGGTATCCGGAATGGGCAGGACTACGTCGATGTCATGATCAAGTTTCAGGCGTTGTATTTTTGCGGCCAGATAATCACCCATGCGCATACGTGCTTTATAGACTGAGATACCATCTATCATGGAATCCGGGCGAGCAAAGTAGACGTGTTCAAAAATGCAGGGATTAAGCTGCGGATTCTCGGCACACTGTTGTGCATGCAGCTTGCCGTCCATATCAATAAACACCGCTTCACCGGGGGCCACGTCACGCAGTAATTCATAGCCAATAATGCCCAGTGCCACACTTTCTGAGACCACTGCATGTTCCTTGCCTTGTGCTGTTTCACGCACACCTATCGCCAATGGACGAATGCCGTGGGGATCGCGAAAAGCAAGAATGCCGCGTCCAGTAATCATTGTCACCACAGCATAAGCGCCCCGGCAACGTTTATGCACAGCGGCGACCGCTTTAAAAGCATCTTTAGCTCGAAGCTTTAATTTGCTGGAAGAATCCAGCTCATGCGCCAGCACATTCAATAAAATTTCAGAATCTGAATCGGTGTTAATATGGCGACGATCCTGAGCAAACAGTTCGCGCTTGAGTTCTTCCGCATTGGTCAAATTGCCATTGTGCGCCAGGGCAATACCAAACGGAGAGTTCACATAAAAAGGTTGCGCTTCAGCGGAAGTAAAACAGCCGGCAGTTGGGTAACGCACATGACCGATACCAATATTACCTTTCAGACGTATCATGTGGCGGGTGTGAAAAACATCACGTACCAGACCATTATCTTTACGCATATACATGCGATCCTGATCACAGGTAATGATGCCCGCTGCATCCTGCCCACGATGTTGCAGCATGGTCAGGCCATCATACAACGATTGATTAACCGGAGTTTTAGCAACAATACCGATGATCCCACACATGCTCGATTCCTCAGATATAAATTTTTTAACAACTAAAAATGAAAATTACCGGCCACACTGTCCGGTAGAAAATCCTGCATCAACACGGCCACCGCCTGAAAGCGAAACAGCAGTGTAGATTCCTGCCACATCGGTTCTTTAGGCAAGGCAGTCAGTCCGGATAAAAGCACCAGCACCGAGACCAGCAACACACCACGTAGAAAACCAAAAACAACGCCAAGGAAACGATCGGTTCCACTCAGGCCGGTACGCTGAACCAGACGTACAGCAAAAAAATTAACCGCCGTGGAAATAATCAACGAGATCACCAACAAAGCAACAAAGGCAATAATAAGACGGAATGAGGAATTTTCAATGCTGGAACTCAATAATTCCGAGAGGCCTCCGGAAAAGGTGAGTGACACCCAGAATGATATTACCCAACCGGCCAGTGACAGAGCCTCTTTCACGAAGCCGCGAATGAGGCTAATAAATGAGGAGATTAATAAGACCCCTAATATCACATAGTCAACGCCAATCATTGATATCTTTTTCTCAAAACGACCAACCAATTCATTGTCTGCATTTACGGGTGCTTAACCACCAGCCCCTTCATGTTTTGCTTTGCCAGAAGCTTATCACGCTCCTGCTCAGCCCCGGAACGATTAACATAGGGCCCCAGTCTAACGCGATAAATAAACGCATCACGACTGCGCAGGGCTTCAACAAAAGCTTTGTATTTTTGTTTACGTAATTTATCACGCAAATTAAGCGCATTGTTTTTCTGTTTAAAGCTACCCACCTGTACTGCCCAGGCCAGAGTTGTTGGTGCAAGAGAAGCGGTTTTCTTTTCAGGCACCGGGGGCTTTTGTGTGACGGTGGCTGATTTGTCTCCGCTCACTGTACCAGCCTTACTCGTTTCTTTCTGAACCGGTTTCTGCTCGATCCGTTTTTTTCTGGGCTTTTTTTCCACAACATTTTTTTCAGATGCTGGTGTTGTGTTTACCGGGCTTAACGCCGCTGAACGTTCATCAACCGGAATCCGAATCTGTGCCAGTGGCTTTTCTGCAACGTCAGCTGAATCCAGTGTACGACCATCTGTATCAAATTCGATCTGGCGAATATTTTCAATCTCGGCAGGCCTGGCGGGAACGCTGCTGCCATTAACAATGAAGTCCTGCTCGCGTTCCCCATTGAGAATCATGGGGATAAAAATCACCCCCAGCGCAACCAGCACAATGGCACCTACCAGCCGTTGTTTAAGTCGGGATTGCTGCTCCACCTGATTTTCCAAATTCCCAGCCTGTACAGTGCTTAAATTAAAACACTATTATATTCGTTGCCCATGTGTCTGCGCTACTGCCATGACCTCGGAAACGGTATAAAAAGAACCAAATACAACAATGCGATCACCCGCTTGTGCTGATTTCTCAAGCACCGTCCAGGCATCGGCTGCCGAAGCCTGCAAACTCACCGATGTCGCTCCCAGGCCAAGGATAATATCCTTAAGTTTTTCCGGTTTTTCACTGCGTGGGGTATCCAGTGAAATCACATACCAGTCGTCAATGTATGAATGTATATGCTTCAGTGCCGACACGCTATCTTTGTCTGCCAGCATACCTAAAACAGCCCGCGTGCGTCCCGGAGGTTCCGCTGCCGCCAGCATATTCGCCAGTTGCAGCATGCTATCCGGGTTATGCGCCACATCATAAATCCAGCTTACTGTCGCGGCCGTTTGCCCCGCTAACAATTGAGTGACCGCTTGAAAACGCCCCGGCAAGCAGGCATCCAGCAAACCCGAACGCATGGCTGCGGCCGACACAGGCAGACGTGCCTGCAAACATTCGAGTACCATCATCACCCCGGCAGCATTGCGATACTGATGCACACCACGCAAACAGGGATGGGGTAGATCCCGCGTCTTGCCCGCATGCAAGTGCCAGCACCAGCCGTCGGGTTTAATCTCAAAATCAAATTCTTTACCCAGGCAATGAAGCGGAGAACCCAGATCAGCGGCATGCTGAATAATGGAACGAGGCACATCCGCATCACTGCAGACCACAGGATGACCCCGGCGCAGTATTCCCGCTTTCTCAAAACCGATGGTTTCACGATCATGACCCAACCACTCGGTGTGATCCAGACCAATGGCGGTGAGTAAAGCCACATCGGCATCAATAATATTCACTGCATCCAGCCGTCCGCCTAGCCCCACTTCCAGCAGCACGACATCCAGCGACCGCAGCATAAAAATATCCAGCGCGGCTAATGTAGCGAATTCAAAATAGGTCAGGGATATTTCCGCACGCACGGCATCGATGCGCTCAAAGGCCGCAACAATTTCCGCATCGCCCACCTCTTTGCCGCCAACACGAATGCGTTCGTTGTAACGCAGTAAGTGGGGGGAACTATAGGCTCCAACACGATAGCCATCGGCCAGATAAGTGGACTCCAGCATACGCAGGCTAGAGCCCTTGCCGTTGGTACCCGCAAGAGTAATGACCGGGCAGGGAAAGACGTGGGAGGAGTGCAGACGCTTGAAGACCGTGACCACACGCTCAAGACCCAGCTCGATTTCTGTCGGGTGCAGGGTTTCCTGCCAGTCTAACCAGTCCTGCAGGGTATTAAAACGGGCGGACATGACCGGAAAATCTGTTAATTAATCGTAGCAGACAATTCAACACAAATAGCCGCCGCCTCAAGCAGCTGGCTGGTGAGTCATAATAGAAAGCAAACTGGCTACTTTATCGCGCATGTCGCGGCGATCCACAATCATATCAATCGCACCATGATCCAGCAGAAATTCACTGCGCTGAAAGCCTTCCGGTAAAGTTTCACGCACGGTCTGTTCAATGACTCGCGGCCCGGCAAAGCCGATCAGCGCCTTTGGCTCAGCGATATTAACATCACCCAACATGGCCAGACTCGCAGATACGCCCCCCATGGTGGGATCGGTCAGGACGGAAATAAAAGGAATCCCACGCTTATTCATACGCGCAATCACGGCACTGGTTTTGGCCATTTGCATCAGAGAGAACAGAGCTTCCTGCATACGCGCGCCGCCACTGGATGAAAAACAGATCAAGGGGATATTCTGTTCGAGACAAATATTGGCGGCACGCACAAAGCGCTCACCCACCACCGAGCCCATCGAGCCACCCATAAATTTAAATTCAAACGCCGCGGCGACCACGGCGATACCTTTAACCTTGCCTTTAATCGCCACTAAGGCATCACTTTCATCGGTATTTTTCTGTGCTTGAACAATGCGATCTTTGTATTTTTTCAAATCTTTGAACTTCAGAACATCAACAGGCTTAAGATTTGCGCCAATTTCCTCCTGCCCGCCTTCATCCAAAAACCGGTCAAGACGGAATCGGGCACTGATGCGCATGTGATGATCACACTTGGGACAGACACTGTAATTACGTTCCATTTCAGCACGATAGAGTACGGCATTGCAGGAATTGCATTTACTCCACAGCCCTTCCGGCACATTCTTTTTAGTACTGCCTTCGGTACGAATGCGTGAGGGTAATAATTTACTAAACCAATTCATAAAAATACCTGGGTACGCCTGAGTGCGTACAAAATCTAAACCGGATGCGCCCGCAGGCACATCGACATTCATTCAATTTTAATCTGCATCCATCGCGCTACGCATCTCTGCAAGTAATGCAGCGACCGCACTATTGATATCCTCAGCAGAATTTGCATTGTCTTCTATTCTGCGCACCAACGCACTACCCACGACAACGGCGTCGGCGACACTGGCAATGCTGGCGGCCGAAGCAGCATCCTTGATGCCAAAGCCTACCCCAATCGGTAAATCCGTTTGCACCCGGATTTTAGCAACCTGTTGCTTCACACCAGCCACATCTAAATGGCCCGCCCCGGTCACCCCTTTCAGGGAAACATAGTAAATAAAACCACGACCCGACTCGGTAATTACCTTGATCCGCGCCTCATCGGTGGTAGGGGCAACCAGGAATATCATATCCAGCTCATGCGCGTATAGTGCCGATAATAAATTCTCCGCTTCCTCGGGTGGCATGTCTACCAGCAATACCGCATCCACCCCAGCCGCCTGTGCCTCACGGGCAAAGTTCTCATAACCCTTGACCTCAACTGGATTAAGATACCCCATCAGCAGCACCGGTGTATCGGCATCAGTTTTGCGGAAAGTTCGCACCATCTCCAGCACATCATCCAGTGAAACCTCATAGTTCAAGGCCCGTTCCATTGCCCGCTGAATCACCGGCCCTTCCGCCATGGGATCAGAAAACGGCACGCCCAGCTCAATGATATTTGCTCCGGCTTCCACCATCGCATGCATCAAGGGCACGGTGACGCTGGGCTCAGGATCACCAGCGGTAACATAGGGAATCAGGGCTTTAATACCGGCACCGCGTAGTTTTTCAAAACAACCCGCCAGACGACTCATAAACTGATTCCCTCATGCTCGGCGACCGTATGAATATCTTTATCGCCCCGCCCGGATAAATTCACAATAATAATTTGATCCTTGCGCATAGTCGGTGCGAGCTTGGTGGCATAGGCGAGCGCATGACTGGATTCCAGTGCCGGAATAATGCCTTCAATGCGAGTGAGATCATGGAAGCCCTGCAGGGCTTCGTTATCATCAATCGCCACATAGTTTGCCCGGCCAGTGTCTTTCAGCCAGGCATGTTCAGGGCCAACACCGGGGTAGTCCAGCCCGGCGGAAATAGAATGGGTGTGAATGATCTGACCGTGTTCATCTTCCATTAAGTAGGTACGATTGCCATGCAGGACTCCCGGCTGACCCGCACACAGAGGTGCAGCATGATGACCTGTTTCCAGGCCATCACCCGCCGCCTCAATGCCATAGATGGCCACATCCTCATCATCAATAAAGGGATGAAACAAACCAATCGCATTCGAGCCACCACCCACACAGGCGAGCAGCGCATCCGGCAATCGACCTTCCTGTTCCATAATCTGGCTACGGGCTTCGCGGCCGATAATCGTCTGAAAGTCTCGCACCATGGCCGGATAAGGGTGCGGTCCGGCAACCGTGCCAATAATATAAAAAGTATTGTCGATGTTGGTGACCCAGTCACGCATGGCTTCGTTGAGCGCATCTTTCAGGGTACGCGAGCCGGATTCCACTGGCACCACCGTCGCCCCCAGTAATTTCATCCGGAATACATTCATAGCCTGACGTTGAATATCTTCCGCGCCCATATAAACCACACACTCAATGCCAAGGCGGGCCGCAACCGTGGCACTGGCAACGCCATGTTGGCCAGCTCCGGTTTCAGCGATGATCCGCGTCTTGCCCATGCGTTTGGCCAGTAGCGCCTGACCCACGGTGTTATTAACCTTATGCGCACCGGTATGATTTAGATCTTCACGTTTTAAATAAATTCGTGCGCCGCCCAGTTTCTCGCTCCAGCGCTCGGCAAAATACAGCGGACTGGGGCGACCAACATAGTGCTGTAACTCGTAGTCCAGTTCAGCCAGAAAATTGGCATCCTGCATATATTTTTCGTAGGCTTCACGCAGCTCTGCCAGCGGCCCCATCAGGGTTTCAGCCACGAACAGTCCACCGTAAACACCGAAGTGTCCGCCTTCGTCTGGCATTTGATATTTGCCTGAGTTATTTTTTGCTGCTTGCAAAACGACTTACCTCGTTAATAAATGCTGCCATTTTCTGCTCATCCTTAATGCCCTTTGCGGCCTCAACGCCACCGCTGACATCCACAGCATAGGGCTGCACCGTCGCTACGGCTTCCCGCACATTGGCTGCATTGAGTCCCCCGGCCAGAATCAGAGGCTGATCCAGTTCAGGTATCTGCGTCCAGTCAAATGTCTGCCCAGTTCCACCCGGCACACCTTGTTGAAAACTGTCCAGTAAAATACCTGATGCCATTTTATACTGCTGGGCCAGCTGCTCAATGTCGACCCCTTCTTCCATGCGCAGAGCCTTTATATAGGGGCGGCCAAAACGGCAACATTCCGTTTCAGGCTCATCACCATGAAACTGTAATAAATCTAATGGAATCTGCTTGAGCAAGGCTCGAATTGTCACCTCAGCCTCATTCACAAACAAGCCTACCGTGGTAACAAAGGGTGGCAATGCAGCAATAATATGCTGTGCCTGCTCTATCGTTAATGCGCGGGGGCTAGGTGGATAGAAAACCAGCCCCAGTGCATCCGCCCCCAGACTCACGGCGGTGAGCGCATCTTCAAGCCGAGTGATCCCACAGATTTTAATACGCGTTCGCAATGAAAGCCGCCAGAGACAAAAGTCGGGAGCTTAACAGTTCATGACAAAAAGTGAAAGCTGGAGAAAATGGTGAGAAGTGGATTCTTTTTGTTTAACAGAGACTTAAACAAAAAAACCCGCCAGAGTGGCGGGTTTTTAGTTAAAAACTTAAACGTGTTCTTAAACTGTCTTCTTTCTTTTTGCAATACCGGCCAGACCTAGAAGTGCAGAGCCAAACAACCAGACAGCGGCAGGAACAGGAACAGCCGATACTTCACCAATCTTGGCCGTGAGGCTGCCTGCGGTAAAGACACTACCCAGAGCAATCGGACCGGTTGCACTGCGGAATGCGCCTTCAATTCTGCCGGCAAAAATGCTTCCAGCCATATCACCACCTGTATAAGTCAAATCAGCGGAGAAATTACCCATGCCGGCGAATAGCGGGCTGGCATCGCCCAGATCAACCAGGGTCAGATTTGAAAAGCTGGCGGTCAAAGTAACATCATTACCAACACTCAGTGTGCCCATACCAGAAACATCTGAAGTCAGGGAAAAATTCTGATCAGTGAAATCATAAACCACTGTGCCGTCACTATTTATAATAGTGATAGCGGTAGCATCCATGGTCAGGCCGGAAGCCGTGCTAATAATACCCGCATCAGTTATCAAACTAGTACTCAGCTGTTGAATATCCAGTGCTGGATATACAACGGCAGCATTGGTAATTGCTGTAAATGTCAGACCCGCAACAATGGGTAGTGCTGTTTTAATTATTTTGTTCCAAATCTTCATCTTATTCTCCTCTCCACCTGCATTATAAAATTTAATTGTTTGCTTTATTACTTGAATTTTAATTTAACCGATAATTATTTAAATATTATTACCAAACTGCTGTCTGGATTTCTTCCGGGTTGCAACTATCATCAAGCCCAGCCCAAGTACAAACAGAATCAGTATTCCAGGCTCAGGAACCGATACGGAACCCTGCGAAGTCAGATTGCCATCAACCAGGCCAGAGAAACTCTGTTCAAACATACCCAGATCAAAAACGGTCGTTAAATTTAACTCAAGGGCAAATAAATCAGAAGTCGTTGCAAAGTCGCCCAGAAGAGAGCCACCCGTGGCATTAAACATGCCGACTAAAACACCCATATCAGAGCCATTAGCTCCACCCATCTGTAGGCCACTCAGCTCGCCTTCCAGTAACAGGGTAGAATCACCGCCGTAAATGGTGATATCAGAAATACCCGCAATCCCCGTAAACTCACCCACAGTGAAGTCAGCAGTTGATGTCGCTGAACTCAACAGTGCATTTAACTGAAAGGTACTTCCTGCCAAAACTGGTGCAGAGCTAGTTTCATAAGCACCTGTTAATCCACCCTGTATACCAAATACCCCAAACTGATCTAAGGTAGAGTCAAAAAACATACCACCATCAAAAGTAAGCATTGGGTAGGCAGAAGCACTGCCTGCGAATAAAGCCACACCAAGAATGGCAAGACTCTTTTTAATTAGGTTTCTCATAGACATAAGCTGTCTCCCTATAAATTTCTAGTTTATTAATTCCATGTAATTATAATAATCTGCTGTTCTACTAAGATATAGCTAATTAGTAGTAAGTAAGATTATGCTGTATATACAGTAGAACTGAGCAATTTTTATGCCCAATCCATATTTTCAAACAAATACAATAACTTAGTTCTATTTTAAAATTTCCACTTTTTTTGTGTGTAAATATTGACGACAAACATCTGTCTATTAATTTGCATAAAAAATCACTAAGATACTGATAAATATAATTTTATATTTTTTTGGCTCCAATTTTGGAAAAACATCATAGTGTAAAAATAACCGACATACTAGCAACGTTATTATTACTATATTTAGAGCCTGGCTGGTTTAACACAGATATGCACAAATTTTAGACAAAAAAAACCCACCTAACGGTGGGTTCAAAGAGATAGTTACGATATGTCGAAAAAGATAATCGCATAGACATGATTCGTTGCAATTGACCTGGATCAATCCCGATCCACTTTCCACCAAATCTTCAGCTATAAGCGGGTAATAAGCCACTCTCCGGTAAATTAAACTCATCACTATAAGCCACACTCACCAAATATAATCCTGCCGCTCGTGCCGTGACCCCACCTTTTTTACGATCCCGAAATTCCAGGACTTCCTTCGTCCATTCGACTGGCCTCTCGCCACTGCCGATGGTCATCAACACACCCGCTATATTACGAACCATATGATGCAAAAAAGCATTTGCGCAGACATCAAGGTAAATAAATTCGCCCCTGCCGCTAACATCCACCCGATGCATAGTCCGAACGGGAGATTTAGCCTGACAAGCCTGTGCCCGATATGAGGTGAAATCGTGTTCCCCCACCAGATACTGTGCGGCAGTAGCCATGCGTATCACATCCAGCGGCTGATGTTGCCAGACCACTTTACCCGCAAGGTATGCCGGCCGGATGGGACGATTCAAAATAATGTACCGATAACAACGTCGCAGAGCCAGAAAGCGTGCATGAAAATGATCAGCCACCGGCTTCACCCAGCTTAGGCAAATGCTCTCGGCCAGGTGTGTGTTCGTGCCTCGAACCCAGGAATAATTACTTCGTGTTGCAGTCGTGTCAAAATGAATAATCTGATTTGCCGCATGTACCCCGGTATCTGTACGCCCAGCACAAACCACACGAACAGGATGGTCGGCCACTTTTGAGAGCGCCTTTTCAACTTCTTCCTGTACTGTTCTCACGCCCACCTGAGTTTGCCAACCACAATAAGGTCGACCATCATATTCAACGCCTGCTGCAATTCTCATCTATTTACTAATCCTGAAACCTCGCCATTTTTCATCCGTGCAGCCGGTTAATTTCAGCAGCCAGTACAAACAGTATATACAGGCTTAAAGGGAAACCCCACTGCCACAATGCAGGTGGCCCAGGGTGGTCAAAAATGTACTCTTTACCGGCTTCTTCTTTGGCTCGATATAAAACATGTTGATAGTAATATTGCATTGAATTCCTGGCCTGATAATAAAAGCGCTGATAGAAACGATTTCCAGCTTCTTCCTTATTTTTAGTTTCATTCCTGTATCGCGGTTCAGCAGAGAGTGAACCCACAGCCTCCAGTCCCATCGAGAGTCTCAGCACCAGTGTGTTGCGATCCAGTCCCAGACAGGAGACAGGAAGTGCCAGCCAGTAAATTGCTGCCATCAACTGCTTTTGATCCAGACTGGCCAGCAAATAGCTCACTGCAAATACGATCAATAACAGGGAAATAATGCGTTCCAGTCCTAAAATCACGCCAACAGGAACATCCATATATAAGTAGGCAGAATCCGTTGACAGCGGTGAATCCGGTGTCATCCAGAAATAAAGAACAAGTATTGAAAGAAAAAACCAGCGCAAGCGTGATAGCATGGTCAACGCAGGCTTAAAGAAATGAGCATTAGAAAAAACTAAAAACAGGGCGGTCAGTCCAAGCCCCAAAAACAACTGTCCCGCATTCGCGCGGGACAGGCAGGCCACAAAGACCAGAAAACAAATTATCCGGATAACCGGATGTACCTGCATGTACTCAGGCAATCTGCTGAATTAACTGCTGTGCTTCCTGTTTCTGATTGTCATCACCTTCATCCAGCACTTCATCCAGGATACTGCGTGCACCCTCTGGATCACCCATATCAATGTAGGCGCGAGCAAGATCCAGCTTAGTTCCCACTTCATCACCACCGGCGGCAAGATCCAGATCAGCAGCATCAGAAGCTTCTACAACATCCAGCGTTAAATCTGCAGCCGTATCTTCACCATCCATTGCATCAAAGTCCAGACTGTCGCCCAAATCAATGGCCATGGTTTCATCATTTGTGTCACCGACGACCGCACTATCGGCGACTGAACTGTCATCCAGATTCAAATCAATCGCAGTATCATCATTTTCTCCCACTGCGATATCAGCATCATCCAGGTTAATAACCATTGTTTGATCAGTTTCTTCTCCGCCATCTACCTCAACCGTATCGCTGGAGCCATCATCAAGATTTAATGAAAACTCAAGGTCATCCACCGCATCCTGGGTTTCATCCAGTGCAGTGACATCATCTACTGATAAGTCAGTTGCCGTTTCATCACCACTATCAAGCTCTAAATCCAGTGCTTCAACATCAGCCGTGCCAGTAGCCGGTGAATCATCCACGTCAAGATTGAAATCCAGTCCGGTATCTTCATTGGGCATTTCCATTTCGGCTGTCGGCTGTTCACTTGGCTCGGCATCTGAGCTATCGCTATCCAGATCCAGATTGAAATCTATACCACTGTTTTCAGTGGCCGCCTGTTCATCAATTGCCAAATCTGATTCAGCCGTTTCCCGATTTGCTTCGGCAGCCTCAGGTTCCAGTTCATCACCCAGATCCAGATTGAAATCCAGCTCACTTGTTTCTTCTTTTTCAGGTTCCAGATCTTCGGCCTGGAAGACCCCAGTTTCCAGGCCAATATCCATAACCTGACTATCGGATAAATTAACCCCGGGATCTTCGACAAGCGGCTCGCCAGTTGTTGCAGGTGCAACAACATCACCGGTAAACAGGGGATTATTAGGCGCTAACGCAATCCCCATTGCTAACACTTTTTCCCACATAGAATCAGTGTTTGCGCTTTCACCCAGACTGGCATAAAAATCTTCTGCTGTTGATTCAAAGGATGCCTGATTTTTGGTTGCGCTATAAAGCTCCAGCAACTTGAGTTTAAGTTCCTTGCGCGAAGGATCATTTTCCAGCGCTTCGGCCAAACGTTCTTCAGCCGCTTCATAACGGCCATAGGCCATAAAGACATCAGCTTCAGTCAGAGGATCAACCTCACTGTCTTCAGCCTGTATCGCTCCCGCTCCGCTGACGGCAAAATCACTAAGGAAAGAAGATTCCTCTTCTCTGGCTTCGGTCTGATCGGCTGGCGCGGCAGCCGGTTCACCGGTAAGAATACTTTCCTGAAAACCATCCTGAGCCTGTTTCCGGCGGCGCATTACAATCACCATCAGGATGATGAGGACGAGTAATATAGGTAAACCGACAAAGAGCAACAGAGAATCACCCGCCATCGAACCCATCATGCCACTTAAAGTCGCTGCAATTCCGGCAAATACAGCACTAACCTTTGCCATAAACCCAGCTTCTGGCTCAGCTGCAGGTACGGGAATTGGGGCAACAACCGGTGTAGGTTGTTGAACGGGTTCTTCTGCCATCGCAGGTTCTTCAGCTACCGGCTCTGACTGCTCCGGCAGCGTTTCTTCCACAACAACTTCTTCTGCAACAACCGGCTCTTCTTCGATTACAGGAGCGACAGACTCAGCTTCAGTGGTTTCAACTTCAGCAACAACAAGTTCTTCTGCAACCGGCATTTCTTCAGGGCTGGCATCTTCTAGCACATCCGCTTCATTTGCCTTCCCGGCCATCTGTTGCACCGCAGCAAGTTCTGTATTCTGAATTGAAATGGCGCGCTGCATATCTGCCAGTTCGGTTTCCAGCTCTTTAATTTGGTGGTTTAAACCAGCATCGGTTCCACCCATAGCCTCGGCATCGGAACGCAGTTGACGCAGTTCTTCTTTCAGGGTTGCCACTTCACCATTCAATGCAGTATCGGTCAGGCCTTCACCTGCAGTCAGCTCTTCGCCACCCGGAGCAGCTACAGTTAGCTCACCACTAACTTCCGCTGTGTCAATATCTGCAGGAGCTTCAAGATCTCCAGCAATAATGGGTTGTAGCTCATCAGCTGTTGCAGCAGTAGCCATTTCCTGACGATAACTTTCCCATTCTTCAGTCTGAAGGCTATAAGCTAAACGTGCTTCATCTTCGCTCATGGCTTCCAGTAAAGCGGGATCCTCGATACGCAACACATGGCCAATTTTCAGGCGGTTGATATTTCCTTCATTAAAAGCATCAGGATTGTTTTTCAGCAGTGCCATCATGATCTGATAAATACTAATCGACTCATCACCGGCCTGTAGCTTCTTCGCAACCGTCCAGAGATTATCGCCTTTGCGGGTGATGCCGTAATCCAGTTCACCCTGTGCCAGCATTCCAGGTTCCGGCTCAACCGCCTGTGCGGCGCGGCCTTCCTGATACTCGGTAAGAGGAATGCGTGGAAATAATTCGGTGTCATCACTAAAAGCGGTTGAATCGTCAACAACCACCGTTGCCGCCATCGGCTCCAGCAGCAGACTCTCCTCAGTGACCAGCTCAGGTTCAGGTAGGATTTCAGTCTCTGCCTGTATGGTCTCAGGTTCGACCAGTGGCTCTGCAGATTCAGGCATTATGTCTTCTTCAACAACAGCTGCCGGAGTCACAACCTCTTCCTCGACCGGCATAGGTTCTGGCTCTTCTGCAACGGCAGCGGTTTCCGCTTCAATGGCGATCGGCGCAGGAACGGGGAAAGGCACTGGTGCCGATTCAACTTCGGGGGCAGCTTCAGCAGTAACTTCCGGCTCGATAGCCAATTCAGGCTCAGGATCCCGGACAATTTGTGCAGGCTCAGTTACTTCCGGGGTTGCAATCACAGCCGGCTGTTTAATAATCCGGCCCGGTGGATCCAGCAACACGGTGTATTCGCGTAAAATGCGACCGTTATACCAGTTAAGTTCAAGCAGGAAATTAAGAAAGGGTTCGCGTACAGGCTGATGACTGGTCATGTGAATATAGAAAGAATCATCGGTACGACTCTTGATTTCTATATTGAAGGAATTCAGGAAAGTAGGTCGATCAACACCGGCACGTAAAAAAGCTTCCCGTGAAGCCATTTTTACCGTCAATCCGCTAACCTCATCCACGGTAGCAGACAGTAATCCAATCTCTGCGTCCAATGGCTCATTGAGCGCGGAATTAAGTTTAATATTGCCAAATCCCAGCGCACTGGCAACGATGGGCATTACGATCAAAATGCATGCTGTTAAAAATCTGGGCAGCGTACGCAGCATATTAAAACCTCTCCTGGTCCGTTACGTTTTTGACGTAACCCTAAGCTATATTGACTCAAATCCTCGTAACCCAAAAAATAGCAATCATGGAATCTATCGAGCAAATACAGCAGTTTCTATTTATTTTTCAAAAACTTATCGAACTTAGCTTTGAATAGCCTTTATAAGTCTTCAGTAACTATAGCTTACAAATAGTCTTTTACCAAAATTTCCATGGTTTGAACACCTTTAAAAGTGTTTATCGCCCAATGCCGAAAAAACATTAAATCCCCGCATCAGGCAATTTTTTAATCCTCCAGCAGGATCCGTAACATCCGCCGCAAGGGTTCCGCCGCTCCCCAGAGCAGTTGGTCACCAACAGTAAAGGCAGAAAGAAAATCATTGCCCATAGTCAACTTTCGCAAACGACCCACCGGTACGCTCAGCGTGCCGGTAATCGCAGCGGGAGTCAGCTCATTCATACTCCGCTCACGCTCATTCGGCACAACTTTGACCCAGTCATTGGCTTCCGCCAGCATGGAGGCAATTTCATCCAGCGGCGCGTCTTTTTTCAGTTTGATGGTTAGAGCCTGAGAATGAGAACGCATGGCGCCGATACGCACACAAATACCATCGATCGGGATCGCGTTGGCATTACCGAGGATCTTGTTGGTTTCAACTTCGGCCTTCCATTCTTCTTTGCTCTGTCCTGATTCAAGCTGACTGTCCAGCCAAGGGATCAAACTACCGGCCAGCGGCACACCCCAGTTTTCCACTGGATAGCTGTCTCCACGCAAATGTGCGGTGACCTGTTTATCAATTTCTAAAATAGCCGAAGCCGGATCATCGAGCAGATCGCCGACAGAATCGCGCAGCGATCCCATCTGTTGCAGCAACTCACGCATATTGCGTGCACCGGCACCAGAGGCCGCCTGATAGGTCATCGGTGAAATCCATTCGATCAAATCGTTCTGAAACAAGCCACCCAGTGCCATCAGCATCAGGCTTACAGTGCAGTTACCACCCACAAAGGTAGTTACACCCTTGCTCAGGCCATCTTTAATCACTTCCAGATTAACCGGATCCAGCACGATGATGCTCTCATCTTCCATCCGTAAAGTAGAAGCCGCATCAATCCAGTAACCCTTCCAGCCCGCTGCACGCAGTTTAGGATAGACATCTTCGGTGTAAGCACCCCCTTGACAGGAGAGGATCACATCCATTGCTTTTAGTTCGTCAATATCTTTTGCATCTTTCAGTGTCGGCACATCCTTGCCCACATCTGGCCCCGGCTGACCGGTTTGTGATGTAGTGAAAAAGATCGGTTCAATCAGATCAAAATCTTTTTCTTCGCGCATGCGCTGCATCAGCACCGAACCCACCATGCCACGCCAACCTATCAACCCGACTCTTTTCATTGCTCTGCCTCAAATCTATCTTGTTTGTTTAAATGCATATTTAGGGACGAGTGAAAAGTGACGAGTGACGAGATTTAAGCGTTTTTCCTTGTCCCTCGTCACTCATCACTGTTGCCGCATCGCGGCAACGACGGCATCGCCCATGTCGGCGGTGCCGACCTTTTTCATGCCTTCGCTGAATATATCCTGAGTGCGCAAGCCCTGATCCAGCACGCTGTTGACCGCCTGTTCGATACGTTCGGCCAGTGCGGCTTCATTCAAGCTATAACGCAACATCATTGCCACCGATAGAATCGTCGCCAGCGGATTGGCCACGCCCTGCCCGGCGATATCCGGTGCGGAGCCGTGAATCGGCTCATACATGCCCTTACTATTGATATCCAATGAAGCCGAGGGCAACATGCCGATGGAGCCGGTGAGCATGGCGGCGCAATCAGACAAAATATCACCGAACATATTGGTGGTCACCATCACGTCAAACTGTTTTGGCGCGCGCACCAGCTGCATGGCGGCATTGTCCACGTACATATGACTGAGTTCAATATTTTTATGATCCTCGCCAACCCGAATAACAACCTCACGCCACAACTCAGTACACTCAAGCACGTTGGCCTTATCCACTGAACAAACCTGGCTATCGCGTTTCGCAGCAATATCAAACGCCACTTTGGCGATGCGCTCGATTTCAGACTCACGATATACCAGGGTGTTGTAGCCTTCCCGCTCACCATTGTCGAGGGTGCGTATGCCACGGGGCTGACCAAAATAAATGCCGCCAGTCAATTCACGCACGATCATGATATCCAGCCCAGATACCACTTCGGGTTTCAGGCTTGAGGCATCCGCCAATTGCGGATAGAGAATCGCGGGGCGCAAATTAGCGAACAGTTCCAGCTCGGCACGTAAACCCAGCAGGCCTTTTTCCGGGCGCACCGCAATGTCCAGTGACTCCCATTTATAACCGCCTACCGCACCCAGCAAAAGTGAGTCTGCTTCTTTCGCCAGCTTCAGCGTGCTCTCCGGTAACGGTGAACCACTATCATCGTAAGCCGTACCGCCCACCAGCGCATGTTCCAGTTCGATCTTCAGATCAAAATCTTTTTGTAAACAGTCGAGCACCTTGACTGCCTCGGCCACGATTTCCTGACCAATACCGTCACCGGGGAGGATTAAAATTTTCTTTGTCATAAGTTTAATTTCCGAGAAATAAAATAATCTATGCCGCATTTAAGGCAAGTTGCGGGTAGCTAGTGACTAGTAGCTGGGAAAACCTGATTCTACCTGGCCACTAGCCACTAGCTACTCTTCTCTTAAAACAGCCACGGCGCTTCCTGTTGTCGCCGTACTTCGTAGGCGCGTATGTCATCCGTATGCTGCAAGGTCATGCCGATATCATCCAGTCCGTTGAGCAGACAATATTTACGGAACTCATCCACTGAAAACGAAATTTCACGGCCATCCGGCCGGGTGATCGTCTGCGCCTGCAAGTCCACGGTCAAGGCATAGCCCGGTGCAGCTTCAACTTCGCGAAACAGATCATCCACTACCGCGTCATCCAGCACAATAGGTAACAGGCCATTCTTGAAACAGTTGTTGAAAAAGATGTCGGCAAAGCTCGGCGCGATGATCGCTCGAAAGCCGTGATCTTCCAGCGCCCAGGGCGCATGTTCACGGCTGGATCCGCAGCCGAAGTTTTTCCGCGCCAGCAATACTTTCGCCCCCTGATAGCGTTCCTGATTAAGTACAAATTCTGTATTCAGGGGACGCTGACTATTATCCATATCCGGCTCCCCCTGATCCAGATAACGCCATTCATCGAATAAATTAGGGCCAAAGCCGGTGCGCTTGATCGATTTCAGAAACTGCTTGGGGATGATCGCATCCGTATCGACATTGGGTCGATCCATGGGCATCACGATGCCGCTTAATGTTTTAAATTTTTCCATTTTTTCATACCTCATTTTTAACGCAAAGTCGCAATGACGCAGAGAGCACAAAGTTTCAAAATTTAACTTCTTTGCGTCCTCTGCGCCTTCGCGCCTTTGTGGCAGATTTTATAAATCCCGCACATCAACGAAATGCCCGGCAATAGCCGCTGCGGCGGCCATGGCGGGACTCACTAAATGGGTGCGTCCGCCCTGCCCCTGTCGGCCTTCGAAATTACGGTTGGACGTCGAGGCACAGCGTTCGCCCGGTTCCAGTTTATCCGCGTTCATGGCCAGACACATAGAACAGCCCGGCTCACGCCATTCAAATCCGGCCTCGATGAAAACTTTATCCAGACCTTCTTCTTCGGCCTGTTTCTTCACTAATCCTGACCCCGGCACCACCAGCGCGAGACTGACATTACTTGCAACCTTGCGACCTTTGGCGATGACTGCCGCTGCACGTAAATCTTCGATACGCGAGTTGGTGCAGGAGCCAATGAAAGCTTTATCGATCGGGATCGCCGTAATCGGCGTGTTGGCTTCCAGCCCCATATATTTTAGTGCTGCTGACATGCCCTCGCGTTTAACGCTATCGGGCTCATTGGCCGGATCTGGCACCCGTTCCCCCACCGCCACCACCATTTCTGGTGAAGTACCCCAGGTCACCTGTGGTTTAATACTGGCCGCCTCGATCACAATATTTTTATCGAATACCGCATCATCATCGCTGTGCAGGCTCTGCCAGTCAGCTACTGCCTGTTCCCAGTGCTCCGCCTTCGGCGCATAGGGACGACCTTTAACATAATCGACGGTGATCTGATCCACCGCCACCATGCCCGCACGGGCACCCGCTTCAATCGCCATATTACACAGGGTCATGCGGCCTTCCATGGAAAGATCACGAATTGCCTGCCCGGCAAACTCAATCGCATAGCCGGTACCGCCCGCAGTACCAATTTCACCGATAATGGCGAGCACGATATCTTTGGCCGTCACCCCTTTCGGCGCGGCACCCTCGACACGAATGCACATGGCTTTGGATTTGCTCTGCAACAGGCACTGCGTGGCGAGGGCATGTTCCACTTCGGAGGTACCGATACCAAAGGCCAGGGCACCAAACGCGCCATGGGTGGAGGTATGCGAATCACCACAAACCACGGTCATCCCCGGCAGGGTGGCCCCTTCTTCTGGACCGATGACATGGACGATACCCTGACGGGGATCATTCATCGTAAATTCGGTAATGCCGAACTCCTGACAATTTTTATCCAGGGTCTGCACCTGCAAACGGGAAACAGGATCAGCGATACCGTCCACGCCACTGAGACGTTCATTTGTCGTGGTCGGCACATTATGATCCGGGGTGGCCAGGTTGGCCGCCACCCGCCAGGGCTTGCGCCCGGCCAGACGCAGACCTTCAAAGGCCTGCGGAGAAGTCACTTCATGCACCAGATGCCGATCGATGTAGATCAATACCGCGCCGTCACCGCTGTCGCGCACTACATGGGCATCCCACAATTTGTCGTATAAGGTCTTGCCAGCCATTTTCTTCATCCTGTTTTTGCATCATTCAACTTGTGCGGGAAGTCTAGTCTCGTCTATGCTATTACACAAATTCATTATTTTTATATTTAATATTCCATATAGGAATACATAGCATGGACATCACCAGCTTACAGGCCTTTATTGCGGTGGCCGAAACCGGCTCCTTCTCCCGTGCCTCAGAACACATTCACATAACCCAGCCTGCGGTGAGCAAACGTATCGCCGCACTGGAATCGACGCTGAACACAAAATTATTTGACCGCATTGGTCGACAGGTTTCACTCACCGAAGGGGGCCGGGTACTGCTGCCCCGCGCGCGCCATATTTTGCTCGAAATTGAGGATAGCCGCCGCATTCTGCACAATCTATCCGAACAGGTTGGAGGAGCGCTAAAAATGGCGACCAGCCACCATATCGGTCTGCATCATCTGCCTCCAGTGCTGCGGCAATTTAATGCCCGCTATCCGCTGGTGGAGCTGGATCTGCATTTCATGGAATCGGAAGAAGCCTGCAAAGCAATACATCACGGTGATCTGGAGCTGGGAGTAATTACCCTGCCACTGGAGGCTGAAGCCGATTTGAATATACAGGCTCTCTGGCCGGATCCTCTTGCGCTGGTGGTGGGAAAATCCCATCCCCTTTATCGTCATCATCCTGACAGTCTGACTGAGCTGCTAGCCCATCCCGCGATACTGCCGGAACGTGGCACCTACACCCGTGAACTGATTGAAACAGCCATTAGTGACACCATCAAGGTACGCATGTCGACCAATTATATGGAAACCATCAAAATGCTGGTGAGTGTGGGCATGGGCTGGAGCGTGTTGCCACGTAGTATGCTGGATAATGAATTACAGGTGATCGACATCGATGAATTAAAAATACAGCGTGAACTCGGTGTGGTCTGGCATGCGCGGCGCACGCTGTCGAATGCGGCTAAGAAAATGATTGAGGTACTGGCCTAATTCAGTTTTTCTTGAAACAGAGTCTCATCAATCCGGCAGCCAAGCCGCTCAGCAATAATTCGCATGTCTTTCTCGGCATTGCCCAGGCAACTGGTGGCACCGGGTGAAGGAGTCATATTAAAAATAATACCCTCGCCGGTATCAATTTTAGCCTCACCCAGATGCAGCTTGCCTTCACGCTTATCGATCATCACCGGGCGTACGCCGCCGATACCTTTGGCAAACTGTAAATCTGCCAGTTGCATTGCCGGGACAACCTTACGCGCATCATGCAAAAACAAACGGCGTCGAATACCCGGTACTTCAAACAACATATTACGAAAAATATAATTACGAATATCAGCTACCCGCAACAAATTCCAGAAGGCCTGTAACACTTTGTGATCCAGACGCAAAACCTGAAAGAACTCGGGCAGGGTCTTAATGTTATAACGCTCCAGCATCGGTATCACCAGAGCGGTGGGGCCAAAACGAGTTTTATCTGTCACCAGAATATCGGGATCTCCATGAATCGCAGCAAACGGCAGTTTGTCATTTTGCACGGTATACACTTTGCCATTCAGGCATTTTCGCGCGTAATAAAAACTGCCTGCCATGGGCAAACAGGAGTAATAATGGCCATAACCCATACGATGGGCAAACAGCAGGCTATGGCCCCCGGCACAGACCACCACGAAGCGCGCCTGATAATCACCCTGGCTGGTTTTTAGCTGATACAGTTCGCCCTGTTTTTCAATTTTATTCACGATAGTTGATAAGGAAACCTCGATCTCTTTATCTTTATACTCACGCGCCTGCTCAACAAAAGATTCCGATAAAGCCGCAAAATTGACGGTGGTATATTCATTCTCAATCCCCAAACCATTAATGGCCTCCTTGCGCCCTTTCATCACATTGGGTTCCAGCTTCTGAATGGCGTGTTCATCCAGCAATTGCATGGCCGGAAAATGGGGGGAAAAAAGTTTGAAACGTTCAGCCAGTATTGCTGCTTCGTGCTCACCAACACCAATCACCATTTTCTGGTGCTTGAATATAATTTGCTCACGATCCGCTAAATGGGAGGTGTAATTCACCAGCATCGCAGCAGTGCGTTGAACCTGCTGCGCTTTTTCCAGGGTATAGTTGGTTTCGATGTCACCGCAATGCAGGGTCTGACTATTGTTGCGGCCATTAGAATTAACCGCCGCAACCTGGGCATATTTTTCCAGCAGGGTAATACGTTTTAAATCGGTAAACGCCGCCAGTTGATATAGCAGAGCGGTGCCCGACACCCCGCCACCAATAATTAACACATCACAAACTGCTCGCCCATTCATTCCATTTTGTTCCTGTATACCTGAGAATACCCCATCTATCGACCATAAAAGGGATGGCTTGAATCATGACAGATCAACCAAACCGATGGATAATCAGGTTTCAATAATTAAGCGTGCCCTTTTTTATTTTATAGACGAAGACTCGGCGGGAAGATAGCGCCAGGCAATGAAAAATCCGGCCAATGCCAAAACCATTGCGGTTAAAAACATGCTCCGCGCACCCAACCCGTCAAACAGATAACCGCTATATAAACTGCCCAGCGCACCGCCCGCGCCAAAACTCAAACTACTATAAAGTGCTTGTCCCTTACCCTGATGACGACCGCTAAAAAAGTTATGAATATACTGGATGGCCACCGCATGATAAATACCAAAACTGGCCGCATGCAGACATTGGGCAAAGACCATCAGTCCCATTGACTCAGGATACAGTGCGGTTATTAACCAGCGCAATGCGGTCAGTAATAAGCTCCCCAGCAATAGCCCTCGCAATCCGAATTGGGGTACCAGACGCGACATCAATAAAAATATCCCGACCTCGGCGGCCACACCCAACGCCCATAATCCCCCAATAGCGGGTAACGAATAGCCATAATTCTGCAAATAAATAGAATAAAACGTGTAATACGGCCCGTGACTGGCCTGCATCAGAAAACAGGCCACCAGCAAACCCAGCACCTCAGGTCGTCGCAGTAACTTGCGCAGAGGCTCGTGATCCAGACTCAAATGCCCGGCTGCGTTTTCTGGCACCAGCAGACTGCTGAGCCAGATCCCAGCAAACATGATAAGCAGGATCATCGGCAACAGGTGAATGCTGTCACCTTCCAGCATACTGCCCAGTCCCCACACGGCGGCAATGAAACCGATCGAACCCCAGAGCCGAATACTGCTGTAACGATGGGTCTGGTTTCCCAAATGAGAAAAGGTAGTGGCCTCAAACTGGGGCAGAGTCGCATTCCAGAAAAAACTGAAAACCACCATCACCAGCACCAGCCAGACAAAGCCCTCGCTATAAAAAACCCCGGCGAAAGCCAGCATGGAAATCAGACAGCCCATGCGCACAATTGCCATGCGCCGCCCGGTATGATCCGCCACCCAGCCCCAGATATTCGGTGAAATAATTTTGGTGGCCATGAGTATGGCCATGAGATTGCCTATCTCGGTGACATTAAATCCCAGAGATTTAAGGTACAGACTCCAATATGGGATCAGTGCCCCGAGACTGGCAAAATAAAAAAAATAGAAGCCAGAAAGCCGCCAATAGGGCACGCGTTCGAGCCGAGCCATTATGAAAAACGCAGAGGCCGCAGAGGCGCAAAGGCGCAGAGGCTTTTCTGTAAAAACAGAATGTTCTGAATTGCGGTATCTCTACGCCCCTGCGCCTCTGCGTTAAACAACACTATCGTTTGACTGCAGGGGGAATAATCGGTGTTTCTGAATTTACATCCATATTCTGTGCGCGCTGGCGCAGTACGTGATCCATTAATACAATGGCCATCATAGCCTCAGCGATGGGCGTGGCGCGAATGCCAACACAGGGATCATGGCGGCCTTCGGTCACCACTTCGACTGCTTCACCGGCAAGATTTACACTACGCCCAGGCAGGCGCAGGCTGGACGTGGCTTTTAAGGCAATACTGGCAAGTATATCCTGCCCGGATGAAATCCCGCCCAGCACCCCTCCGGCATGATTCGACAAAAACCCTTGCGGCGTCATTTCGTCCCGATGCTCGGTGCCTTTCTGTACCACCGATTCAAAACCTGCACCGATCTCCACGCCTTTCACTGCGTTAATGCTCATCAACGCATGTGCTAGCTCCGCGTCCAGACGATCGAAAATCGGCTCGCCCAGTCCTGGGGGGACACCGGTGGCAACGACATTTATCCGTGCACCGATGGAATTACCTTCTTTGCGAAGCGCATCCATATAGCTTTCCAGCTCACTGACTTTCGCCGCATCCGGGAAAAAGAAGGCATTTTTACGCACTTCACTCCAGTCAAAGACTTCGGCTTTGATTGGCCCCAGTTGCGCCATATAGCCGTAAATATCAATGCCATATTTTTCTTTCAGGTATTTTTTGGCAATCGCACCGGCGGCCACGCGCATCGCGGTTTCTCGTGCCGAAGAGCGCCCGCCACCGCGATAATCACGAATGCCGTACTTCTGCTGATAAGTATAATCCGCATGGCCCGGACGGAATCGATCCATAATGGTCGAATAATCTTTCGAGCGCTGATCGGTATTGTGAATAATCAGGCCAATCGGCGCACCGGTGGTTTGACCTTCGAAAACGCCCGATAAAATCTGCACCTCATCCGCTTCACGCCGCTGGGTGGTGTGACGACTGGTTCCCGGCTTTCTGCGATCAAGATCCGCCTGCAAATCAGATTCCGACAAGGCCATCCCAGGAGGACAGCCATCGACAATACAGCCAATCGCAGGACCATGACTTTCACCAAAACCTGTGACGCTGAATATCTTGCCTATACTATTACCTGACATAAAAAATGTTTCTCAATTATGATCTTCTTCGGAATGGTGATTTCTTACACAACATACTTGCCGGCATGCTGCTATAAGTACTATTGTTACGAAATGATTACTATAAATTATACTCGAGGCCAGAAAAAGTTAAAATAACTAACACAGTATGACTTATATAAAAAAAGATAGCCGAGCAAGTATCAGGAATGCATCTCATTCCTCACATTCTATCAGTCCCACCCTTTTATCTATCGCCTTTAGCAGCCTGATTTTTCTCTGTATCGGCATTGGTTTTGTCAGTATTAACCAGTCCAGTCAGGCTCATCATGATCTTGAAGCCGTTATTGATAAAGTAGGTCTTAAACTTGATCTGCTCAAAACACTGCACACAGCCGCTCGCGAGCGCAGCATTAATCTCTACATAATGGTGACCGAACTCGATCCCTTCGAACGGGACGATGCTTTTATGCGATACAACCAGAATGCAGCTGACTTCAGCATAGCCTACAACAAAATCATTGCGATGCCATTAAGTGCAAAAGAGCGAAGTCTCCTCGAACAACAAACTGAAGCCGCGAACTATACCGTCCCCATCCAGCGTGAAGTGGTCCAGCTTGCCTGGGAGGGTAAGTTGAAAGAAGCCAGAGAACTCATGACCGGCAAAACTATTCAGGCCCAAAACAAGGTTATTGAATATATTACTCAACTGCAACTTATGCAATATGACTCAATTGCAGAAATTGAAGCACTGGCCGATGAATCAAATCTGCAAGCTAAAAACATTCTTTATATTTTAATTTCACTGGCTCTGATACTGGGTACCAGTATCGCGATTTATACGACTCGCCGGATAAAACGCATAGAAAAAAGTATTATCCAGGAAAAAGAACTGGCACTGGTCACCCTGCAATCCGTCGGTGATGCAGTCATTACCACGGATAACCAGGGTTATATCCAGTTCATGAATCCGGTGGCCGAGCATTTAACCGGCTATAACAGCGAACAGGCTATCTACCAATCTCTGGAGGATGTATTCACGATTATATCTGAGAGCGATCATTTAGAAGCGGAAAATCCGGTCAGCATCGCCCTGAACGAGCACGTCATTTTTTCCAAAACAGATGACATCGTATTGATTAGAAAAGATAAAAAAGAGTTTGCCATTGAGCTCACCGCCGCCCCTATCATGGATGATGAGCATGAAATATTTGGTGCCATCCTGACTTTTCATGATGTGAGTGAAATGCGCACGATGACCTATAAACTCAGCTATCAGGCCACTCACGATAGCCTTACCGGTCTGGTAAACCGACATGAGTTTGAAGTCCGCCTGGAACAAACTATACAGAATGCCCGCAATGAAAAAACATCCCATGCCTTATGTTACCTGGATCTTGATCAATTCAAAGTTGTGAATGATTCCGCGGGTCATGCTGCCGGTGATGAGTTACTAAAACAACTTGCGCAAAAACTTCAACCATTGTTGAGAAAAAGTGATGTGCTTGCCCGCCTCGGCGGGGACGAATTTGGCGTTCTCCTGGAAGGTTGCAGTGAACAACAGGCATATAAAATTGCAAATATCATGCGTACCACCATTAAGGAAACCCGTTTCCCCTGGGGCAATAATACCTTCGAAGTAGGCGTCAGCATCGGACTCGTTCCGATTAACTCAGAGTCCAGTGGCGTATCCGATATACTCAGCGCAGCCGATACCGCCTGCTATGCGGCAAAAGAAAATGGTCGCAACCAGGTTCAAACATACCGCGAAAATGATAAGGAATATTCAAAACGCAAAACAGAAATACGCTGGGTGCAGGATATTCAACATGCACTCGCAACTGACTCATTCCTGCTTTACTGTCAGAAAATTATTCCTATTGATACAAACAGCAAGCACAAACGCTTTTGTGAATTACTCATTCGCCTACAAACTATCGAAGGTGAAATAATACCGCCCATGGCATTCCTGCCTGCGGCTGAACGTTATAATTTAATTACTGATATTGATAAGTGGGTTATTCATAATGCCCTTATTACCCTGCAAGAATATCAAAATGACAATGTAGACGAAAAGTTATTTGTCGCTATCAATCTGTCAGGCCAATCGCTTAGTGACAGCAGCTTTCTAGAATATACCCGTAATGAAATACTGAATAGTCACTGCTCACCAGAGCACCTCTGTTTTGAAGTGACTGAAACCGCCGCCATTGCTAACATGAGTAAGGCCATACATTTTATCAACTCACTTAAAGAGTTGGGCTGTAAGTTTGCTCTGGATGATTTTGGCAATGGTCTGAGTTCATTTGCCTATCTGAAAAATATGCCGGTAGATTTTCTAAAAATTGACGGCAGCTTTGTCCGCGATATCTGCCATGACAAAATGGATAAAACCTTTGTCGAGACCATTCATCGCATCGGCACCATGATGGGCATAGAAACAATTGCTGAATATGTGGAAAATGAAGAAACCCTGCTCATGCTAAAAGAAATCGGTGTTCATTATGCTCAGGGCATGCATATCGATAAACCAAAGAATATCGCTGAAGTCCGTAAGAATAAAAGTCTGGCCAGTTAGTAGCTGCAGGTACCGCTAAAACCGAACCTGCATTATGACAACAACCGCATCGCCCTCCCCTGTTCGACTTCAATCGAACGGGGCGAGAGAAACCGCTGGGGGTGGCTTCGACCTTGTTCGACTGAAGTCGAACACAATAACGGAAGATCTGCCAGAATAATTCAACACATCCTTAAATAACTTTCGAGAAACGCTGCTCAGTTTTATTGCGCAGGTAAATATCAAAGACCATACAGATATTTCTGATCAGTAATTTTCCGGCCGAACTCACGCTTATATTTTCTGCGTTGATATCGATCAGGCCATCATCTTTCATGACCTTGAGATCATCCAGCTCAACGGCGAAATAATCAGCGAAAGTAATATTGAACTTGTTTTCAATCTCGGCAAAATTCAGCACAAAATTACAAATCAACTGATTGATCACTTCCTGACGCAGGCGATCATCGGCTGACAATGCAAAGCCCCGGAAAATCGCCAGCTCATTATTATCAATACGCGCGGTGTAGTCATCCATGGGTTTGAAGTTCTGGGCAAAGCAGTCACCGACTTTACCAATCGAGGTCACGCCCAGTGCCACCAGATCACAATCAGCATGAGTGGAATAACCCTGGAAATTTCGATACAGCAGACCATTAGCTTGAGCTATCGCTAATTCATCATCCGGCCTGGCAAAGTGATCCATGCCAATATACACATAGCCAGCACCAATCAGGGTATCAATAGTATTTTTCAATATTGCTAATTTCTCATCGGCAGAAGGTAAATCAGCTTCATTAATACGCCGTTGCGGTTTGAACATTTCTGGCAAATGCGCATAGTTGAAAACGGACAGGCGATCCGGATTCATCTCTAATACTTTTTCCAGCGTCGCTGAAAATGTTGCCATGCTTTGGTGCGGCAGACCGTAGATCAAATCAAGACTGACCGAATGAAAACCTTCTTTACGCGCGGCTTCAATAACAGCATAAGTTTGTTCTTCAGGCTGAATCCGGTTAACGGCTTTTTGTACCGCAGGATCAAAATCCTGCACTCCGAGGCTCATCCGGTTAAAACCGACTTCCCGCAAAATTTTAATGGTCTCAGCCGTGGCCTCACGCGGATCAATTTCAATCGAGTATTCACCCTCGCTATCATCTGCCAGAGTAAAAAATTTGCGCGTCATATTCATCAGCTCACGCATCTCATCATGGCTGATAAACGTCGGTGTGCCACCGCCCCAATGTAATTGTCTGACCTGTCGTGCAGGATCGATCAAGGCACTCTGCATTTCCAGTTCTTTATAAACCCGGCGCAAATAAGGTTCGGCACGACTTCGATCTTTGGTGGCAATTTTATTGCAGCCGCAAAAAAAACAGATGGTATCGCAAAAGGGAATATGAAAATAAAGCGACAAATCCCGCCCTGTGGCATTACTGGCTTCCAGCTGCGCTTTATAATCGTCAGCGGTAAAATCAGTATGAAACTGAACTGCCGTCGGGTAAGAAGTATAGCGAGGCCCAGCCTTGTCGTAACGGCGGATGAGATCGGTATCAAATATTAATTCGGACATGATGTTCTTCGGCTAAAGTAAGTGGTTAATTATAGCAGCTGATATAACATAATTTCTGTATTGCGAATTACTCAGCTGCCGTGTCTAATAATCCCTTGCGGTGGGTGGTATTAATCAAATTTAATAGACCTTTAAACGGCAGGATCATATTGCTCTGATTTTTAACCAAAGACATGAAGCCCAGATCTTCATCGACAAATTCATAACGGTCTTCTTTTAAGGCCGCCATCATCTGTTTCAATTCCTCTTCCAGAGCCCCTACAAAATTAAGTGCTCCTTCCATAAATTCTTCATCAAACTCCACTGAAAAACGTAATTCTTCAACTTCAAATAAACCCTGTTCAACCAGATCGGTATAGGCTTCAATAGTGGCAGGCCGCTTCATCATTCTCGTATTCTCCAAAATTCCTGATATTACTTACAAATCTTTGCCGCTTCAGCAAACGCACTATGATAATCGCAAAGCTGGGCGGCTTCGAGTAAAAATACACCTTCACCACCATATTCAAAGTCCAGCCAGGTAAAGGGGACTTGTGAAAACTGCTGACTCAGGGCTTCGGCACTGTTGCCCACTTCCACAATCACCACCCCTTCCGGCTGTAAATACTCCGCTGCATCACGCAACATGGGGATCACAAGATCCAGTCCCCGCTGACCTGCCGCCAGCCCCAGTGTCGGCTCCCGCCGGTATTCGTCCGGCAGGGCGGCCATGTCTTCAGCATCCACATAAGGCGGATTGGAAATAATCAAATCATAACGATGTTCCGGCAGGCCGTTGAATAAATCCGACTCAAACAGATGTAATCGATCTTCCAGACTATGTTCACGCACATTACGCAGAGCCACATCCAGCGCCCCAGCAGAAATATCGCTGGCATCCACCTCGGCCTCTGGTAAAGCAAAGGCGGTGGCAATGGCGATACAGGCGCTACCGGTACAGAGATCCAGTACCCGCTCAACCCGCTCCGGCTCCAGCCAGGGACGAAACTCATTGGCTATCAGCTCGGCAATGGGCGAACGCGGTACCAGCACCCGTTCGTCCACATAAAATGGCAGGCCGGCAAACCAGGCCTTGCCGGTTAGATAGGCCGCCGGCAGTCGTTCTTCAACCCGCCGCTGCAGAAGAGCTGAAATCGAATCTTTCTCGGCCGCACTGAGGGGATTCGGTAATATTTCCTCAGCAAAATCCGGCGCTAAACCCAGCGCATGAGAAACCAGCCAGGCCGCTTCATCCAGCGCATTGTCAGTACCGTGACCAAACCAGACGCCGGCTTCCTGCAAATAAATCTGTGCAGCCAAAATGGCATCACGCAAGCTAACCGCCGTTTTTAGATTTAATTTTTCCATACTCGTTCAGCTGGGCTTTTTCGCATGCCTGGGACGAAAGGTTTTAATCACCGACTCGTCCGTTTCCAGATAAGGCCCTTCAATCAGATCCACACAATAGGGTACAGCCGGGAACACCGCATTCAAACAATCATCGATGGCCGAAGGTTTGCCCGGCAGATTAATAATCAAACTCTGACCCCGAATCCCGGCAATCTGCCGTGAGAGAATCGCCGTGGGGACAAATTTTAACGACACCGCACGCATCTGTTCCCCAAAACCATCAAGAATTTTATCACATACCGCTGCAGTTGCTTCCGGAGTAATATCACGCCGCGCAGGCCCAGTGCCACCGGTGGTGACAATCAGGCAACAGCCTTCATCATCGGCCAATGCTTTCAGCGCCGCTTCCACCTGATCCTGCTCATCCGGCACGATTTGCGCAACCACTTCCCATTCGCTGCTCAGCGCCTTCTGAAACCAGTCCTGCATGGCCGGGCCGCCCAGATCTTCATATTCACCACGACTTGCGCGGTCAGAGACGGTCAACAGACCTATACGTATTGTTACGTGTGTCATCACTACCTCGTTAATAAATACAACGCTGAATTAGGCTCGAGCCTCATCTTACCCAAATTCAGTTTTATGCACCTCAAAAATTCACTCATCAGAACAGATATCTTGTCGCAACTTGATTCTCCCCAATAACATCTATAATTAAGGGTTATGAGCGAATACATTAGACAGCCGGCGGTGGCAGGAAGCTTTTATCCCGCCAGCCGTGGCGAACTCGAACCGATGCTGGAACAGCTGCTGAACGAGGCTGGGCAGGCTCCTGAATTTAACCTCGCGCCGAAGGCTATCATCGCCCCCCATGCCGGCTATGTCTATTCCGGACCAATAGCCGCCAGTGCCTACCGGAGCCTGAATTCCATCAGCCACCTGATTAATCGCGTGGTGCTACTTGGCCCCTCTCACCACCTCCCATTTTATGGTCTGGCCAGTTCCCGTGCCAGCCATTTTGCCACCCCGCTGGGACTCATCCCACTGGATCGGGCCAGCCTCGAAACGCTGGGAACACTGAGTCAGGTCAATGTCAACGACGATGCCCATACCCCCGAACACAGCCTTGAAGTACAACTGCCCTTTCTGCAAACGATTCTGGATGAATTTGTGCTGGTGCCGCTGCTCGTCGGTGATGCCAATGAAGTTGCCGTTGCCGAGGTACTGGAAATGCTCTGGGGCGATCGGCACACCCTCATCGTCATCAGTTCCGATCTTAGTCATTATCTGGATTACGCCAGCGCACAACAGCGGGATCAACACACCTCCCGGGCCATTGAAATGCTCAACCCCACATTGATTAACTATGAAGATGCCTGTGGTCGCAAACCGGTCAATGGTTTGCTACATATTGCAAAACGCCACGCTATGCATGTGGAAACGGTGGATTTGCGTAACTCTGGTGATACTGCCGGCTCCCGTGACCAGGTCGTGGGCTATGGTGCTTATTTATTTTTTGAAAATCAGGCCTGAGCATGCTGACACAGGAGCATAAACACAATCTGCTTGAACTTGCCCGTGCCTCGATTGCTTATGGTCTGGAACAGAGTTGCGCTTTGCCGGTAAAGCTGACCGACTATGCCTCCCCGCTGCAAACAAAGAGAGCCTGTTTTGTCACCCTGCACATCAATCAACAATTGCGCGGCTGTATCGGCAGCCTTGAAGCTTACCGGCCACTAGTGGAAGATGTGGCCGAAAATGCTTTTGCCGCCGCTTTTCGTGATCCGCGTTTTGCAGCACTCCGCGAGTCGGAATTTAAGCAGCTTGAATATCATATATCAATACTCAATCCCGCTGAACCTGTTACCTTTAAATCGGAAAATGATCTGCTGAAAAAATTACGCCCGGGGATCGACGGTCTGGTACTCGAGGATCAGGGACACCGGGGTACCTTCCTGCCTTCGGTGTGGGAAAGCCTGCCCACCCCCCGACAGTTTCTGGCACAACTCAAAGTCAAATCTGGATTGCCTTCCGATTACTGGTCGGACAGCATTCGCATACAACGCTATACGGTGGAAGATATAAAATAATGCAAGTTTTGCAAGGTACGACTTCAGTCGTACTGGTTTTCTCCCACGGTCTCCGTAAGAATCCATACAGTGATACTTTCGACAATGAGCAACGCCGAAGGACTTCCCTCGACAGGCTTCCTTCGACAGGCT
>CAZNRP010000001.1:0-4242 GCA_964575555.1 uncultured Thiohalophilus sp. | reverse complement strand
TTCGACAATGAGCAACGCCGAAGGACTTCCCTCGACAGGCTTCCTTCGACAGGCTCAGGACGAACGGTAATCATTGAAGTGTACTGTTATTAGGAGCCACTATTTTGTTAGAAGCCTTAATGATTAAACACTCACCCACCGAACCGGCAACACAATGCTGTCCGTCCACCCAGATGGCGTTATCCAGTCGTGCTCCTTCGAGCTTAACATCCTGCAGATTAGCGCCACTAAAATCCGCATAGCTCAAGTCAGCTCCGGCAAAATCAGCATAACTTAAATCCGCATGGCGTAAATTTCCACCTTTCATCTGTGCCCGGCTAAAATTAACATAACTCAGATTTGCCATGCTTAAATCGATATACATCAGGCTCGCACCCGATAGATTCGAAGCAAATAAATTTGCGCCACTGAGGTTGGCACTGTCGAGATTCGCATTCTGTAAATCTGATTTCAGTGACTGCAAGCCCGACATACGACAGTTGCGCCAGTTCACCCCAGGCTGGGCGGCCCGTTCACAAGTCGGTTGTTCCACCTGGGTGTCCGGTGAAAAATAAAAACCGGAAAAAATCACACTGCCCACAACCAGCGCGACCAGCAGAGTCTGTGTTACTGAAAATTCATGCTGCTGCAAAAAGCGTTTATACATTGATTCCCGATGACTGCGGTATTCCAATGTTTCTGCTGACTCGGGCGAGCGACCTGAATCCTGATGTGCTCCATGTTCAGGTCGACGTTCATCCGCCCAGCGCCGAGCCGCCTTAAGCCGCTCCTGCAACTGTTCATCAGACAGATCCCCCTGCAGGACATCCGGCACCAGATCCTGACGCGACTGAATGGTCTGCCAGGTTTCCTTGTCTTCGCTCACTTCATCGCTTAAACGAAATCGTCCCAGTAACAGAGACTGGGAAATTTGCTTAGGCGGAAACGGCCCGTGTACTTTGTTGTTCTTGCGAACATAGAGAGGAGGATGTTTTATCATAGCTACTTTGCAGTTTATTCTTCCTGTTTGTGTGCTCGAATCCGGCCATAAAAATTTCAGCCGATTGACTCCCCTGAAATCATTTAGAAAAGCGGTATCAGGCCGTTATAATGTTATCGGCAGATCTCTTATGGATATTAAAAAACTCAGCGGCCAACCGCCCCCACCGCCACAAAGTCCACTTTCAACAAGCAAAAGTGATGCCAGCCCGCGTCTGCCAAATACAGTGCCGGTTCCTGCACCGGTAACGGCTCCGACGACCACGCAACCCCCCTGGCAAAGCGGACAAATTCTGCAGGCGCTGGTGTTAAAGGCGAGCCCCGAACAAATGCTGCTCAATATTCAGGGCATGCAGGCCAGTGTTGCCCGTCCCCCGGCACTAGCTCTGCAAGCCGGGGATCGGTTGCAGATCGAGGTTTTAAAAAATGCACCCGTGCTGCAACTCAAACTCATTGATGTGCAAGCCGGGACAGAAGCCATCACCCGTCGAGCTCTACGCAATAACCTGCCCCGACAGCAAATGCTGCCGCCCCTGCTTGCCAATATTGAATATTTAAGCCGCAACCCGGCGGCCACCACTCAATTCGACAAGGCCATTCGCATTGCCGCACAGCAGATCTATTATCAACTGCCAGGCATTGAATCCTTGCGCCAGCCCACCGCACTTAAACAGGCACTCGAACTCAGCGGAGCTTTTTTTGAAAATAACCTGAAAGCTTCACCGCAGCCCGGCAGCCTGAACCTGCAACAGGATACCCGCACCAACCTGCTACGATTGTCCACCCAGCTGCAATATTACATTGCCAGTGAAACCGGGGCGAGTCGAACAGCTAAACAGACTACTCAGGCGGCCAGCGTCCAACTTACGGCTGAATCCGGCACCGTGATGCAGGGAGCCAGAGCCACCATCAGTTCAAGCAACCCTGTTGCTCAGGCCGGAGTCAGTCCCAGTCTGGCTCAAAATTCAGCACAACAGGCGATTCCGCAATCATCGCTCCGAGCCGCTGAACAATTATTACAACAAACCGAAGGCGTGCTTGCACGTTTGCAAATTCATCAACTACATCAACTCAAAAGCGAAGAAAGCTTTCGCCCCGGCTGGTCGATCGAATTACCGGTGCGCACCGAGCAAGGTATAAATTTATTTGACCTGCGGATTCAGCGTGAAGCACCCTTCTCCCCGCCCTGGACAGATGAAGACGGTCGCCAGCATCAACAAACGCTAAGCCCACGCTGGAGTATGCGACTGGCCTTTGATCTGGAAGGACTTGGCCCGGTGCAAGTTGTGATCGGTCTGCAAGATGAACAAGTCTCGGTTCACTTTCATGCTGAAGATGCGCAGACCAATACCCTGTTCAATGAATATCTGGCAACACTGGGCAGTCGTCTGCGTCATGCTGGTCTTGAGGTTGCCGGAATTGACTGCCGTCAGGGGCAAGCCGAGCCGGCAGCAGAAATCATCAATACACCACTGGTGGATGAACAGGTATGAATGAAAAAATGAATTCCCCCACACTCGCGGTAGCCCTGCAATACGATGGGAAAAATGCGCCGAAGGTCACCGCCAAAGGCGCGGGCGATATTGCCGAGCAGATCCTCACCATTGCCCGCGAACATGATGTGCCGTTACAGGACAACCCTGAGCTGGTAAAAGTATTATCTAAAATTGAACTGGGAGATCAAATCCCCGAAGCGCTTTATCTTGCCGTGGCCGAGGTAATCGCCTTCGCTTACATGCTCAAGGGGAAAGTGCCGAAGGGGCATACCGAATAATGCCACGAATGCAGGTTGGGTTGAACGAAAGTGAAGCCCAACATTTCACTAGATTGTTGGGCTTCGTTTTACTCAGCCCAACCTACTGACTACCTGTAGGTACGATTTCAATCGTACCGGCCTGTGCGACTGAAGTCGCACCTACACGCACTATAGAATCTCGCCTTGCGAGCTTCATTCAGCACTTCCTACGCTTCGCACCGGTCGCATATGCGGGAACAGGAGTACATCACGGATCGAGGGGGCATCGGTAAACAGCATCACCAGGCGATCAATGCCAATCCCTTCACCGGCGGTGGGTGGCATGCCGTGTTCCAGTGCGGTGATGTAATCCTGATCGAAGAACATGGCTTCATCATCACCGGCTTCTTTTTCGGCCACCTGACTCTGAAAGCGTTCGGCCTGATCTTCAGCATCATTTAATTCTGAGAAACCATTTGCGATTTCACGGCCACCGACAAAGAATTCAAACCGATCGGTTACAAAGGGATCCTCATCACTGCGACGTGCCAGTGGTGAGACTTCCGTCGGGTAGGCAGTAATAAAGGTGGGATTCATTAATCGATGTTCAACGGTTTTTTCAAATATTTCAATTTGCACCTTACCCAGGCCATAGCCGTCCTTAAGTGGAATACCCAGTCGCCCGGCAATGGCGCGTGCCTTATCGGCATCATCCAGCTCGGCTTCGGTGATGTCATCATTGAAATGTAAAATGGATTCCTTCACTGTCATACGTGTAAACGATTTGCCAAAATCATACTCATCGCCCTGATACTGAATCAGGGTTTTGCCTACTACATTCTCAGCAATGGAGCGCAGCATGGCTTCGGTAATATTCATTAAATCATGATAAGTCGCATAGGCTTCATAAAACTCAATCATGGTAAATTCAGGATTATGCCGGGTCGATAATCCTTCGTTACGAAAGTTACGATTGATTTCAAACACCCGTTCAAAACCGCCTACCACCAGACGCTTCAGATACAATTCCGGTGCAATACGCAGATAAAGATCCATATCCAGCGCATTGTGGAAGGTGGTAAAGGGACGAGCCGTGGCACCACCAGGAATCACCTGCATCATTGGGGTTTCAACTTCGAGGAAATTTTTGTTACTTAAAAATTCACGAATATGACTAATTATTTTTGAGCGCATTAAAAACGTGTTGCGTGAATTATCATTCATAATTAAATCAAGATAGCGCTGGCGATAACAGGTTTCCTGATCGGACAGCCCCTGAAATTTTTCAGGTAGTGGACGCAAAGCTTTGGTCAGCAGGCGAATGTCGTCAACCTTAACGGATAACTCACCCTTATTGGTTTTCATCAGCCGACCTTGTGCACCGATGATGTCGCCTAAATCCCATTTTTTAAACTGTTCGTTATAGAAACCTTCGGCCAGTTCATCACGAGTAACATATAACTGAATCCGCCCAGACATATCCTGCACCGTGGCAAAGCTGGCCTTGCCCATCACCCGCTTTAACATCA